>JBBQWH010000030.1:0-25727 GCA_038210785.1 Sphingomonadales bacterium | reverse complement strand
TGGTGAGCGTCACCCAGCCCTGCATATCGATGGTGCCGCCCGCCTCGTTATAAAGCGCGACGTAATCGGCCTGCCAGCCGAGCCCACTGGTGAGATAGCGCAGCGAAACCGGGCGGGTGCCAGCGCGGCTGCTGTCAAGATTGACCGAGAGCGTCGGGCGGGCGCGCAGGCCCGGCGGCACGCGGTCGAAGATCACACGCACCGGCAGACCATCATCGCGCAGCACCTCGATCCGCTCACCGATCCGGATCACCACGCCGCCTGCGGTCGAGAGCACCGTGGCGCGTTCGCGGGTTTCCACGCCGGTGGCAGGATTGGTGCGCAGCAGCGTCACAGTCTGCCCGATTGCCTTGTCCATCAGCTTGGATGGAGTGAGCAGGTCGTAATCGAAATTCTGCTCGATGATCGTGGTGTTTGCGGCGGCGAAGCTCAGGGTTTCAGGCTGGATCGCGGCTGAGACATCGGGAAATTCGACCCGGCTGACGCCGTTGGCGATGGCGATCTGGCGCACGTCCTGCACCAGCGTGATGCCGCCATTGTAGATCGTCAGCGCGACGTCGCCCTGAGATGTTTCGTCCGGCGCCGGGATCGATTGTGCCGTGGCTGCCGCTGCCGTTAGTCCCACTGCAGCCAGCGCAGTAGCCGTAACCCTGCGTGCCGCGATCAATGCCCGAATGGTCATGCCGTCCCCTCCTGTCTCCGTAGGTGACCATGATCGACTTGCGCGGTTTATCCAAGGTGAATGGCGCTTTTCGCCCGAGCAATGTCCGGGGCCGCGCCGCCCAAGGCTTCGGCCGCCCTACGCCTCCGCCGCTTGCCCCGCAGTCTGCTCGGCGCGCGCCTGGGACAACACCGCACCGACCTTGTCGCCGATCGACGCGACGCTGAACGGCTTGGCAATGAAATGCATATCGGCAATGTCGATGTCGCGGCGCAGTTGTTCCTCCGCGTAGCCCGACATGAACAATACCGGCATTTGCGGCAAGCGGGCGCGGATTGCGCGAACCATGGCAGGTCCGTCCATCCCCGGCATCACCACGTCGCTGACGACGACGTCGAACACGCCCCCTTCCGCGATCGCTGCAAGCCCTTCCTCCCCGTTTGCGCATGACGTGACATCATAGCCAGCGCGGGCGAGCGCGCGTTCGGCAACGGTGCGTACCATCTCCTCATCCTCGACCAACAGCACCTTGCCGCCCGCCGACCAGTCCGATGAGACCAACGGCGGCGCCTCGCGCTTCTTCGGCATTTCGCCGCGGTGGACCGGGAAATAGACGGTAAAGCGTGCGCCGGTGGGGTGCCCCCCCTTGTCGGCGATGTTATCGGCGAAGATGAACCCACCCGATTGCTTGACGATCCCGTAGGCGGTCGACAGGCCAAGCCCGGTCCCCTTGCCCTGCTCCTTGGTGGTGAAGAACGGCTCGAACAGCTTGGGCAGCACGTGCGGGGGGATGCCGCCGCCGGTGTCCTGCAAGATCAGCACGGTGTAGTCCGCCGCGGGTAGCACCTCTGACCCCAACTGCACCACCTGCTTGGCTTGCAGCGAGCGGGTGAACAGCGAGATGCGTCCCCGCCCGTCCCCGCGCGATTGACCCCCGTTCCCCTGAATCGCGTCGCGCGCATTGACCGCGAGATTCATGATGACCTGCTCCAATTGCTGCGGATCAGCCCGCACCGGGCCGAGATTGCGGTCGTGCTGGACGTAGTAGGTGATCTTCTCCCCCAGCAGCCGCTTGATCAGCGGGCTGACCTCACTAACGACGTCAGGCAGCTGGATAATCTCGGGCCGCAGCGTCTGCTGGCGCGAGAAGGCGAGCAATTGCCGCGTCAACGCGGCGGCCCGGTTGGAATTGGCGCGGATCTGCTGGATGTCGTCATAGTCGCTGTCGCCGGGGATATGGCGCAGCAGCATCAGATCGCAGGTGCCGATGATAGCGGTTAGCACATTGTTGAAATCATGCGCCACGCCGCCCGCAAGCTGGCCGACCGCCTGCATCTTGGTCGCCTGCGCCACCTGCCGCCTGAGTTGGTTTTCCTGGCTCGAATCCGCCAAGCTTAGCAGCACCGCCGCCTCGCCCAGCCCGCGCACGCCCGCAAGGCCGAGCGAGACCGGCTCCTCCGCGCTTCCCACCAGCCGCACCGCGACATCGCCGCTGCTCGAAGGGCCGCGCCCGTGGCGGCGCACCGCATCGGATAGCGCGGCCTTGTCCTCGCGCACCACCAGATCGGTCGGGAATTGCGGCAGCCCGCGCCCCTCACGGGCAACCGAGCGCAGGAACGCATCGTTTCCGAACAGGAAGCGCCCGTCGCGGTCGGTCATGGCAAGGCCGAGCGGCAATTGCGCAAGCAGCGCGTCAAGCTGCGCTACCCCGGCCTGCGAAGCGCCGTCCCAGCCCGACCCGATCCCGACCCCGCTATCGATCAGCAACATCAGCGATGTGGCCTCGTCCGGCCCGGCGGGCGCGGCCTGCTGCGCCGGATCGATCAGCGGCACATCAACCAGCGTTTGCGGGGTGCCGCCGCGCCCTTCGCGGGCGAAGAAAATGCGGTCGCGCTCGTCCGAACGCAGGAAGCTGACGAAATCCTGACCGACCATCGTTGCGCGTTCATCCCCCGCCGCGCGCTCGGCAAAGCCGGCGCTGACCGCGCGGATCACGCCGTCTGCCGTGGTGATTGCGGTCTCGATCCCGGCGCGGCTGAGCATTGTCCCGAACGGCCCGGACAGATCGAGCGCACCAAGGCTGGCGCCGCGCGTGCGGGCAATCGGGCGCAGCCGCCAGATCAGGTGATCCTCGCCGCGCCCGGCGCGGGTGGCGGTCACCTGCCACTGCGTTTCATCGGCCGCCTCAAACGCCTCGATCGCGCCTATACCGTCGCGCCAGGCATTGCGCGCAACTATCGTCACTGCCTCCAACGCCGCGCGCGATACGGGCAGCGCCGGGGGAGCGGCATTAGCGCCGAAATGGTCGAGGAACATGCGGTTGGCACACACCATGCGGTTGGCGCGGTCGGTAATCGCGATCGCTTCGCCTGCGCGCTCGATCGCGGCGACGGTAACGCTCCAATCGGGCGCGCTGAGCAGATCGTCGGCGGGCGCCGCGCGCATGCGGTCGAGCGCTGCCACCCCGCCAAGCAGCACGCCTGCCGCCAGCACGAAGGCGAGCGCCACCAGTCCGCTGCCGGTGGCGAAATAGAGCACGCCGGCGCTCACCACCAGCGCTGCACCGAGGCCGAGCAACAGCGTCATCGGCGACGGCGCATCGGCGGCGGCACCGATATCCGGCATGCCGGGTGTATCGGTCTCGGCAGTCAGTTGTTGCGAATCGGTGCCAAGGCGGCGGGACAAGCGGGAAGGCTCCTATGACTACGGTGCGGCCCCGGACGAAAGGTGGGAGCCTGAGCCGCTTTCCTACTGCGCGCCGAGCCGCCGGTCGAGCCGCGCTTCCATCGCCTTCAACCGTTTAGCGCGGCGGCGCGACACTACAGCGCGCCACACCCAGCCGGACAGGACATAGCCGATCACCGGGGTGACAAAGGATAGCACCAGATAGCCGACCAGCGTGGTGCCGGCGAGCGCGTAGGCGTCTGACAGATAGGCCCAAGCGCCGCTCCCCGACCCGGCGCTGACCACAGCCGGCGCGGCCGATCCGAAATGCAGCACGAAGTCGCCGGTGCGATTGGCAATTACCAGCCAGAAGGGCAGCGTGAAGGGGTTGGTGACGAACGTAACCAGCGCGGCGAGCGGCACGTTGGCGCGCACCGGCAGGGCGAGGAAGGTGGAAATGAGGATCTGCCCAAGCGGGAAGATGAAAGCCGCAAACAACCCGAGCGCCACCCCGCGGGGGACCGAGCGGCGGGTGAAGCGCCATAGCTCAGGCGACATGACGCGGTGGGCAACCGGTGCAAGAAAGCGGTTTTTCGCCATTTCCTCACGCGTCGGCGTGTTCTTGCGGATCACGTCCATCGCCCAGGTCTTGGAGCGCGTGGCGATTGTGGGCTTGGGCGTTGGCTTGGACGTCGGCTTGGACGGCGGCGGGTTGCTCATGTCTCAGCCTCGCCGACGCACTGGGGTGCGGGCACCGGTGCGAACAGGCCGCCTTGGCTGAGAGTCGAACAGGCCATCATTATGCTTGACCATATGGGGTGCTTGGCAAAGCTGACCAGTAGGTAAATCATCCGCTGCGTGACAAAATTGTGGCCGCGCCTGCGATCAGCCGCGATCCCGCATCAGCCGGGCCTTGTCGCGCTTCCAGTCGCGGTCCTTGGTGGTGGCGCGCTTGTCGTGGTTCTGCTTGCCCTTGGCCAGCGCGAGTTCGATCTTGGCGCGCCCGGTGCTGTTAAAATACACCATCAGCGGCACAAGTGTCATGCCCTTGCGCTCGACCGCGCCGACGAATTTCTCGATCTCGCGTTCGTGCAGTAGCAGTTTGCGCGGGCGGCGCGGTTCATGATTGAGGCGGTTGCCGTGGCTGTATTCGGGGATATTCGAGTTGATCAGCCAGACCTGCCCGTCCTTCACCTCGGCATAGCTCTCAGCGATTGATGCCTCGCCCGCCCGCAACGCCTTCACCTCGGTGCCCTGCAAGGCGAACCCGGCCTCGAACGTGTCCTCGATATAGTAGTCGAACCGCGCGCGGCGGTTTTCGGCGACGATCTTGAGCTTGTCGAAAGTGACGGGTTTGGGGCGTACCATAAGGGGGGGCGATGTAGGCGCGGCGTAGCGAAAAAGCGAGGGGCTTTGCGCTTTGGCCGATTGCGCGGTAAGCTTTGCGCTATCGGGGGCGGCAGCAGGGGGGAACGCGGGCGCATGGATAGACCGGAACCATTTACCATCGGCGGCGAGACGATTGCTGCTGGCACTGCAAGCGATGTCGCCTTTCCGATCACCACCATGGCAACCGGCACCGCCTCATCGCTCGCGGTGCGGGTGCTGCACGGTGCGCGGCCCGGCCCGGCGGTGTTCGTGAGCGCGGCAATCCATGGTGACGAGATCATCGGCACCGCGATCATCCAGCGGCTGGCGCAGGAACTCGATCCGCTCGGCCTAGCAGGCACGGTGCTGCTGGTGCCGGTCGCCAACATCTTCGGCTTCATGACCCACACCCGCTATCTGCCCGACCGGCGCGATCTCAATCGGAGCTTTCCCGGCAGCGCCAACGGCTCGCTCGCGGGCCAGCTTGCCAATATCTTTTATCGTGAGGTAGTGGGGCGCTGCGAGATGGGGATCGACATCCATTCGGCCGCGATCCATCGCTACAACTTGCCGCAGATCCGGATTGCTGCGGGCGACAAGCGGCTGGTCGAACTGGCGATGGCGTTCGGCGCGCCGGTGATCATCGAGAGCCCCTTACGCGAAGGCTCCCTGCGCGATCTGGCACAGAAAAAGGGCGTCGCGATGCTGCTGATGGAAGCGGGCGAGGCGCTGCGATTTGACCGGCTCTCAATCGAGACGGGCGTTGCCGGCGTCAACCGGGTGCTGGCGCATTGCGGTATGATCGATGCCGATGACGGGCTTACCACTGTCGGCATCCCGGCGCGCGCCAACCGCTCGGTCTGGGTGCGCAGCCCGCGCGGCGGCGTCACGCACCGGGTGCGCAAGAGCGGCGATCCCGTGCGCAAGGGCGATCTGCTTGCCTGCGTAGCGGGATTGTTCGGCGAAGATGCGCAGGAACTGCTGAGCCCGGCCGACGGCATCATCATCGGCCACGCCACGCTGCCAGTGGTCCACCAGGGCGACGCCTTGTACCACATTGCGGTGATTGATCATCCCGAGCGGGTTGGCGCACGGATCGATTCGATCACCGACGCGATCCTCGCCAGCGAACCGCAGGGCTTTGCCGAACGCCTGCTGGACGAAGACGAGGTGGTCTAAGCGGCGGGGTTCAGGCTGGCAGCACCCCCGCCGATACCAGCGCCTCGTCAACCGCGCGCTTGGCCTCGTCCGAGCATTCCACCAACGGGAGGCGCACCTCCGGGGCGATCCAGTCGTGGACACGGGACAGGGCATATTTGACCGGCGCAGGCGATGCGTCGGAGAACATGGCGTAGTGCAGCGGGAACAGCTGGTCGTTCAATTCGCGCGCCTTTTTCAGCTCGTTCGCGGCAATGGCTTCGTGGAACGCGGCGCACAGCTTGGGCGCGACGTTGGCAGTCACCGAGATGCACCCGCGCCCGCCCGCTGCCGCGTGGGGCAGCCACAACTCGTCATTGCCCGACAATTGGCAGAACTCGCGCCCGATGCCCATGCGGTGATCGGCGACGCGCGACAGATCGCCGCTGGCATCCTTGATCGCCACGATCCGGTCAGGGTATTTGCGCACCAGCTCGACCACCGTGTCATCGAGGATATCGGTGACCGTGCGCGCAGGCACGTTGTAGAGCACGATCGGCAGGTCGCAGTTTTCCGCCAGATAGCTGAAATGCGCAACCAGACCGCGCTGGCTGGGGCGGTTGTAATAGGGCGCGACGCAAAGGCCGGCCGCGGCGCCTGCCTTCTTGGCGAAATTCATGTGGAGCTGCGCGTTGCGGGTGTCGTTCGATCCGCAGCCCGCGATCACCGGCACGCGGCCCGCCGCCTGCTCGATGCACACCTCGATCACCCGGTGATGCTCGGCGTTGGAGAGCGTCGAGGCCTCGCCGGTGGTCCCGCACGGCACCAGCGCCGCGCTGCCATTGTCGATCTGCCAGTCGACCAGTCGCCGGAACGCCGGCTCGTCAAACGCCCCGCCGCGAAACGGCGTCACCAAAGCGGGTATCGAACCGCTGAACATTGCCTTTGTCCTGCCTTCATCGTTAGATATCGAAAATGAGCGGGGCCTCTCCCCCGTTATCCTTCTACGTTCAGCGCCTGATAAGGAGCCGATTGGCACTATGTCCAGCATGGTCCGAAGCTTTCTGATGCCTTCACGCAAATTTGCTACTCTTGCGGTTGCGGCAGCATTGGCGGCTGGCGCGCCTGTAGCCGCGCAGGATTACGCCGCGCCTGCCGCCGACAATCTCGTCGCGCGCCAGCCGGGCGCAGTCAGCGCCGCGATCGCTCGCTGGGAGGCGCTACAGGCGAGCGACCAATATGGCTTTGCCGACTATGCCGGGTTCGTGCTCGCCTATCCCAGCTTCCCGCGCAGCGAACTGCTGCGCCGCAAAGCCGAGGCCGTGCTCGACCGAGAGGCCCCGACGCAGGACGAACTGCTGCGGTTCTTCGACGCGAATCCGCCGATCACCAACCCTGCCCGGGCGCGCTATGCGTTGGCGCTCGTCGCATTGCAGCGGCCCGAGGCGCTGGCCGAGGCGCGCAAGGCCTGGCGCGGCGGGGCGATGAGCGATCCGGTCGAGCTCTACATCGCTGGCCTTTACGGCGCCGAGTTCTCGGCGCAGGATCACGCAGCGCGGATCGATGCGCTGCTGTGGCAGGGCAAGGCCGATGCGGCATCGCGGCAGGTGGTGAACCTTGCCGAAGCCGATCGTCCGCTGGCCCTCGCCCGCCTGTCGTTGCTGCGCGGCGCGCGGCCCGATGGGGCCGGGCTGAGCGTGCCTGGGGGGGCTGAGGCCGATCCCGGCTATGTCTTCAATCTGGTCAAGTTTCTGCGCGCAAGCGGCCAGAGCAGCGAGGCTGTGCAGGTGTTCACCAGCCGCCCCGATTTCGCCCGTCCGGCGCGCGATCCCGAAGCGTTTGTCACAGATCTGCTGTCGCTCGCCAAATCGGCAGGCGCGCGCGATGCGGCGCGGATAGCGGCGCGCACCGACGATCTGTTTGCACCCGGTACCGATGTATCGCGCACCAGCTTTGTCTTGCGCGATCGCTACACCGATCTGATGTGGCTGGGCGGCACCCGCGCGTTGTGGGAACAGGGTGACGGCTTTGCTGCCGCGGCCTTGTTCCAGCGTTACGGCGATGCCGCACGCACGCCGCTGACCAAAGCCAAAGGCTATTTCTGGGCCGGACGCGCTGCGCGCCGCGCGGGCAATGTCGCCGATGCCACGCGCTATTTCGAGCAGGCCGCGCGATGGCCGGATTATTACTACGGTCAACTTGCGCTCGCCGAACTGGGCCGCCCGATGCCGGGCTTTGCGGGCCTGCCGCAGCCTGCGATGGACCCCTCGGTGCGCGCGGAGTTCGAGAGCCGCCCGTTGGTCAAGGCGATCCGGGCTCTCGCTGTGAGCCGCCGCGACTGGCGGACCGAACGCCGCTTTTTCGAGGCATTGGGTGACGAGGCCGATAGCCCGGACGAAATGCTGATGGCAGCGATGCTCGCCAACGAAGTCGGGCTCGACGAGATGGCGGTGGTGCTCGGGATGAAGGCGGGTGAGAACGGCCTTCCCGGGCTTGAACGGATCGGCTTTCCGGTGATTGCGACCCCGCCTGCGGTCAACGATTGGGTGATGGTCCACGCGATCAGTCGTCAGGAAAGCGAGTTCGATCGCACCCGCGTCAGCCACGCCGGCGCGCGCGGGGTAATGCAGTTAATGCCCGGCACTGCGCGCGAACAGGCCGGCAAACTCGGGATCAATTACATGGCCGCCGATCTGATCGGGGCACCGCAATACAATATCCAGCTTGGGGACGCCTATTTCGCGCGGATGATGAACTATTACGGCGGGGCCTATCCGCTCGCTGTGGGCGCCTATAACGCAGGGCCTGGTCGGGTGAACCAATGGCTGCGCCTTAATGGCGACCCGCGTACGGGTGCAATCGACTGGGTCACCTGGGTCGAGAAGATCCCGGCCAATTTCGAAACCCGCTATTACATTATGCGGGTAATCGGCAATGCGGTGACCTATTCGCATATGTATCCGGGGCAAGCAGGGATGCCGCGCCCGGTCGACGCGTTTCTGCGCTGAGGTTTCCATGACGCCTCGGGACCCGCCAATCACGCCTGCGGGGATGGCTGCGCTCAAAGCGCGATATGACCTGTTGCTCGGCACCGAGCGTCCGGCGATTGTCGAGATCGTCAGCTGGGCGGCGGGCAATGGCGACCGGTCGGAGAACGGCGACTATCTCTATGGCCGCAAGAAAATGCGCGAGATCGACCGCGAACTGGCGCATCTGATCCGGCGGATGAAAGCGCTGCGGGTGGTCGATCCGGCAGCGCAGGTCGACCGCAGCCGCGTGTTCTTCGGCGCGCGGGTTGAAGTCGCCGACGATGATGACAACCGCCAGACCGTGCAACTGGTGGGTGATGACGAGCAAGACGCAGGAACAGGCCGGATCGGCTGGAACGCCCCGCTTGCCCGGGCGCTGCGCGGGGCGAGCGTCGGCGATCTGCGCACTGTCACTCTGCCCTCGGGCACCCGCGAATGGGAAGTTCTCGGTATCCGCTATGACTAGGCTGTTTGCTTTCGCCCTGCTGCTGCTCACCGCGCCGCTGGCTGCGCGCGACAGCCTTGGCGTATTCGACCGTTGGGCGGCGTTCCGCGATGCTAGCCCCTTGCGCTGCTATGCCATTGCCAAAGCGGAAAGGGCAACGCCCGCGACCGCCTATGCCACGGTTTCGAACTGGCCCGAGCGCAAGGTGCGCGGGGCAGTGCATCTGGTGCTGTCGCGTGAGGTCGCGAGCGCTGGCAGCGTGCGGCTGAGCATTGGCGACAAGCGGTTCACCCTCGTCGCCAAGGGCCGCAACGCGTGGGCGAAGGACGGGCGCGACGATGCCGCGATCATCGCCGCTTTGCGCTCGGCCGCGCGGATGAGCGTCTCCGCGCAAACCCCCAAGGGCAGCAGCTTTATCGATCGCTATGCGCTGACCGGCGCCGCCACCGCGATCGACGCGGCGACGGTCGGGTGCGCAAGGCGCTGACCGCGACCTTATCCCTGCCCGCGGCAGAGAATCTGGCTGACTGGTCAAACCAGCATGACGCGCCTATGTGACCCGCTACCCATGGCCGACACCGCACTCATGACCATTCCGGGCCTCGTCGACCCGGTTCCCGCTGCGCGCGACATCACGCCGCGCGAAGACGGCCGTATTGACCTGATCGGCCTGCCGCGCCCGCACATCCGGGAACTGTTCACCGAAGCCGGACTGGACGCCAAAGCCGCCAAGCTGCGCGCCAAGCAGGTGTTCCACTGGCTCTACCACCGCGGCGTCACAGATTTCGAGGCGATGACCGACATCGCCAAGGTGATGCGCCCGTGGCTGGCGACACGCTTCGTGATCGGGCGGCCCGAGATTGTCGAGGCGCAGCATAGCACCGATGGCACCCGCAAATGGCTGCTGCGCACCGCCGATGGGCATGATTACGAGATGGTGTTCATCCCCGACGAGACCCGCGGCACGTTGTGCGTCTCGAGCCAGGTCGGCTGCACGCTCAACTGCACCTTCTGCCACACCGGCACGATGAAGCTGGTGCGCAACCTCACGCCGGGCGAGAGCGTTGGGCAGGTGATGCTGGCGCGCGATGCGCTGGGCGAATGGCCGCGCGGCAGCATGGCCAGCGAGATTGAGGACGAAGACGACGAGGCGGGCCACTACACCGCCGACGGGCGCCTCCTCACCAACATCGTGATGATGGGGATGGGCGAGCCGCTGTATAATTTCGATCACGTGCGTGATGCGCTCAATCTGGTGATGGACGGCGACGGGCTCGCCCTCTCGAAACGCCGCATTACCCTGTCGACCAGCGGCGTAATCCCGATGATGGCGCGATGCGGCGAGGAGATCGGGGTCAACCTCGCGGTGTCGCTGCACGGCGTGCGCAAGGAGGTGCGCGACGAGTTGGTGCCGCTCAACAAGAAATACGGCATCGAAGACCTGCTCCAGGCCTGCGCCGACTATCCCGGCGCCTCGAACGCGCGCCGCATAACGTTCGAATATGTGATGATCCGGGACAAGAACGACAGCGATGATGACGCGCGCGAGCTGGTGCGGCTGCTCAAGGCCTACAACCTGCCCGCCAAGGTCAACCTGATCCCGTTCAACCCGTGGCCCGGTGCAGGCTATGAATGTTCAACCCCCGCGCGCATTCGCGCTTTTTCCGAGATCGTGTTCCAAGGCGGGATTTCAGCCCCCGTCCGCACGCCCCGGGGGCGCGACATCGATGCGGCTTGCGGCCAGTTGAAAACCTCCGCCGCAAAAAAGAGCCGGGCCGAACGCGATCGGGAGGCCGCAGCCGCCGCGCGCGATTGACGCTATAGTGGCCGAGGCGTAGACACCGTCCGCCTGATCGGGAGGGATTGCCGTGCCATTGCCCACAGCCAGAATCGCCATGCTGCTCGGCGCCTTCGCGCTGACGGCCAGCGCGCTGCCCGCACAGGCGCAGCTTGGCAGCATCTTGAACAGTGGCAAGCGCGGGGCGGACAAGGCCGATACCTGTGGCAAGGGCAAGAAGGGCGACAAGGGGCGCGGCGTAATGGGCGGGCTGCTGGGCGGCGCAGTCGACCAACTTACTCGCGGCGTCGGCCTGCCATCGTTCGTGCCAGTCCCCGAATTCTCCGACCAGCTGGCCACTAGCATCGCTTGCAGGCTCGATCCCGAGGAACAGGAACAGGCCGCCGAAGCGACGTTATCGGCAACACGCACCGATGGCGAGGCGGCTACGCCTGAAGTTGGCTCTAGCGCTACGTGGACCTCCAACACCCGCAGCGATGTGAGCGGCACCTCGACAGTCACTCGGCGCGACGCATCAAGCGGCGATCTCGATTGTATCACCGTTACAGATGTCGTGATTATCGAGGGCGAGGAAGCGCGGGCCGACAAGCGCATGTGCCGCGCGCCCGGCTCTGCGCGCTACTCCATCGTCGCCTGATGCGCCCCCTGCGGCCTCTCGCCGCGCTGGCGGCTTTGGCGCTGCTCACCGCCGCAGCGCCAATTGATCAGGAGAACCCGACGTGCCCGGCCGAACCCGATTTCGGGCCGAAGACCGCCATGACCCTCACTCCGGCCGACCGCGGCGGCAAGCGCGTGCTGTTGGCCGAAGGCGCGATCGATTCCACCCTCCCCGCCCGGCTCAAGGCGGCGATCGAGGCGGATGAACGGATCGAGGAGGTGTGGGTGCGTTCGGGCGGGGGCAATGCCCGCGCAGGCAACGAAGCAGGGCGAATCATTCGCTCCTATCGCGGGATGCTGACCCGAATTCCGGCTGGCTGGGCGTGCTTTTCAGCCTGCAACTTCGTATTCATGGGCGGCGACCGGCGGGTGGTGGATAGTGGCGGCGTGTTCATGGTGCACATGTTCACCCACACCAGCGACCGTGCGATGATCGACGAGGTGGTGATCGAAGGCAGCAAGGCGACCACCGAACTGATCGCCAGCATCGAGCAATCGTCGGCCATGTTGGCAAGCGAGGATAACGATTTCCTGATCCGCATGGGGATCAGCCGCAAGCTTTTGACCGACGTCATGTACCAGCAGCAGGCGGTGAAGAGCGAGGACAACCCCAGCACGCGCTATTGCCTGACGCAGGCCGAGGTGCGCGAATACAACGTTATGCCGCTCGAAAAGTCGGCCTCCTGACCCGCCCTGACGCCGCATGAGCCGCGACCCCGATACCATCGCCTTCTATCAGGCGCAGGCGCCGCATTACGTGCTGAAATTCGGCCAGTCGCACAGCTACCAGCTCGATCCCTTCCTCGATCGCCTGGCGCCCGACGCGCGGGTGCTGGAGCTGGGCTGCGGCGGCGGCCAGGATGCCGCGCGGATCGCTGCGCGTGGGTTCGCGGTCGATGCCACAGACGGCACCCCGGCGATGGTCGCCAAGGCCAATCAACGCTGGGGCGTGGGCGCAAGGGTGATGGCTTTCGATGCGCTCGACGCCGAGGCCGAGTATGATGGGGTGTGGGCCCATGCCAGCCTGCTGCACTGCCCGCGCGCCGCCCTGCCCGATGTGCTCGCCAGGATCCACTGCGCTCTGCGCCCCGGCGGCTGGCACTTTGCGAGCTACAAGCTGGGCGAAGCGGAGGGCCGCGACAATCTTGGCCGGTTCTATAACTTTCCCGATGCCCATTGGCTCGCCAGGCAATACTCTGCAATTACCGGGTGGGAGGTTGTCGAGACCCGTCGCTATACCGCTGGCGGTTTCGACAATGTGGAGCGCGACTGGATCGACCTGACAGTGAGCAAGTCATGAGCATCTGGACTGTCGAAGCCGTCTGCACCGGCACAGCTCGCCCGTTCAACGGAGCGGAGCTGAGCGCTATCGCCAAGCGCCTGCGCGAAGGCCCGGTGCAGGTGTTCTCCGAGGGCCTCGCCCCCGACGAGCAGGCCGACCGCCGCGTGCATGGCGGGCCGGAAATGGCGCTGCACCTTTATCCGCTCGATCATCACGCCTGGTGGCGCGAGCAGATCGGCGATCATCCGGCGCTTGACGAGCCCGGCGGGTTCGGATCGAACCTCGCGGTTACCGGTCTGACCGAGGACATGGTCCACATCGGCGACCGCTTCCGCTGTGGGAGCGCGTTGATCGAGGTCAGCCAGCCGCGCCAGCCGTGCTGGAAGATCGAGCACCGCTTTGGCCACAAGGGCATGGTCGCGCGCATCATCACGACAGGGCGCTGCGGCTGGTATTTCCGGGTAATCGAGCAAGGCGAAGTGGCCGCTGGCGATCCGCTCGAACGGATCGCTTTGGGCGCGACTGATTGGAGCGTCGCGCGGGTGTTCACTGCGCTGGTCGCGGGCAAGGCGAACGCGGATGAACTGGCTGAGCTCGCCGGGCTCGCCCCCTTGACCCCAAGATTGCGCGAGCGCGCTGCGGCCATGCGCACTTGATCGGCGCTTCGCCTTGGGCCGGGGGCGGCTCGGCGAACCCTGCTGTTGCCTGAGCAAGCCGTTCATCCTGCATTCGTGTTAGCTGAACGAAAAGAGGTGTGCTCCATCGGGGAGCCCGCTCAAGGGAAACGACCATGAAACATCTCGCCCTGCTTGCCGCAGCCGGTTCGCTGGCTGCCTTTGCCGCCCCCGCGCAGGCGGCCGACTTTGCTCCTGCCCCCACGCCAGTATTCGCCAGCTTCAGCCAGTCGCCGTCAGCGCTTGGCAATGTCGTCGCATATGACGACGACTACGATGATGACTGGCGTGATCGCCGCGACCGTCGCCGCTATCGTGATCGTGATCGTGATCGCGACTACGAAAATAGTGGCCGCCGCCTCAGCCGCAACGACCGTGTGTGGCGCGGCGAGGACGGACGCTACCGCTGCCGCCGCAATGACGGCACCACGGGTCTCGTGATCGGCGCCGTCGGCGGCGCGCTGCTGGGCCGCACAGTTGACACGCGCGGCGATAGGTCGCTCGGCACCATTCTTGGTGCAATCGGCGGGGGCTTGCTCGGCCGCGAGGTCGATCGGGGTGAAGCGCGCTGTCGCTAAGTGTTGATGTGAGGCGGATTTTCGGCTCGTCCGGATACCGCCTCACCGCCTCCAGCTTTCCATGCCGTCTGATCCTTGGCTGTCACCACCGGACACGCGGCCCGACCCAAAAGGAACTACCATGAAAAAGTTTGCCATCATTCTTGCCGCCAGCGCCATGACATTGACGACAAGCACGCCTGCGTTGGCTGATCCTCCGCCGCACGCACGTGCAAAGGGCAAGCGTGCCAAACAAGCCCGCATCTATGACGATCGCGGCTATTACGCCGAACCGCGCAGCCTGTCCCGCGATGACCGGATCTGGCGCGATGGCGACCGCTACTATTGCCGCCGAGACAATGGCACCACCGGTCTTGTGATCGGCGCAGGCGTGGGCGCGTTGCTCGGCCGCACTATTGATACCCGCGGCGACCGCACGGTTGGCACTGTTCTTGGCGCAATCGGCGGAGGCCTGCTGGGCCGCGAGATCGACCGGGGCGAGCTGCGCTGCCGCTGACACCGCGCTGACACCGGGCGGGCGTCGAACTCGCCGATTGTAGCACTGCCACTGCGCTGTTAGCGTTGCTGGCATGGCGCACATCCCCCGTTTACTCGCATGACCCGCCCCGCCGTCCTTGTAACCGGCGGGGCGGCGCGTATCGGCGCTGCAATCACGCGCCGCTTTGCCGATGCTGGCTGGCATGTGGTGATCCACTATCGCTCGTCCGGCGTGGAAGCCGAGGCGCTGGCGGCGAGCCTGCCGTCGGCTGAAACGGTCGCCTTCGACCTTGCCGATGATGACGCTGCGGTCGCGGCCGTCACCGGGCTCGCAGTGCGGCTAGCCGACTGGCGCTGCCTCGTAAACTCTGCGGCGGTGTTTGATTACGACAGTGTAACCGCGCTCGATCCGGCGACGAACCGGACAGTGATGCAGATTAACGCCCTTGCCCCTGCCCGCTTAGCACAGACGTTCATCGCTTATGCGGCGAGCGCAGGTGCACGCAGCGTGATCCAGATCACAGACATGAAAATTGAAAATACCAACCCCGATTTCTTCAGCTACACTATGTCAAAGCATGCGCTGGCAGCCACGGTCGGCATGCTCGCCAAAGGGAATCGGGCCGCTGGTGTCAGGGTGTATGGCCTTGCACCGGGGGCAGTTCTGGCGAGCCATGACCAGAGCGAAGAGGAGACAGAGATTTCACACCGCCTGAACCTTTTGCAGCGCAAAACCAGCGCTGACGAGATCGCCGATGCGGCGCTGTTCCTGGCCGGCGGCACGCTCGCCAGCGGGCAGACGTTGTTCATCGACAGCGGCCAGCACCTGCTCGATCAGCCGCGCGATGTGATCTGGATGGCACGCGAACAGGCCGGGGGGGCCTCCTTATGACCAAACATGCGTTCTCGACCCGGGTGTGGCACTGGGTGAACGCGGTCGCGCTCATCGTGCTGTTCATGACCGGACTCAATATCTCCAATGCCCATCGTTACCTTTACTGGGGCAATTACGGCTTTGATCCCAAGGACGCCTGGCTGGCGGTGATCAAGTTTCCGGGCTGGGCCACCATCCCGCAGCATTACAACCTTGCGGTCGCACGCGACTGGCACACCACCGCCGCCTGGCCGTTTGGCGTGGGCGTATTGTTCATCTGGGTGGCAATGCTGGTGAACGGTCACTTTATTCGCGACCTCATCACCAAACCGTCAGACTGGACCCCGGCGGCTGTGCTTGCCTCGCTGCGCGCGCATTCGGCTGACGGTGCCGGGCATGGCTACAACCCGGTGCAGCGGATCCTTTACGGTATGGTGTTCGGTGTGCTGCTGCCGCTGATGGTGTTCACCGGCCTCGCGATCAGCCCGGGGTTCCAAGCTGCCGCGCCGTGGCTGCTTGATGTGCTCGGCGGGCGGCAGAGCGCCAGGTCGCTGCATTTTCTCGCCGCGTGGGCGATTTTCGGGTTCTTCGTAATCCACATCGTGCTGGCGGTGACCGACTGGCGGCTGATCCTCGAGATGTTTACCGGCGGCAAGCGCGAGGGCGCAGCCCCGCCCGCTCCTCCCCCGCCCGACATTCTGCCCCCCGAAGAAGGAGCGCCCGCCAATGGTTGATTTTCCGCGCCGCTCGATACTCGCAGGGATTGCTGCGCTGGGCACCGGGGCCTGCTCCAAGATCGCCGAGACCGATACCGGGCAGAGCCTGTTCAAGGCCGCCGAGGACGGGCACCGCGCTATCCACCGCGCGCTTGCAGGACGGCAGGGCATGGCCCCCGAATATACGCGCGACCAACGCTCGCCCACCTTCAGGGGCAATGGCTCGGTGACGGTCGACGACGGGTTCTATCGTGAGCAGCTTGCCAACGGTTTTTCTGGCTGGAAGCTGGAAGTGCGCGGTCTGGTCGAGCAGCCGCTTAGCCTCACCCTTGCGGATGTGCGCGCGTTGCCGCAGCGCACCCAGATCACCCGCCATGATTGCGTTGAGGGTTGGAGTGCGATCGGCGAATGGACCGGACCGCAGCTTGCCGCGCTGCTCGATGCCGCCAAGGTGCGCAAGGAGGCCCGGTTCATCCTGTTCCGCTGCGCCGACACGCTCTACGGGCGCGACTATTACGAGAGCATCGATATGGTCGATGCCTATCACCCGCAAACCATCATCGCCCATTCGCTGAACGGCGAGCCTCTGCCCGAAAAGAACGGCGCGCCTTTGCGGATGCGGATTGAACGCCAGCTTGGCTACAAGCAGGCGAAATATGTCCAGGCGATCGAGGCTGTCAGCAGCTTCGACAAAGTGGCAGGCGGCAATGGCGGGTTCTGGGAGGATGTCGCAGGCTACCAGTGGTACGCGGGCATCTAACGATCCGGGAAGAGGCGCAGCATCGTCTCCCAGTCCAGCGCCACGATCTCCTCCAGCACAATAAGGTCGATATCCGACAGCCTGTTCACGTAAAGGCAGCTCTTGCCGGTCGTATGCTTGCCCAGTCGCGCCATCGCCGCGTCGCGGATGGCGGCGGTCACGGGATCGCAATAGCCGCCCATCAGATAGAGCGAATGCTTGGCCTTGCGTGGGCTAAAACCGGTGCGCATCCAATGCACTGCGCGCCCGCTTTCATAGGTGGTGCGGTATTCGCCGTAGCCGATCATGTTCGGCCCCCACATGCGCGGCGCCTCGCCCGTTACGCGGCGGAACAGGGCATCGAGCACGCGCGCGTCCTCGCGCTTGGCCAGCGGCTCGACGGTGTCGATAAACGCCTCGACCGAAGCGTTCGTGACCTGAGTTTTCGCTTCCACCATGCCCCGCCCCTTCGCTATCCATGATTTTACGAAAGCCGCGCGCGCGGCTTAGCCTACCCAAAAGACTTCCTCGAAAGGAGCAAAATGAGCAAGCCTCTCCTCGACCGTTTTCTTTCCCGCGCCGTCAAGCACGGCCGTCTCGGCGTGGTGTTCGCCGATGGCAGCGCCAGCACCTATGGCACGAGCGCACCCGGCTTTCCCGAGATCGTGATCCGTTTCACCGACGCCCGCGTGCCGCGCGACATCATCCTCGATCCCCGCCTCGGCGCGGCGGAGGCCTTCATGGACGGGCGGCTGGTGATCGAGGAGGGCGACGTGATGGGCCTTGTTGCCCTGCTGCGCGCCAATGACCGCTGGGAACGCGGCAATGACAACCTGCGGCCAAGCGCGTTCAAGCAGCTGGTCAACCGCGCCAGCTTTGCAGCCGAGCAGGTTAACAACCGGATCGGATCGAAGCAGAACGTCGCGCACCACTATGACATCGGCAATGCCCTTTATGCGCTGATGCTCGATGCCGAACACTGGCAGTACTCCTGCGCCTACTGGCCCGAAACCGCCGGGGGCGAGGGCATGACGCTTGCAAAGGCGCAGGCGGCAAAGCTGGCGCATATCGCCGCAAAGCTCGCTCTGTCCCCCGGCCAGCACGTGCTCGATATCGGTTGCGGCTGGGGCGGGATGGCGATCCACCTCGCCAAGGCGCACGGCGTACAAGTGACCGGGATCACGCTGTCGGAAGAACAGGCCGCGCTAGCCCGCGAAAAGGTGCAAGCTGCCGGCGTCGCCGACAAGGTGACGATCCTGCTCGAGGATTACCGCGATACCGCAGCCTCGGGCCGCCGGTTCGACCGGATCGTCTCGGTCGGCATGTTCGAACATGTCGGCCGTGCGCAGTTCGGGACCTTTTTCGAGGCGACCGCGCGGATGCTGGCTGATGACGGGGTGATGCTGCTCCATACCATCGGGCGGCTGGGCGGACCCGGCACCACCGATGCCTTTACCCGCAAATACATCTTCCCCGGCGGCTATATCCCCGCGCTGTCAGAGACCTTGGCGGCGAGCGAAAAGGTGCGCCTGATCGCTGCCGATGTCGAAACCTTGCGGCTGCACTACGCGAAGACTCTCCGGGCGTGGTACGCCAACTGCATGGCCCACCGCGAGCAAATCATCGCACTGTATGACGAGCGCTTTTTCCGGATGTGGACCTTCTACCTCGCAGGCGCCGCCACGGTGTTCGACCACGGCAGCATGTGCAATTACCAGATCCAGTACATCCGCAGCCGCCATGCGGTGCCGATCACGCGCGATTATCTGCTGGCGAAGGATTAGGCGGCGGTGCGCCCCCGCGGACGGTAGACCGGGCCAAACCCCATCAGCGCCGCCCCTACCAGCGGCAGCGCCACCACCCACCAGCGGATGCCCGAGACGCTGTCGGGGCTGGCGATGGTCAGCCCCGCCGTCGCCCCCAGCCCGGCGCAGATCGCCACCACGCCCAGCACCGCGCGCAGCCGCGGCACTGTGCGCCCGCCCCGGATCGGGCCAAAGCTGCGCTCATGCCGCGCGAAAATCACGATCAGCGGCAACAACGCCAGAATGTAGATGCCGAGCCACAAGGGCCGCGACAGCCACCATGCGCCTGTGCCGGGGACCGAATCCAGACCGATCCCGCCAAAGGCCAGCCACGCGACTGTCATCACCAGCACAAACGCCGTCAGGTGCCACAGATAGATCGTCATGATCATCCCGTTCATCATCACGGTTGCCGTCCAAATGCCCACGGAATCGAGCATCTTGCGGCCTGCCGGCTCAAGCGCCAGTACCAATCCGACCTGCGCCATCCCCAGCGCAAACAGCGCCAGCGTTGGCGGGAGCGAATTGGAAAAGCCGCCGGGCGCAGACACCATAGCAACCGGATAAAAGCCATATACCGTGATCGAGGTCAGCACGCCGAGCCCCACTGCGAACCACGCCAGCGCGAACAAAAGGTTGCTGAACCGCCCGGCGCGCCACGCGAATCCCAGCTGATGGACGGCGAGAAACACCCACAGGAAATTGGTAAAATTGACGTAAGGCACCTTCATCGTGAAGGTCAGCCAGTCGGTCATGATTGCTGCCGGGATGAACGCGGCAAAACTCAACCAGCCGAACCGCTGCCACGCTCTGGCGGCCAGCGGTGTACAGGCCGTAACCAGCAGATAGACCGCCAGGAACCACACCGGGATCAAGGCCGCCTCGGTCGCCATGCGGATCTGTTCGCGCGGCAGACCAACCTGCGTCAGCACCACAGCCAGCGCCGCCCATAACAACAGCACCGGAAATGTCGGCGTGATCAGCCGCTGGACGCGGTTCGCCAGCCAATCGCGATAGACGCCCACTTGCCCGGGCGCGGCCTTGCGGGTGATTGCCTCCCAACTCACCGAGTTGGAATAGCCGCCAACCAGGAAGAACACCGGCATCACCTGAAAGCCCCAGGTCAGCCAATGCGCCCATTCAGCCACCGACAGCAGATCGCCGCGCCGCAATTCGCCGCTTGCGTCGACATACAGGCCCGCCATCAGCCAATGACCGAACACAACCGCAAGGATCGACACTGCGCGCAGAAAGTCGACCCAGCGGTTGCGATCCTCCGGCGTTTGCAGCGCCAATTCGCGCGCCTTGGTCCACATCTGCAATCCCATGCCCCCAAATATTGATTATGCAATCACAGCATGCGGTTAGCACACGAATCTGACGAAATCGTTGCTGCCTGCTCGGACGCCTGCTAACCCGCGCGGCGTTCTTGCAGCAAGGAAATCTCCCATGTCCGATATCAAGCGCGTCGTCCTCGCCTATTCGGGCGGGCTTGATACAAGCGTCATCGCCAAGTGGCTGAGCGTGGAACGCGGGCTTGAGGTTGTCACCTTCACTGCTGATCTGGGCCAGGGCGAAGAGATCGAGCCCGCGCGTGCCAAGGCCCGCGCAATGGGCATTCCTGACGATCACATCTTCATCGAAGACCTGCGCGAGGAATTCGTGCGCGATTTCGTGTTCCCGATGATGCGCGCCAATGCCCGCTATGAAGGAGATTACCTGCTCGGCACCTCGATCGCGCGGCCCCTGATTTCCAAGCGGCTGGTAGAGATCGCGCACGAAGTCGGTGCGGATTTTATCGCCCACGGCGCGACCGGCAAGGGCAATGATCAGGTGCGGTTTGAGCTTAGCGCCTATGCGCTCGACCCCGATATCAAGGTGATCGCCCCATGGCGCGAATGGAATCTGACCTCTCGCACCGCGCTGATCGCTTGGGCAGAAAAGCACCAGATCCAGGTGCCCCGTGACAAGCGCGGCGACAGCCCGTTCTCGACCGATGCGAACCTGCTGCACACCTCGTCCGAAGGCAAGGTGCTCGAAGACCCGTGGGAGGAAACCCCGGACTACGTCTATTCGCGCACCGTAAATCCCGAGGACGCGCCCGATGTGCCCGAATACATCACGCTGGATTTTGAACGCGGTGACGGCGCCGCGCTCAACGGCGAGGCGATGAGCCCCGCGACGCTGCTGGCCGCGCTCAATGATCTTGGCCGCAAGCACGGCATCGGGCGGCTCGATCTGGTCGAGAACCGCTTTGTCGGCATGAAATCACGCGGGATGTATGAGACGCCTGGTGGCGAAATCTACGCCCGCGCGCATCGCGGGATCGAGCAGAGTACGCTTGATCGCGGCGCGGCGCACCTCAAGGACGAGCTGATGCCGCGCTATGCCGAGATGGTATACAACGGCTTTTGGTTCAGCCCCGAGCGCGAGATGCTGCAAGCCGCAATCGACCATTCGCAAGGCAAGGTGACGGGCACGGTGCGATTGAAGCTCTACAAGGGGCTAGCGAGCGTGGTGGGACGCAAATCGCGCTACTCGCTCTATTCTGAAGCGCACGTCACCTTCGAGGACGACGCCGGAGCCTACGACCAGAAGGATGCCGAGGGCTTCATCAAGCTGAACGGGTTGCGCCTGCGCCTCCTGGCTCGCCGCAATCGCGACGCCTAAGCGGAAGCGTCCGCCCGGGGAAACGCCGAGTCGCGACGCTGGGCGCAACGCTCCGGGATCGGTAAAGTTACAATTCAGAGGCGCTCACCTTGCGCCGACGTCCCCGGTTTACGACAATTGCGACGAAGCGTTGAGTTATCCACTCGCGTCCACAGGCGATCCGGCTGGAAGTGGAAAAGTCGCGTCTCAGGATGTTGTCAGATCGCCGATTGAGGCGCACTTTCAACTTGTCTTCGGGACGCCAAACCTCGGGAACCAAAAGCTGCAAGGCTTTGAAATTCTTTAGGTTTTAATCCTAAGGATGGCAGTGACATCTGTCCACGCGCTCAACTTGAGACGGCATGCAGCAGGCCTCGGCCTGATGCAAGCTGGATCGTTAAAGAAGAGGGCGACATGCGATGGCACTGGACAGGCCGGGGACCTGGCTGAACAGGAGCGCAGCGGAAACGGCGAAAGCCCCCAATCTGCTGCACTTCGGATCGGTTAAGGGACGCGGCTTCGGCCGAGCGAATGCTCAGACAGCGAACGGCGGCGACTTCGGTTGGCGACGGAGGCTGCGGGGCAGGTGCGAAAGCCGGATGCCGGCGCGAGCGCCGGTGACGAAACCCTGAATGCGCCAGTCGCGAGACGCAGTCGAACGATCGGGCGAGCAGGGATTAGACATCGGGCGCCAAGTATGCGCTGCAACCAGCGAGGTGGAAGGTCCGCCTGACGTCTCGCAAGGTACAGGGTAGCCACGCGCTGGT
Source organism: Sphingomonadales bacterium (assembly GCA_038210785.1). Classification (GTDB taxonomy): domain Bacteria; phylum Pseudomonadota; class Alphaproteobacteria; order Sphingomonadales; family Sphingomonadaceae; genus Erythrobacter. The sequence goes on along the minus strand of JBBQWH010000030.1, from coordinate 3,407 downwards.
GAAAGTGGGGTCGGCAGCAATGCCGGCCCCATTTGTCTTTTGCGCCCCGCCGAACACGGTCCGGCGCCGCCGACAACGCGAGTCGTTGCCGTCCGTACCGACCAATCTGAACCGCCGCGAAGTGAACCTTGGCAACGCTTCATCGTATTTTGAGGTCAGCTCGTTGCTCAGCTGATCCCCCGCGCCGACGAAATACCAACCTGGTTTGCTTTTGACAGAACCTGCCCCTTATCCCGCCCGCGATGAAGAAAGCACATCGCAAAATCGGCCCCGGCACACGCAGCCTACGCGCCCGCAGCCTGCCTGCCGTGGTGGCGACTGCCCTGCTCGGCCTCGCCCCGCTGGCTGCCTCCTCGCCCGCCGCGAGCGATACCGGAGCAACAGGGATTGAAGCCTCCGCCAGCAGTTTAGTGATCGAGTTCTTGCCCCTCCCGCCGACAACCGACGTCACCGCCCCCGCGCCCACCGCAGCAGACGCCCCTACCTCGGCGCCGCGGGAAAGCATCATCGGACGCGGAAGCGCATCCTACTACGCCGCCAAGTTCCACGGTCGCCGCACCGCCAGCGGCGAGCCGTTCGATAATGCCGACATGACCGCCGCGCACCGCACGCTCCCGTTCGGCAGCATGGTGCGGGTCACCAACCCAGCCACGGGCGCGAGCGTTGTGGTGCGGATCAATGATCGCGGGCCGTTCACCCGGGGCCGAATGATCGACGTCAGCCGGGCCGCCGCGCAGCAGCTTGGGCTGGTCGCGCGCGGCCATGCGACAGTGGAACTCGTACTGGTCGACGGCTAACCTTCAAGCCTTACCGATTGGGCGCGTAACCCATGCCCAGCGACGATGTATCCCCGCTAATTTTGAGCTTCAGCTGAGCGGCTGTGCGGTTCGAGGTGTTGCGCAGCAGCGCGCCTTCCCCGCTGGCAAACGTCGCCTCAAGGCTCTCTCCCGGCGCCACCACCGCGCGCATCGCGCCTGCCGCGGCGCCCTCGGCCCTGCCCAGCACCTCGACCGCGACGGGCCCGGTGTTGCGCCCGGTGACAGTGAAGCTGCCCTCCTGCCCGCCGCCCAGTTCGAAGGTTTCCCCCGCCGGTATCGTGAGGTTCGAATTGATCGCCGCGCTGGCCGAAACCGCCAGAGCCCCCAGCCCGATGATCGCGAGCGCGGCCAGTATGCCGGATCTGAAGCGCAGCGAGAAGGTGTGCGCGGGGATGCGGGGTTCGGCCATGGCGGATGTCCTTATGGTTGCGATTGCCAAAGCTACGCAGATTTTCGCTGACTGGATGCGCGCAGGCTAGAGGGGGTCTAGCCGGGGTCTAGCCGGGGTCTAGCCGAGGCTAAAAGTCGATGTTTCACGCTTATATGGCTGTATTTACACGCCTTGCATTGTTTCACGCCGGAAAATCACCGCGCACTGGTCGCCGCGTCACCCTATCGCCAGCAGGCCATCCTGCCAATCAACCGCTCATTGGCGAGCACCCGCTTGCGCACCGCGGGATCGGCGGGGGGACTCTCGGCCTCAAGGAGCTCAGCGGTAGGCCGCAAATGAGTCCCCATGCGGCCCGCTTCGACGGGGGCGAGCCATGCGGTGACCGCATCATGGTCGGCGGGGCGGAGCGAGGTCGGCCCGTCGGCGGCCGGACGGGTGCGGGGATCGGCGGGGGTGTGGTTGGGCATGAGCGCTCCATGCGGCAAGAGAGAGACGGTGCAGCACCGCCCCGCCCTCCCCGGAGCGCCAGACGCGCGCGCTCGGGGGCGGGTGCCGGAGAGCGGGGGCGGCTTTGGCGGGGCGCGGTGGGCGGTTGCGCGGGTGGTGCCTGCGCGGGAGGCTAGCGGGGGGTTGGGGGTGTAGGAAAGTCAATCTGATGCTGGCGGGTGAGCAGCGAAGTATGCGCTAATGTCGCGCTCAATCTCTTCCAAAGTTTCACCACGCGCGGCGCAACGGTCAGCCCACACGCGGCCGCCATGCAGGTGATCCCAGAGAGGTTTGGCACCCTTATAACGCCCCTTACCCGGGTCGTGGTTTCCAAAGCCGTCGATGCGGACATTCCAAAGTGGCCTAAAGCCCGCGATCAGAAGGCTTTCGCCGAGAGGTATCCAAATGTCATCGACAACTAAAAAACGAACAGTGAAGTCACTTACATTCAGTCCGGAGCTTTCAACTGCCCTAACACTCTCTCTGTGCTCCGCAAGCCGATTAAAAAGCGAGATGCCGCGTGTACTTGATGTAAGGCTGGCCCCTTTTCTACCGCCGGAAGGAATTGCCTTGCCGACATAGATTGGCCATTTTGAGCCATCCCTGTTTACATGTGCCAGCACCTCGTAAGCCGGGAAGTCGCCGTGATAGTAAATGGCGTATATCCCCGCCCCTTCAAACCGTTCGACGCCAGATAGCGGGATTGGGGTTTGCTCGAGCAGAGCATCTGCGACAGATTTCCCGAGATTCGCCTTGTCTAGTGGGTTGTAGACGTCCGGCATTCGAGATTCCTTTGATCAACTTCCTCAGCTTCGAGGCTACCCTTGATAGAGCGCGCCACGACTTCGGCAAGATCGACCGGAACGGCATTGCCCAATTGGCGCATCACTTCGGTCCAAGAACCGTCAAACCGATAACTGTCTGGGAACGCCTGAAGTCTTGCGCTCTCTCGAATGGTGAAATAGCGGACCGAGCCGTCTGCCCGCCTGAGCATGTTTTCACCACCGGGAACACCATGAACGCCTGCCTTAAGCGTCTTCGCCGGTTCGTCCAGAAAACTGCCCGTATGGCCCGGATAGCTGCGCGCACCGGGTTGGTGGCGATGGTCATCAAAGACTGAGATGCCGAGGTCGGGCTCCGGCAAGTCACTGATTGCATCGCGTGTTGTAACCCACGGCTTCGCGGTCGGCCTATCACGTAGCTTAGCTGCACTACCCAAACTTCGGTGATCGAATGCGCCGTCACGCTCATTGAGATTGTGACGATCCCAATAGGCTCCGGTGCGGAATTGATCCCATAACAAGGCTTCACGCGAGTGCGTCTGGGTCGGCCAACTCCACATTGCATTCACATCGGACCTGAAACCAACGAAAAAAACTCTGTGCCGCTTCTGGGGGACTCCGAAGTCGGCAGCATTGAGTACGCGCGGAGGCAGCACATGATAAGTAAGCGACTCAGTCCCCCGAGTTGTATGGTGCCGTTCGAGTAGCGCACGATGCTCAAACCACGACTCACTATCCTTGATTGTTAAATCGGGATAGCTAAGCTGAAGCTGGATATATGACACGTATGCTTCGAATGTCGCGCGCGTAAGTCCCTTTACGTTTTCAAAAAGAAACGCCTTTGGCCGCACCTCTCTGACAACCCGTACTGCTTCTGACCACATGTCACGTTCATCGCCATAAGCCTTATGCAATCCACCCATTGAAAAA
>JBBQWH010000029.1:0-26554 GCA_038210785.1 Sphingomonadales bacterium | reverse complement strand
GAAGGCGGGGAAGGCGATCTGGACGCCGCGTTCAAGGCAGCGGGCGCGAAGGTCATCAATGCCGAATACCGGGTGCCCTTCCTCCATCACGCGATGATGGAACCGTTCGCGCTCACCGGCCATTTCAAGGACGGCACGCTGACGCTGTGGGGCGGGATGCAAGACCCCCTCAGCACCCGTGCGCGGGCGGCAAAGGCAGCGGGGATCGAGGTCGACAACGTGGTCTTCAACCCGATGATCATGGGCGGCGGCTTTGGCCGGCGCTTCCCCGATATCGTCGAGATCATCGATCAGGTGGCGCTGCTGGCCAAGCAGGTACCGTATCCGGTCAAGCTGATCTGGAGCCGCGAGGAGGAGGTGCGCCACGGTACCTACCGCCCGCAGTCGTCGGCTGGGCTGACAGCGTCGCTCAAGGACGGGAAAATCACCGGCTGGCGCACCGATTACGCGCAAAGCGGCAATGCCGAGGGCGAGGTGCCGTTTATCTATGCGATCCCGGCGACCTCGCGGCGGCACTTTGCCTATCAGTCTAATCAGATCGATGGGCCTTGGCGCTCGGTCAATGCGACCCAGATTGGGTTCTACACCGAAAGCTTTATGGACGAGCTGGCGGCGGCGGCGGGCGCAGATCCGTACCAGTTCCGGCGCAAGCATCTGCCCGCCGGGTCGCGGCACCTCGCGGTGCTCGATATGGTCGCCAAGCGCTCGGGCTGGGGCACTCCGCTACCTGCAGGCACCGGGCGCGGCATCGCCATCGTTGAAAGCTTCGGCACAATCGTTGCCGAGGTCGTCGAAGCCAGCGTCAACGAAGACGGCAGCCCCAAGGTTCTGAAAGCCTGGGCGGTGGTCGATTGCGGCACCACCGTGAACCCCTTGAACGCCGAATCGCAGATTGCCGGCGGCCTGATCATGGGGCTGTCGTCGGCCATCGGTGAGGCGATCACGCTCGACAAGGGCGCTGTGGTTGAAAGCAACTTCTCGGACTACCCGATCCTCAAGCTGGCCGACGCGCCGGCGCAAGTGGATGTCCATTTCATCGAGAGCGGGGCGAAGACCGGCGGTATCGGCGAGCCCGGCCTGCCGCCGGCCACGCCCGCACTCGCCAATGCGCTGGCGGCGGCGAGCGGCAAGCGCATCCGCAACCTGCCCTTGCTGACGCAGGCGAAGGCTTAAGGGCTGGGGCCTGAGTTGCAGGGCTGGTCGGCGCTCATCCTCGCCGGGGGAGCAGGGCGGCGCTTCGGAGGGGGCAAGTTGCTTGCGCCCCTCGCTGGCCAGCCCGTAATCCGGAGGGTGACCGAGGCCGTCGCAAGCGCGGGTTTTGCCGAGGTCGTGCTGGTCACCGGGGCCGAAGATGCGGTGCTGCGCGGCGCGCTCTCCGGGCTCCCGTTGCGGTTCATTCACGCGCCGGACTGGGCTGAGGGCATGGCCGCCACTTTGCGCGGCGGGATCACTGCGCTCGCGCCTGAAGCGAGCGGCGCCTGCGTTTTCCTCGGCGACATGCCGCTGGTGCCGTTCGATCTGTGTGCCCGGCTGGTCGAAGCAGCCGAGCGTGCAGGCTATGCCGCGCGGCCGCGCTGCAAGGGCAAGCCCGGCCATCCCGTCGCCTTCACCCACGCCGCTTTCGCCGATCTCATGGCGCTAACTGGCGATCAGGGCGCGACTGGGCTGCTGCGTGAGCGCGCGGACGCAGTGGCCTACTGCGACACCGCCGAAAGCGGCGCGCTGTTCGATATCGACACGCCCGGCGACCTTTCTGAGGCCGAGCGCGTGTGGAATGCCTGCGCCACTTCGGCGACGAGCGAAAGCGCCACTTCGCGTGGGGCCTTGCCGAAGCCGTAGAGCCCGATCGGGGCGCGCAGACGGGCGATCTGCGCTTCGTTCACCCCATGCCCCCGGAGCCGCGCCAAACGCTGGGCGAGCCGCGCCCGTGCGCCGATTGCGCCGATGTAGAACGCGTCGGTGCCGAGCGCTGCGGCAAGTCCGCGTTCGTCATCCTCATGGTCATGCGAGAGCACAGCGACAGCGGTCCAGCGGTCCACCCCGATAGCCGCCAGCGCGGTGGCGGGATCAGCGCGGTGATAGGCGATGCCGGAAAATGGCGCCGCCTCCGGCCCGCCGGGGGTTATCAGCGCCACCTCCCAACCCATCTCCAGCGCCAGCGCGGCGCTGGTGAGCGCCGCGCCGTCTTCGCCAATTAAGACCAGCCGCAAGGGCGGGACGTATAGCTTGGTGTAGCGCGTACCGTCCCACGTGTCGGCGTGGCTCTCGTTGCTGGTGACGGCGCTGCGCTGCGCCCCGTCGCTCGACCACAGCACCGGGCGGCGCTTTGCGTGTCCTTGGAGCAGGCTTGCGACCGCCGCCTCCTCGGCTGCCACCGGTTCCACCAGCACGGTGATCCCCGATCCGCAGGCGAGCTTGATATCGATCCACGGACTGCCTTCGCCATACCGCAACAACCGCGCGCGTCCCTCAGCCAACGCCTCGCGCCCATGCCGTGCGACATCGGCCTCAATGCAACCGCCTGACAGGAAGCCCCAGTCATCGGTGTCGGTGATCAGCATCTGCGCGCCCATATTGCGCGGGGCCGAGCCTTCGACCGCAACCAGCGTGGCGATGGCAAAGCGGTTGGGAAGCGCAGGGCTCGCCAGCAGGGCGGCGCGGATATCATCGATCGGGGCGGCAAGGCGCCAGCGGCTCATGGGAGACGGGGCTTTCGTGAAAGGCGAAAACACCACCCTAAGCGGCCCGATGCCCTCGCGCAATTGCCCCTGTGAGGGGAAGCGTCTGATAAGCAAGAGGGGAAAACCACTGGTCGGGACGAGAGGATTCGAACCTCCGACCCCCACACCCCCAGTGTGATGCGCTACCAGGCTGCGCTACGTCCCGTTCCAGTGGAGCGGGGCCTATAGGGGCCACGGCTGGGACTGGCAAGCGGGATTGGGAAAGGGGCTGTTGTTTCGGCCCTGCACCGCTGATGTCCCCGCGCGATTGCGGGGCGCTTGCATTGCTGCTAGGCGCGCCCACTTGAACGAGAGGCCAGCCACGCCGCCGCGTATTGCGCAGGTTGGCAAGCGGGCCGACCGCATTTGTCCAACGGTATCCTGACAGGCCTTATCGCATGACCATCGACCTTCTTGCCGCTGCCGCAGCCGGTGCCGCCGCAGCGCCGCCCGCTTGGCTAAGCTTCTTGCCGATCATCGGCATGATCGTGATATTCTGGTTCCTGATCATCCGCCCGCAGATGCAGCGGCAAAAGGAACAGCAGGCCAAGATCGCCGCGGTCAAGAAGGGCGACCAGGTCATCACCGCCGGCGGGCTGGTCGGCAAGGTGATCAAGGTTGACGAGACCTATGTCGAGCTTGAATTGGGCACCAATGTGCGGGTCAAGGCGATCAAGGCAACGATTGGCGACATCATTCCGCCGGGCGGCAAGCCTGCCAATGACTGATCGGCCCGGCGCGATTGCCGGCCGCCTTTTCTTCTTGCGCGTGAGACCCTGACGCAATGCTGGACTTCCCCCTTTGGAAAAAGCTCTCGATTTGGGGCCTGACGCTGGCAGCATCCCTGTTGGCGCTGCCTTCGCTGTTCAACGTTGCGGGGCTGGACTGGCCTGCTGCACTGCCGAGCCCGCAGGTCAATCTTGGCCTTGACCTCGCGGGCGGCTCGCACCTGCTGCTCGAGGCCAAGGCCGATGACGTTCGTGCCCAGCGGCTTGACAATATGGAGGAAACCGTCCGCCAGCTGATGCGCAACGCCAAGCCGCGCATCCGCATCGGCGATGTTTCGACTGGCGACGGCAAACTGTCATTCATTCTCGAGAACGCGGCCGATATCGACCGCGCGCGCGGGCTGATCGAGCCGGTGATGCAAGGGCAGACCACCACCCGCGAATGGGACCTGACAGTGGTCGATGGTCAGCGCGTTGTGCTCGCGCAGACCGATGCCGGGGTTGACCAGGCGATCGACGATGCGATGGACAGCGCCACCGAAGTGGTGCGCCGCCGGATCGACGAACTCGGCACCCGCGAGCCGACTATCATCCGGCAAGGCGCGACCCGCATCGTGGTGCAGGTGCCGGGGTTGCAGGATCCGCAAGCGCTCAAAAGCCTGCTCGGCCAGACCGCGCAGCTTGAATTCAAGCTGGTCGATCTGAATGCCCTGCCGGAAAACGTGCAGGCGGGGATTGCGCCTGCCGGCAGCCAGATCTTTCCTTTTGCACCTGGCACGCCGAGCGAAGGCCAATCCCTGGCGGTACGCCGTCTCGGCGGCATTCGCGGTGAGAGCCTGACGGGCGCGCAGGCAGGGGTCGATCCGCAGAACAACCAGAGCGTCGTCAACATCACCTTCGATGCGCAGGGCGGGGCCAAGTTTGCCAAGCTGACGACCGAAAACATCGGCAAGCCGTTTGCCATCATCCTTGATGGTAAAGTGCTGTCCGCGCCCAATATCGAGACCGCGATCATCGGCGGACGCGCGCAGATTTCGGGGAGCTTCACTCCCGAAAGCGCGAACCAGTTGGCGATCGCTCTACGCTCGGGCGCGCTGCCGGTGCCGCTTGAGGTGGTCGAGGAACGCACCGTCGGGCCGGACCTTGGCGCGGACTCGATCCGCAAGGGCCTGCTGGCGATGGCAATCGGCAGCTTTGCGGTGATCGCGCTGATGATTGCCACCTATGGCCGCTTCGGCATTTACGCGACCATTGCACTGGTGTGCAACGTGCTGATGCTGCTCGGCCTGATGGCGCTCGGCGGCTTCACGCTGACGCTACCGGGGATCGCGGGCTTTGTGATCACCATCGGCGCGGCGGTGGATGCCAACGTGCTGATCAACGAGCGCATCCGCGAAGAGCGCATACGCGGGCGCAAGGTCATCGCTGCGGTCGAGACCGGATACAAGGAAGCGGGCCGCGCGATCTATGATGCCAATGCCACCAACTTCATCTCCGGGGTCGCGCTGTTCGCGTTCGGCTCGGGACCGGTCAAGGGCTTTGCGGTGGTGCTTGTGATCGGGCTGTTTACTTCGGTGTTTACCGGTGTGACGCTGACCCGCCTGCTGGTCGCCGGTTGGCTGCGCAAGACGCGCCCCAACGACATACAGATTTAAGGAGCGCGCGACATGAAACTGCTGAAGCTCGTCCCTGACAACACAAACATCAAGTTCCTGAAACTGCGCATTCCGTTCTTCGTGCTCAGCCTGGTGCTGATCTTCGGGAGCTGGGCGGCGGTGCTGGTGAACGGCCTCAATTTCGGGGTCGATTTCGCCGGCGGTCAGGAAGTGCGCATGACCTTTCAAAGCCGCGAGACCGCGCCGATCCCATCCTTGCGCGAGCTGGTCGGTGGGCTGGGCTATGGCGATCCGGTGGTGCAGGAATTCGGCGCCCCCAATCAGGTCTCGATCCGCGTCGCCCTGCCTGCAGGGACCGAGAATACGCCCGGCGCGGCGACCGCGATCGGTGACAAGGTGATTGCCGCGATCGCAACCGAATATCCCGATGCCCGCAAAGACGGAAACGATACGGTCTCGGGCAAGGTCGCGGGCGAGTTCCGGAATTCGGCCATCCTCGCGCTGGTGCTGGCGATGGCGGCGGTGTCGCTCTATATCTGGGTGCGGTTCGAATGGCAGTTCGGGGTCGGCGCGATGTTCGCGCTGGTGCACGACGTGTCGATCACGCTCGGGCTGTTCGCGCTGACGCAGATGGAATTCAGCCTCCAGATCGTCGCCGCGATCCTCGCGATCATTGGCTATTCGCTCAATGATACGGTGGTCGTGTATGATCGCATCCGCGAAAATCTCAAGAAATTCCGAAAGATGCCGCTGGCCGAGCTGCTCGACCTTTCGGTCAACGAGACCCTGTCGCGTACAGTGATGACCTCGTTGTCGCTGTTTGTCGCGCTGATCCCGCTGCTGATCTTCGGCCCGGCGAGCCTGTTCGGTATGGTTGCGGCGATCACCGTGGGCCTGTTTATCGGCACCTATTCGAGCGTCTACATGGCCGGCCCGCTGCTGATCTGGATGGGGGTGACCTCGAACAGCTTCGTGCCGCAGGACAATGCGGCTGACCGGCAGGACAAGATCGCGCGCGGGGAAGCCTGAGGAGCGCGGGGCTCAGGCCTCGCGCACCAACCGCTCGTAATGCGCTGCGAGCGCCGCGGCGTTGGCTTCCCAGCTGAACGGCTCGGTCAGCGCGGCGACCGCCTCGCGCGGCGGCGGGGCGTTGAGGATGGCATTGATGCCGGCGGCGATCGCTGCGGGATTGCGCGCCACCAGCCGCCCAGCGATATCCGAGGTGATCAGCTCGCGCGCCCCGCCGACATCGCAGGTAACGACCGGTGTGCCGCATGCAAGCGCCTCGACCCACGCATTCGCCAATCCCTCGCTCACCGTTGGCAGCACCATCACATCGGCGGCCGAAAGGATCAGCGGCATCAGATCGTGATCAATCGATCCGGCGAAATGCACGCGCTCGGCCACGCCTTCGCTCGCGGCGAGCGCGCGCAGCCGGGCTTCGTCTTCGCCCTTGCCGACCAGCACCAGCCGCGCAGCCGGAATGTCGCGCAACGCCAGCATCGCGATCCCTTGGCCCTTGCGCTCGATCAGCGCGGCGACGCAGGCGAGCAGCGGGGCGGTATCCGGCAGCGAAAAGCCCAGTTCGCGCGAAAGCTGGCTGCGCAACTGCGTATGGTCGAGCGGGCGGAAGCGGTCGCGGTCTAGCCCGGTGTAATGCACCGTGATTTTGCCGCCATCCATTCCCATCGCCTTCATCTGCTCGGCAAGGTCGTGGCTGACCGCCAACAGCCCGGTGGCAGCGCTGGCCGCGCCAAGCATCTGCTGGCGGGCGAATTCCTGCTCGCCCCAAAAGCTGATGTCGCTCCCGCGCGCCTTGACAGATAGCGGCAGGCGCATCTCCTTTGCGATCAGCGCAGCTGCGGGGCCATCGGGGAAGAAGAACTGCGCGTCGATAAGATCAATCGGGGTTTCGGCATGGATGCGCCGCACCAGCGGCAGTGCCGCGCGCGCGATCGCGGCGGCATTGCGGCGCGCGCCGATCCGCGGGATAAGCGTAAAGCGCGGGCGGTGGACAGTAATTCCGCCCTCAATGCTCTCACCCGGCAGATCGGCGAGCGGGCGATAGCGCCCCAGCACCAGCGGGGGCAGACCAAGTGGATTGACCAGCGTCACCCGCCAGTCGCCGCGCTTGGCGAGCGCCTCCATTGAACGCGCGACGAAGGTCCCGAACCGCGGATTGACCGGATTGGGGTAGAGCGTCGAGAGGGCGAGGACGTGTTTCACGGGTGCCTGCCTAACTTCGTTCAAGTTAAAGCGACCTGACCAGCATGAAAGCGACCGCGATCCATGCCGGATTGTCGACCACCACTTGCTTCTGCCCGGCGCCGGGTGGAAGCAAGCCCACAAGAGTGCCGCGGCGGTCGATCAGCCGCCCGAAGGCGAAACGGCCGCCGGGCTTGGGGACAAGGCAGTCTCGGTTCATGGCGCGGGTGATGGCGCTGTCGGCTTCGGCGGGATCGAGCGGACGCAGCCATACCAGGTCGCCGGGGCGATATTCGCCGACGTTTTCGCAGACTGCGATCACCAATGACGCTGGACCTTCGTTACCCGCCAGCGTGCTCGGCAACAGTGCCTCGCGCGGGGCGGTGAGCGCTTGGACTCCGCTGGCAGCGAGCTCAGCCACAATCTGCGCGGCGGCGGCGGCGGCCTTGGCGCGCATCAGGCTGGCCGGATCGACTCCGAGCGCGGCGGCAATGCGGTTCATCCAGCTAAGCGAGAGGCTGCGCATCCCAGTCTCAAGCCGTCCGATGGTCTGCGCGGTGGTCGGCGGGTCGCAGGCCGCAGCGAGATCGGCCAGCGTCAGGCCCTTGGCCTTGCGGATATCGCGGATACGGTTGCTCATGCAGTCCTTGCGTCAATTAACCAGAACGGTTTTTTCTTTCCTACAGATGCGCCGTGTTGGCAAGTCCCGCGTCGTCACGAGCGGAGGAAATACCATGAAACGCCAACTGGTCGAACGCGAACTCACCCCTGAAGGCCCGCGCCGGGGGCGGATCAAGGGCAGGGTGCGTCAGGCGCGCACGGTCACCGTCAATCTGGCTGAAAGCCCGCTGGTATGGCTGCACGCGCGCGGGCATCTGACCGACCGGCTGCTGGATGCAGGCGAAGCGTTGCGCGCCGATTACGAGCGCGCGCAGCTTGCCGCGAGCATCACCATGCGCTGGGATGCGGTGCGGGTGAAATCGACCGGGACCGGCGGGCTGGCGGCAAGCGAGCGCCAGATTGCCGCGCGCCAGCGTTTCGACGGCGCGGTCCGTGCAGCAGGCAAGGGGCTGGAGGACATCCTGTGGCGGGTGGTGTGCGCGGGCGAGGCGCTGCCCGAGGCCGAAAAGACGCTCGGCTGGCCTGCACGCAGCGGCAAATTGGTGCTCAAAATTGCGTTGGAACGGGTGGCGGAGTTCTACCGCATCACCTGACCAAGGTGGCCTTGCACAAGGGCGCACAGCGGCGGGAGGATGGCGGTCTCAAACCACGGATGCTTGGCCATCCACAGCCGTGCGCGCCAGGCGGGGTGCGGTAGGGCGATCAGACGCGAACATTCATCAAAGGCCCGAACTCGCTCGGTCATTGACCGCTTTTTGCTGTCGGGAAGGTAGGCAGCCTGCGCATAAGTGCCGACCAGCAAGGTGAGCCGGTCACTCGGGAGTATGGCTTGGACAAGGCCGTGCCATTGCGGCGCGCATTCCGGGCGCGGCGGAGCATCGCCGCCTTTCCCCTTGCCGGGATAGCAGAAGCCCATCGGCATGAGCGCCACTTTGCTCTGATCGTAGAAGACCTGCTGGTCGAGCCCGAGCCAGCCCCGCAGCCGGTCGCCGCTGTCATCGTCCCACGGCACGCCGCTCAGATGGACCTTGGTCCCCGGCGCCTGACCGATGATCAGCAACCGGCTGGTGGGCGAGAACCGGGCAATGGGGCGAGGACCAAGCGGGAGGTGCGCTGCGCACAAGGTGCAATCAGCGATCCGCGCCCGCAGCGCCTCGGTATCGGCATCGGCATCGGGCGAACCCGCGATCACCCCTCGACCTGCTCCGCCAGCATCAGCCAGCGTTCTTCGGCGGCGTCCTTTTCGAGGCGGGCGTTATCCACCCCCTTGCTGATCGTAGCGAAGCGTTGCTGGTCCTTGGCATAGAGTTCCGGGTCGCTCAGCAGAGCCTCGCCCTTGGCGATCGCGGCTTCCAGTTCTTCGATCCGAGCCGGCAGGATCTCGTAATCGCGCTGGTCCTTGTAGGAGAGTTTGGGGGCGGAGGCGGATTTTGTTGGAAACGCCCTTTCGGCCCCCTCTTGGCCGGTGCCAGAGCGGTCTTGACCCCCGCTAGACCCCGCCTTGACCCCTGCCAGGGGCGTTTTGCGCTTCGCTTCCCAATCGGCGTAACCACCCGCAATGATATCCACCTTGCCCGATCCATCGAGGCCGAGGGTGACCGTCACCGTGCGATCCAGAAAGTCGCGGTCATGGCTGACGATCAGCACTGTTCCATCGAAATCGGCGATGACTTCCTGAAGCAAATCAAGAGTTTCGAGGTCAAGATCATTGGTCGGCTCGTCGAGCACGAGGAGGTTGGCGGTGCGCGCAAATTCGCGGGCGAGCAGCAGCCGCGAGCGTTCTCCGCCCGACAGGATACCGATCTTGGTATCGACCAGCCCGGGATCGAATAGGAAGTCCTTGAGGTAGGCCATGACGTGCTTGCGCACCCCGCGTACATCGATCCAGTCGCCCCCCTCGGCCAGGATCTGGCGGACCGTGGCGCCTGGTTCGAGCAGCGAGCGTTGCTGGTCGATCATCACGCCCGTCAGCGTCTTGGCATGGGTGACGGTGCCGGTGTCGGGCTCCAGCTCTTGGGTGAGCATTTTCAGCAGGGTGGTCTTGCCCGCTCCGTTGGAGCCGACGATACCGATCCGGTCGCCGTTCTGGATCCGCAGACTGAAGGGCTTGATGATGGGCCGCTCCCCATAAGTCTTGGAAATGCCCTCCGCGACAATTACCGATTTGGACTTGAAGTCGTCATCGCTGGACAGCTTGAGTTTGGCCGTCCCCGATCCCGCAATCATCGACGCGCGGGCCGCACGCATCTGGAACAGCTTTTCGAGCCGTCCCTGATTGCGTTTGCGGCGCGCGGTCACACCGCGTTCGAGCCAGTGGGCCTCGATCTTGAGCTTGGCGTCCATCCGCTCGGCCGCGCGGGCTTCTTCGGCGTAGACCTGCTCTTCCCACGCCTCATACCCGCCGAAACCGACCTCCTTGCGCCGCATCGTTCGGCGGTCGAGCCACAGCGTCGCCCGCGTCAGCCGGGTGAGGAAGGTGCGATCATGACTGATGGTGATGAATGCGCCGCGATAGCGGGTCAGCCAATCCTCCAGCCAATCGATCGCGGAAAGATCAAGATGGTTGGTCGGCTCGTCCAGCAGGATCAGATCGGGGTCCTGCGCCAGCGCGCGGGCAATCGCCGCTCGCCGCCGCTCGCCGCCGCTAGCGGTCGCCGACAGCCGGCTCATGTCGATGCCGAGCTGTCCGGCGATGGCCTCGACGTCGTACGCGGCGGGGGCATCATCGCCGCCCAGCGCAAAGTCCATCAACGTGCCGGTGCCGGAGAAATCGGGGTCTTGCTCCAGAAATACCATCCGCGTCCCGGGCTTGACCCGGCGCTGGCCGCGATCGGCATCGATCCGCTCCATGATCAGCCGCAGCAGCGTGGTCTTGCCCGCGCCATTGCGCCCGATCAGCGCCAGCCGGTCGCCCGGCATCACGTGCAGATCGATCGCCGCCGCGCCGCTGGTCGGGCTCGGGCCGCCGAACAGCCAGCGCCCGCCCTGCTGCAAAGCGAGCCCTTCGAGCGAGAAGATAGGTGGTTGCGCCATGGGAGGTGCCACCTAGGGGTTTGGGTCCCCCGCCACAAGCCCGGGCGATAGTCCCGCGCAGGGCAATGCGGTTCAGTTGTGCGAAAGCCGGCCTCGTCCAATGGCCCGCCGACCAACCGAAGGAACCACCATGCTGCGACCTGCCCTTGTCTTCATCGCCGCCAACGCATTGACGCTTCCGGCCCACGGCCTTGCTGCGGCCGATATCGACATTGCTGCCACCGGCCCGGTGGTCGAACTCAGCGTGTATGAAAGCGTCGAGGTTGCGCCCGATATCGCCACCATCGGCGCCGGTGTCACCACCGACGCGCCAACTGCGACGGCGGCACTGCGGCAGAATTCGGCCGAGATGCAAACGGTGATCGCCCGGATCAAGGCACTGGGAATTGCCGAGAAGGACATCCAGACCACCGGAATCAATCTCAACGCTCGCTATGACTACGATCAGGCGACCCAGCGCCAGGTGTTCCGCGGCTATCAGGCGTCGAACCGGGTGGCCGTGATCCTTCGCAAGATCGAGGACACCGGCCGCGTGCTCGACGCACTGGTAGAGGCCGGCGCCAATGACCTCAACGGCCCTTCCTTCGCGCTCGAGAATGACCAGCCGGCCAAGGATGCCGCACGCAAGCGCGCGGTCGCCCGCGCTCAGGCGCAGGCCAAGGCCTATGCGGACATGCTCGGCTATGACGGCGCAAAAGTGCTGTCGATTTCGGAAAGCATGGCCGGTAGCGGGCCGATGCCGGAAATGATGAAGCTGCGTGCAACTGCCCAAACGGCTGCGGCCGCGCCCCCGGTGCAGCCCGGCATGGTTTCGGCCGGGATCAGCGTGACGATCACGTACGAGCTCGTAAACGGCACCGGCGCGGCGAAGCGGTGACTGCCATTCACGGCTTGTTCAATGGACACAGGCTAGGCATGATCCGGTCATGAAACCGCTTTTAACCTTGCTGATTTGCTCTCTTGCCGTGCTGGCCAGCGCGCCCTCGGCAGCGCAGGAACAACCGCGCGGTGAGCAGAGCGAAGCGCGGCGCGAGGCGCTTGCCGGTACCCAGCTCTCGCTGCGCGAAATCGAGCGTCGCATCCTGCCGCAAATGCAAGGCAGCGAATATCTCGGCCCGGCTTACGATTCAACCGCGCGCGCCTATCGGCTAAAATTTATCCGCGATGGCCGCGTGACCCATGTCGATGTCGATGCCCGTACCGGGCGGATCATCGGCCGTTCACGCTGAACGGCCCGAGCCAATGCGCGATCAGCGGGGGAAAGCAGCGGCGCGGGCAGGTGCCGCTTGCTTGACTGACCACCGTCAAAAGCGCACGACCCGGCCCATAGAAATGCTTAGAAATGGTGGATCATGCGCATTCTGATCGTCGAAGACGAACCGACCTTGGGTGCCCAGCTCAAGGCGACGCTGGAACAGCAGGGCTACGCGGTCGATCTTTCGGCTGATGGCGAGGACGGGCACTTCATGGGCTCGACCGAGGATTACGACGCAGTGGTGCTCGATCTTGGCCTGCCCGAGATCGACGGGCTTACCGTGCTTGGCATGTGGCGGCGCGAAGGGCGCACATTCCCGGTGTTGGTACTGACCGCGCGCGATAGCTGGAGCGATAAGGTCGCAGGCCTCGATGCGGGCGCCGATGATTACCTCGCCAAGCCGTTCCAGACCGAGGAGTTGATCGCCCGGTTGCGCGCGCTGATCCGGCGCGCATCGGGCAACACTTCGTCCGAACTGACAGCAGGCGACGTGCGGCTGGACACGCGTTCGGGCCGGGTGACGCTCGCTGGAGAGCCGGTCAAGCTGACAGCACAGGAATACAAGCTGCTGAGCTACCTCATGCACCACAAGGGCAAGGTGGTAAGCCGCACCGAATTGATCGAGCACATCTACGATCAGGATTTTGATCGGGATTCCAATACCATCGAAGTCTTCGTCACCCGAATTCGCAAGAAGCTTGGCGCAGACGTGATAACGACCATCCGTGGCCTCGGTTACAGCCTCGACGACCCTGCCGACCAGCCGCGCGCCTGAGGCGGCGGCTGCAGGCGGCGACGCGCGCAGCACCTTGCCTGCGGGCGAGGCCGTAGCTGTGCCTGAGGTGGTAAGCGCCGCCACCGCGCCGCAGCCGCGCGCCAGCCTTGCGCGGCGCATGGGGCTGATCGCTGCGGGCTGGATCTTCGTGCTTTTGCTGGGCGGCGGCATCGCGCTCGAACGCACGCTGACGCGCCAGGTCGAGGCCAATTTCGATGAACAGCTCGATTACATCCTCACCGCGATGATCGCCTCGGCCGAAATCGATGCGAGCGGCGAGGTCTATTTCTACCGCACGCTGGGCGACCAGCGTTTTCTTGAGCCGGGCAGCGGGCTGTACTGGCAGATCAGCGGCGGGGCGTATGAGCCTTGGCCCTCGCGCAGCCTGTGGGACCGCACGCTCAAACTGCAAGGCGTTACCGGCAAGACAGGAGATTTCGATAGCGCCGTGCACTTCTACAATTCCGACCAATTCACCGACGGGCCACTCCGCATTGCCGAGCGCACGGTGATCTTGCCGGGGAGCGAGACGCGCTGGACCTTCGCGGTTGCCAGCGCGACCGAGCAAATGGACACCCAGATCGGGCGAGTGCGCTTGATCCTGATCTGGAGTTTTGCGGTGCTGGGGCTCGGCCTGCTGGTTATGGCGCTGCTCCAGATCCGCTATGGCCTCTCGCCCTTGCGGCGGGTGCGTGCGGCGATCCAGAACCTGCGCACCACCGGCGCGGGGCGGATCGCCGAACCGCTCCCGCTCGAGGTGCAGCCGCTGGTCGAAGAGCTGAACGCGCTGCTCGATCATTCCGCCCGTCAGGCTGAAGAAGCGCGGCGGCACGCTGGCAATCTGGCGCATGCCTTGAAGACTCCACTGACAGTCCTCACCAACGCCGCAACCGCGCGGGCGCCAGATCTGGGCGACGCGGTGATGCGTGAGACCCGGACGATGCAGCGCCATGTCGATCACCACTTGGCCCGCGCGCGCGCGGTCGGTCGCCGCGCGGTAGGCCATGCGCGCACCAATGTCATGGCCAGCGCCGAGGCCGTGCGCCGCGCGGTCGAGCGGCTCTATCCCGAAGGCCGGCTCGACATTGCGGGCAACCGCAGCGCAGGCGTGGCAATCGAGCGGCAAGACCTCGATGAGTTGCTGGGTAACCTGATCGAGAACGCCGCCAAATATGGCGGGGGCAGCGTATTTGTCACCATCGACCCCGACGATAGCCACGCACCGCGCGATCCGAAGCAATGCCTGATCTGGATCGAGGATGACGGCACAGGGATCCCCGAGGCCGAGCGCAGCCGCATCTTCGATCGCGGCGTGCGGCTCGATACCGACAAGCCAGGCACCGGGCTTGGCCTGGCGATCGTGCGCGATGTCGCGGAAATCTACGGCGGCAGCGTTACGCTCTTGCAAAGCGAGGATCTTGGCGGGCTGCTCGTCGAATTGCGCTTGCCGCGCGCAGATTGATCTCTCTCGCGGATTGCGGTGGGCGAAGGGTTTGCTAATTCCCAGCGTTTAATGCGCATCGGGCTGCCTGATAACACACGCAAACGGAACCCTGTGCGCGCAGACATGAACGTTAGTGGGGAGCCATCCACCTCCGCCTTGCGCCCCGCCGGTTCTGGCGGTGATGCGGCGTTGGCGGCGCGCTTGGCGGCGCGCGAACCGGCGGCACTGCGCGAGGCCGTTGCGCTGCACGCTGGGCTGCTCAACCGCATCGCCTGGCGTATGACCGGCGATGCCCACGAGGCCGAGGATATTGTGCAGGAAGCGATGTTGCGATTGTGGGATCAGGCGCCGAAGATCGCAGCGCGTCACCCCGTGGGAAGTCAGGCGGCACCGGGCCTCAGGCTTGGCGGCTGGCTGCAACGGGTGGTGACCAATCTTGCGATCGACCGGCTGCGGCGCGGGCGGCGGATGTCGGGCGAGGAAGTGCCGGACAGCGCGGACGAAGCCCCGCGCGCCGATGCGCTTCTGGAAGCGGACGAGCGCGACCGGATGGCCCGCGCACTGGTGCTGGCGCTGCCCGAGCGGCAGCGCGCAGCGATTGTGCTGACCTATTTTGAGGAATTGCCCAATGCCGAAGCGGCCGAGGCGATGGAGATGAACATCAAGGCGTTCGAATCCCTGCTGCACCGCGCCCGAGCGGCGCTGCGTCAGGCGTTTCTGGTGCAAGGAGGCGCGCGATGAGCGTAATTGATCACAGCAAGATCGCGCCCGGCAGCCCGCTGGCCTTGGCGCTCGATGGCTTTGCTGTGCCTGAGCTTTCAGTTGGCTTTGCCGACCGCGTGCTGACCGCCGCCCAGGCGCGGCGGGCGCCCATGCCCGACCTGCGCCGCCGCGGCCCTCGCGGACGCGGCTGGCGGGTGGGGCGGCGGATCGCCATCGGCATTGCCAGCTTCGGCGCGCTGGCAAGCGCTGCTGCGGCCACCGGGCTGCTCGAGCGGCTTGAAATCTCCGTCCCCTCGGCCGAGATCGTGTGGCAGAACCTCACCGGCAAGGAACCCGTGGTGGCGGTTCCGGCTCCGGTTGCGGCGCAGCCCGCCGCCAGTGCTCCGGCTACGTTGTCCCGCGTCCAATTCGTCGGCCCGATCGACACGCCCGAAGAACTGGGCGAGGCTTTCCGCCGGATCGACGAGGTGCGTCAGGGCCGGAGTGAGGCTCGCCGCTTGGTCATCGACCAGCGCATCACCAGTGAAATCGAACGCCGCCGCGCCGCTGGACTGCCATTGCCGACGCCGGAGGAAGAGGCCCAGTTCCGCGCGCGCATTGAAGAATCGCAGACCCGCCGCGAGCAGCTTGCCGATCAGCGGATCACCGCGCGCCGCGAGGAAATGGAGCGCAAAGTCGAAAGCGGCGAGGCGCTGACCCGTGAGGATATCCTGCGCCCCCTGCGCGAGGACAAGCGCGCGCTTGAATGGGCCGAGCGGCGTGAGAAGCTGCGGCGGATGTCGCCCGATCAGCGCCGCGAAGCGTTGCAGCAACTGCCGCCCGAACAGCGCCGCGCGCTGATTGAGCAGTATCGCGCCAGACGCAGCCAAGCGACCTCGCCAGCAGCCGAACCGGCACCGGTCACTCCCGATGCACCGCTTGCAGAGCCAGAGGCGCAGCCGATCCCATCCGGGGACTGACGGAAAAATCGCCTGCTGCAACGAAGGGCGCGCGCACCGCTAACGTTTCCTCCATGTCCCCTGCGGCACCGCCCCCTACTGCTGCCGGGACCCCGCAACCCATTGACGAAGGAGGATTATCGCCATGCTCAAGACCCCCCTGATGCTCGCCTCGCTTGCCGCTCTTGTGCTCGCCGTCCCGGCAGCCGCGCAGCAGGACCAGTCCAGCACCAAAACCTATGAAGGTCCCAAGGTCACCGGTAGTCAGACGACTACTGTCAACCCCGAAACCGGCACCGCGACCCGCGACCGCGTAGTGACCAACATCGAAACCGGTAACACCGCCACCAGCAGCGCAGTGCGCCAGCGCACCGAAAATGGTGCGACCATCGGCGTGGTTCAGACCGGTCCCCAAGGCAATGCACGCAGCCTTCAAGGTGAGCGTACCGGGACCGAAACCGGTTCGACCTTCACTGGCACCGCCACCGGGCGCGATGGTGAGGCCTTTGGCCTAGCCGGCAACCGGAGCCGCGATGGGGAGGGCAATTCCTCGGCCAACCAAAGCGTCACCAATAGCGCGGGCGAAACGCTCGCTTCGCGCGCCCGCACTACCACCCGCAGCAACGGGCAGGTGAACCGTGACGTTTCGCGCAGCAAGGCGCCGGGCGTCACCCGTCCGCCCCGCGCGGGCCGTCCGCGCGGCTAACGCAAGGAATTGCGCCGCTCGCGGCCGGACCTGCTGCCCCGCTGGTCCTGCCACTCCGATGGAGCGCGCAATGCTGCGGACGCCGGCATCGCAAACGTGGTGGAAAGCGTGACACCGGCCCCGCAAGGCCCGGAGCCCTGACCCGGCTTCGGGCCTTTCTTGCGCCTGTTCACCAAGGGTTCAATTGCTCCGCGCGAACCTGCCCTTTCCCTCGGTGGGGAGCGCATAATGACCCTGCAGCTAATACCGATTGTTATCGCAAGCTCATTGCTGGTTGGATGTGCTGGCACGCCACGTTCGGCGCCGTCTGGTGAGCGCACAGTGTTTTCCAATCCGTTCGTGCCTCCCGAGATTGACAAACGTGGGATCGGTCCTGCGTGCGATGTTGCGTTCGGACGCGATGCCACCTGTCTCGGTGCGCCACTGATCTATCCCGGACGCGGCCGCGTTGCTTCATTGGGTAATGGTCAAAGCATCCGTCTGACCCGCGCACAGCGTGATTTGCTCAAGGAAAGGGCAGCGGCCATTCGCGAGAATGTCGAAGCGATCCGTCAGAAGGGGCAAGTACCACCGCCGCCGCCTCCAATCGCAACGCGGCCAAGATAAAGATCAGGAACCGCGCGCCTTTTCGTGGTGGCGAATCACTTCTTCGATGATGAAGCGCAGGAATTTTTCGGAGAATTCAGGATCGAGATCCGCCTCTTCCGAAAGCTTGCGTAGCCGGGCGATCTGGCGCGCTTCTCGGTCGGGGTCAGCCGGGGGCAGGGTGGCCTTAGCTTTGTATTCGCCCACCGCTTGGGTGATCCTGAACCGCTCAGCCAGGATGTGGATCAGCGCGGCATCGATGTTGTCGATGCTCTTGCGAAAAGCGGCGAGCACCTGATCTGGCTGCGGGGCGGGTTGCGGATTGTGCGACATGGATCGCAAAACTAGCAGCAAATCTGCGCTTGCCAAGCACGCCGGGCCCACCCTAATGCTCGTGGCCCATGAGTGCCGAGATCATTCCCTTGCCGCGCAGCCGGCCGACACTCGATCCGATGTTGTCGTTGACCGCAGCGGGCATGAATTCAGTCAATGCTGTGATCCTTTCGCGGATGCAGAGTGAGATCCCGCTGATCCCGCGGCTCGCCGGGCACCTGATATCGGGCGGGGGCAAGCGGCTGAGGCCGATGTTGACGCTCGCAGGCGCTGATTTGGTGGGTTACAAAGGCACCCGTCACCACAAGCTCGCCGCCGCGGTCGAGTTCATTCACACCGCCACGCTGCTGCACGACGATGTGGTCGACGGGAGCGAACTGCGGCGCGGGAAGGCAGCGGCTAACATCATCTTCGGCAACCCGGCGACCGTGCTGGTCGGCGATTTCCTGTTCAGCCGCGCTTTCCAACTGATGACCGAGGACGGATCCTTGCGCGTCCTCTCGATCCTCAGTCGCGCCAGCGCGGTGATTGCCGAGGGCGAGGTCTCGCAGCTCTCCGCCCAGCGCCAGATCACCACAAGCGAAGAGCAATATCTCCACATCATCGGCGCCAAAACCGCCGCGCTGTTCGCTGCCGCCAGCCAGATCAGCGCAGTGGTGGCTGAATGTTCCGATGAACAGGAGCACGCGCTCGAAGCCTATGGCCGCAATCTTGGCGTCGCGTTCCAGCTGGTCGACGATGCGATCGACTACGATTCGGACGCGGCCGAAATGGGCAAGCAGCAGGGCGACGACTTCCGCGAGGGCAAGATGACGCTGCCGGTGATCCTCGCTTACGCGCGCGGCAACGAGGAAGAGCGCAAGTTCTGGAAGGACGCGATCATCGGCCATCGCACCTCGGACGATGATCTCGCGCATGCGATTGGCTTGATTGGCAAGCACAACGCGCTCGAGGACACTCGCGAGCGCGCGCGCCACTTTGCCCACCGCGCAATCGATGCGATCTCGATCTTCCCCGACAGCAAGGCGCGCGCGGCGATGGCCGAAGCCGCGCAATTTGCGGTCGCACGCGGGCATTGACCGGCTTATCGGCCGGGGTGATGCACTCCGACCTCCCCATCCACGCCGTCCTCCCGGAGATCTGCGCCGCGCTCGCGGGGCCGGGCGCGGGCGTGCTGATCGCGCCGCCGGGAGCAGGCAAGACCACCGCTGTTGCTCCTGTTCTGCTAGGTGAGCCGTGGTGCACCGGCCAGATCATCCTCACCTCGCCTCGCCGCATCGCCGCCCGCGCCGCGGCCGAGCGCATGGCCGAACTGTTGGGCGAGGCGCCGGGCGGGACAGTGGGCTACATGACCCGGCTCGACAGCAAGGTCTCCGCAAGGACCCGCATTCTCGTCGTCACCGAGGCGATTCTGGTGAACCGACTGGTTGAGGACCCTGAGCTACCGGGGATTTCGGCGCTGCTTTTCGACGAAGCGCATGAGCGCGCGCTCGACAGCGATCTGGGACTGGCGCTAGCGCTTGAGACCCGCTCGGTGCTGCGCGAGGACCTGCGCGTGCTGGTGATGTCGGCCACCATCGACGGCGCGCGCTTTGCCCGGCTGGTAGGGGATGACACGCCGGTCGTGGAGAGCGAAGGACGCAGTTTTCCGCTGCAAATCCGGTGGCTTGGCGGCGATGGTTCGGAGGCCATCGAGGACCGGATGGTGGGCGCGGTGCTCACTGCATGGCGTGCCGAGGCGGGCGACATCCTTGCCTTTCTCCCCGGTGTGCGCGAGATCGAGCGGGTGCGCGAGCGGCTGGCGGCGCGCCTGCCTGACGTGCCGATCCATCCGCTGCATGGCCAGATCGAACCCGCCGCGCAGCGCGCCGCGATCCGCCGCGATGAGGCTGGACGCCGCCGCATCGTGCTCGCCACCGCGATCGCGGAGACATCGTTAACGCTCGAAGGGGTGAGCGTGGTGGTCGATTCCGGCTTCGCCCGCCTCGCTGAATTCGACCGTGTTGCAGGCACCACGCATCTCGTCACCCGCCGCGCCTCGCAGGCGTCCGCCGCGCAGCGCGCAGGCCGTGCGGCGCGGCAGGGGCCGGGCGTCGCCTACCGCATGTGGGAGGAGGCAGGCCACGCCGGCCGCCCCGAATTTACGCCGCCCGAGATCATGCAGGCCGATCTTGCGCCGCTGTTGCTGCGGCTAGCCAGATGGGGCTCTGCCAACCCGTCGGCGCTGCCATGGCTCGATCCGCCGCCCCAAGCCTCGGTCACAGCGGCGCGTGGAGTGCTGGAGGCCTTGGGCGCGCTAGATGCGACCGGGCGGATTACTGCGCTGGGCGAGGCAATTGCGAGTTTGCCGATAGCGCCCGAACAGGCTGCCGCCCTGCTGCTGGGCGCGCGCGCCGGGTGCGGGCTGGATACCGCGCGGCTAATCATGCTGCTGCAGGAACGCGGGCTGGGGGGGCGCGGCGAAGACCTGACGCAACGCCTTGCCCGTTGGCGCGGGGATCGTGCGCCGCGCTCGGTGGCGGCGGCGCGGATCGCGGGAGGCTGGACGAAGCAGGCGGAGCGGCTTTCCGCTGCTATCGGGCAAAGCTTGGCTGCCGATGCTGCCGAGGCGCTGGCGTTGGCCCGCCCCGATTTCGTGGCCCGCCGCCGCGATGCATCGGGCGTGCAATGGTTGAGTGCAGGCGGGCGCGGCTATGTGCTCGATCCCGCCTCGTCGCTGGCGCGCGCCGAGTGGATCGTGATCGGCGATGCGCAAGGGCACGCCAAAGGCGCGCGCATTACCGCCGGAGCAGAGATTGCGCCTGATCGGATCGCGGCGCTGTTTTCCAAACAATGGCAGGAACGCGTTACAACCCGCTGGAATACCGAAAAAGACCAGGTCGAAGCCCGCCGCGAGCGCAGGCTCGGCGCGATTGTGCTCGCGAGCGTGCCTGAACCTGCGCCAGACCCTGCGCTGCTTGTGGATATCCTTGTGGAGAAAGCTCTGGAGAAGCTGGGGGATATCCTTCCCCAAGGGTTCCTCGCCCGCGCCCGGTTTGCCGCGATCGATGCGCTGTCCCCGCAGGCGCTGAGAGCAAGCGCGGCCCAATGGCTCGCACCGCTGCTCGCCGGGCGGCGCGATCTCGACCTTGCCCCGCCCCGCTTTGCCGAAGGTGCGCTAGGCCTGCTCGACTGGAATCAGCGCCAAGCGCTCGAGCGCGCCGCACCCACCCATTTCACCTCGCCCGCCGATACGAGCCATGCCATCGACTATGCCGGGGACGATTCGCCCAGTGTTGAGGTGCGGGTGCAGGCGGTGTTCGGGCTCGATACGCAGCCGATGATCGGCACCACCCCGCTCCTGCTCAAACTCACCAGCCCCGGCGGGCGTCCGGTGCAGTCGACCCGCGATCTGCCCGGCTTTTGGCGCGGCAGTTGGGCCGATGTTGTTAAAGACATGAAGGGCCGCTATCCCAAGCATCGCTGGCCCGACAAGCCGTGGCTAGAAAAGCCGAGCATGAAGACCAAAAATGCCTTCAACCGCAGCGATCCGTGATCTAAAGCGCAAGGCATGAGCGCACGTATCTTCCAGAAGACCAAGCACGCGATGCAATCGGGCAAGGCGCGCACCGATGAGTGGGTGCTCGAATTCGAGCAGTCCGAGGCCCGCTTTGCCGATCCGTTGATGGGCTGGACAGGGACGGGCGACACTCAGTCGCAGGTGCTGCTGACGTTCCCGTCCAAGGACGCGGCCAAGGCCTATGCCGCAAAATACGGCATCGCCGCGCGCGTCCATGCGACGCCGCCCAAGCGGCTGAAGTTGCAATCCTACGCCGACAATTTTCGGTAGAACCTTAATCGCCGGGCAGCGGGCGTGCGCCCGCCTTGGCTACGCGGCACAAGCCGCGGCGCTCGATCAGTCGCTTTGGCGCATTTGCGGCCTTGGGGGCGGACCACCGCGACGATCCTTGTTGAAATCCGTTGTCCGCCAAGCCATATGCGAATCCGGGAGTCGGGTGGACGTTTGCGTCCGCTCACCGAGTCAGGTCCGGAAGGAAGCAGCTCAGGTGGATTGCGGCGGGTCGCCCGGCTCCTTTTCCACGACAATCGCCGTGATCCGCACCATGACAAATGGGCAGTGAGCGCCTAGCTTGACGCGATGAGCGATTCCGATCCCGATCTGCAAGGCACTGAACCCGGCCCGACCGCGGCCGAGCTTGAAGCGGCAGGTCAGAACGCGCTGTTCGGCGATCCCGCGCCTGCTGCGCCGCCCGCGCCATCTTCGCCGGTACCAGCAGCACCGCTTACCACCAACACCGCCAGCCAACCTTACCGCGTGCTGGCGCGCAAGTACCGGCCGCAGACTTTTTCCGAGCTGATCGGGCAGGAGTCGATGGTGCGCACTCTTGCCAACGCCATCGCCCGCGATCGGCTGGCCCACGCCTTCTTGATGACGGGCGTGCGCGGGGTCGGGAAGACCTCGACGGCGCGGCTCATCGCCAAGGCCCTGAATTGCGTCGGGCCTGACGGCGAGGGCGGGCCGACCATCGATCCCTGCGGGGTGTGCGAGGCCTGTGTCGCCATCGCCGAAGGGCGCCATATTGACGTGATCGAAATGGATGCGGCCTCCAATACCGGGGTCGACGACGTGCGCGAGATTATCGAGCAGGTGCGCTATTCGGCAGTCTCTGCGCGTTACAAGATCTATATCATCGACGAAGTTCACATGTTATCGCGCAATGCTTTCAATGCTTTACTCAAGACACTTGAGGAACCGCCGCCGCACGTGAAGTTCCTGTTCGCCACCACCGAGGTCGAAAAGTTGCCGGTGACAGTGTTGAGCCGCACCCAGCGCTTCGACCTGCGCCGCATCCCGGCCGCAATGCTGGCCGAGCATTTCGCCAAGGTCTGCCGCCTCGAAGGGGTAGAGGCCGAGGGCGAGGCGCTCGCCATCATCGCTGCCGCATCCGAGGGATCGGTGCGCGATGGGCTGTCGATCCTCGACCAGGCGATCGCTCATGCCGATCTCGACGGCGAGGGCAAAGTTACCGCCGCCCGCGTGCGCGATATGCTCGGCCTTGCCGACAAGAGCGCGCAGCGGCGTGTGCTCGGCCACCTGCTCACAGGCGATGCGCAGGCGTTGCTAGCCTCGGTTGATGAGCAATATTCGCTGGGGGTTGAGCCGCTAGCGTTGATGCGCGCGCTTATGGATCTCATCCACCGCGTCACGCTGGCACAGGTTTCGGGCGGCGAGCCCGATGCGCCAGCCGAAGAAGAACGCGCAGCGCTCGCCGATTTTGCGGCGCGGCTGGGAGCGGCGGAACTGCACCGACTGTGGCAATTATTGCTCAAGGGCCACGACGAGGTGCGCATCGCGCCCGATCCGCTGGTGTCGCTCCAGATGGCGCTTCTGCGTATCCTGCACGCTGCGCAAATGCCCGATCCGGGCAAGCTCGCGCGGCGGATCGAGGAATTGGCAGCGATTGGGTTGGGCGCTGCTCCGGCCCTGTCGGGCGATGCCCCAGCGAACGAGACCGCTGGGCCGGTGGCGGCGGTTGCTCCGGCGCAGGATTGGGTAGCACTGGTCGATGCGGTCGATGCCGCCGGGCAGCTGCGCGTGGCTCAGATGATGCGCGACCGGGTGAGGGTGATTGAACTCGGGCACGAACGGCTGGTTTATGAACAGGCCGATACGTTCTCCGATGATCCCGCGCCTGACATCCGCGAGGCGCTGTTCAAGCTGACTGGCAAACGCTGGCAGATCGAGCGCGGCACCGGAACAGCGCAACCCTCCTTGCGCGAAGCCGCCGAGGCCGAGGCCGCTGCCGAGGACGCCCGGATCCGTTCCGACCCGCTGATTAAGGCCGCGTTCGAGGCCTTTCCCGATGCTGAACTCGTCGACGCCCACGGCAAAACCGCCGTGGCAGGCAGCCCCCCTTGGATTTGAGGAGACCCCCACTGTGAAATCGATGGAAGAAATGATGGCCGCAGCCCAGCAGGCCGCCGAGACCATTCAGAAGCAGATGAACGAAATGCAGGTCAAGCTCGATGGGATAGAGGTTGAAGGCCAGGCTGGCGGAGGCCTGGTCAAGGTCCGCGCCAGCGCCAAGGGCCGTATTCTCGGTGTGGCAATCGACGACAGCCTGATAAATCCGGACGACAAGCAGATCCTCGAAGATCTGGTCGCCGCTGCCTTCAACGACGCGCGCGACCGGGCGGACCGGGTCTCGGAACAGCAGATGAAAGAGATGCAGTCTTCGATGGGCCTGCCGCCAGGGTTCAACCTGCCCGGGCTGGGGTGAGATTAGCGGGCGAGCTCGGCACCTGTCTGCAAGTGCGAGTGTCGTCGGCGGCTTTTAAGGGTAACTGCGCCGGGTTTCGACGTGCACGGGCCGGGGTAAGGGGAGCGGTAACCGCCGTTGACGCTCGGACTACACCACCCTTCGACCGAATCCTGCCTGCTGGCGCGAACCCAGGCGAGGTGCCGGTGGTTTGACTGACCGAGCGGGCAGTACCTCGGTTTCAGACCCTGCGCGCTGCTGCATGTAGCGCGCAAAGGCGGCATCGGCATCGAAATCGGAAACAGGCTCCACGTCCTCGCCTAGGCTCGATCCTGCTGCGAGGCGAGGCGGGTTATCCGACACCGACTTGCGGCCGCTTCCGGTAAACGCAGTCCAGATATCGCCGATTACGCGGCGGATCCCGCGAAACAAGCAGAACTGGCCTGCGGCCACCATTACAAGAGGGATATAGAGCGGCATCTCGGCAATTAGAGGGTAGCCAGCTTCTTTGGCGCTGTGCAGCACAGGCCCGCTGCATGACAGGCACAGTCCGATAATCAACCACCATGCTGTCTTCATCGCCTGCCTCGCCCAGTCGGAGCGCCAAGATAGCACCCGCTGGTTAACGCATGTTTCCATGTTCCACAGCTTCTCCGGGACAAACCATTGCGAGGCATGGGAAGCCTACCCATATTCCCGACAAAGGTGCGCCCCATTGCCGCCGTGGACCCCGAACTATGACCCAGACCTTCCCCCTCCTGCCCCTGCGCGACATCGTCGTCTTTCCCGGCATGGTTGTTCCTCTGTTCGTCGGACGCGACAAATCCGTTGCCGCGCTCGAAGCGGCGATGGTGGCGTCCAAGGACATCGTCCTCCTCGCCCAGCTCGATCCGGGCTGCGATGATCCCGAGGGCGATGATCTCTATGATGTCGGCGTGATTGCGCAGGTGCTTCAATTGCTCAAGCTGCCCGATGGCACAGTGCGCGTGCTGGTCGAGGGCAAGACCCGCGCGCGGCTCTCCGCGCTTGAGGATGTCGGCACGCACCTGTTGGCGGAAGTCGATGTGATCGATGCCGAGACAGTCGCAGGCAGCGAGGTCACGGCGCTGATGCGGCAGGTGACCCAACAGTTCGGCGAATATGTGAAGCTTAACAAAAAGCTTGCCGAAGACGCCGGGGTCGATCTCACCGAAGTCGATGACGCAGGCCAGCTTGCAGATACGATCGCTGCCGCGATCAGCGCCAAGGTGTCGGACAAGCAAGCGCTTCTGACTGAAACCAATCCGCTGAAGCGGCTCGAACTCGTCATGGCCTTCATGGAAGGCGAGCTTTCGGTACTGCAGGTCGAACGCCGCATCCGGGGCCGGGTGAAGCGCCAGATGGAAAAGACTCAGCGCGAATACTACCTCAACGAACAGCTGAAGGCGATCCAAAGCGAACTGGGCAGCGGGGACGACGGCGACGGCAACGAAATCGCCGAACTGACCGAGAAGATCGAGAAGACCAAGCTGTCTACCGAAGCCAAGGCCAAGGCGCTGGCGGAGCTCAAGAAGCTGCGCTCGATGCAGCCGATGAGCGCCGAGGCAACTGTGATCCGCAACTATCTCGATGTCCTGCTCGGCCTGCCGTGGGGCAAGAAGTCCAAGCTCAAGAAGGACATCGCCAAGGCGCAGGCCGTGCTCGATGCCGATCACTATGCGCTGGAAAAGGTCAAGGACCGGATCGTCGAATATCTCGCGGTGCAGGCGCGCACCAACAAGCTGAAGGGCCCGATCCTGTGCCTCGTCGGTCCGCCGGGGGTGGGCAAGACCTCGCTCGGAAAGTCTATCGCCAAGGCGACGGGGCGCGAATTTGTGCGCCAATCACTCGGCGGCGTGCGTGACGAGGCCGAGATCCGCGGGCATCGCCGCACCTATATCGGCTCGCTGCCGGGCAAGATCGTCACCAATCTGCGCAAGGCCGGCACCAGCAATCCGCTGTTCCTGCTCGATGAAATCGACAAGCTTGGCCAGGATTTCCGCGGCGATCCGGCATCGGCGCTGCTGGAAGTGCTCGATCCGGAGCAGAATTCGAAGTTCCAGGACCATTATCTGGAGATCGATATCGATTTGTCAGACGTGATGTTCGTGACGACGGCGAACACGCTCAACCTGCCCCAGCCGTTGCTCGACCGCATGGAGATCATCCGGCTCGAGGGCTATACCGAGGATGAGAAGGTCGAGATTGCGGAGCGTCATCTCGTCGCCAAGCAGATTGAGGCGCACGGGCTGAAAGCGGGCGAGTTCGAGCTGACCAACGAAGGCCTGCGTGCGCTGATCCGCTACTATACCCGCGAAGCAGGCGTCCGCACGCTTGAGCGCGAGATCGCCCGGCTGGCGCGTAAGGCGTTGCGCCGAATCCTGGAGGCCAAGGCGACCCATGTCGTGATCACGGCGGAGAACCTCCACGAATTCGCCGGTGTCCAGAAATACCGGTTCGGGATGGGCGAGGAGGAGCATCAGATCGGCGCAGTAACCGGGCTGGCCTGGACCGAGGTTGGCGGCGAGTTGCTGACCATCGAAAGCGTCACCGTGCAGGGCAAAGGGCTGGTGCGCACGACCGGCAAGCTCGGC
>JBBQWH010000028.1:0-27412 GCA_038210785.1 Sphingomonadales bacterium | reverse complement strand
CCAGATCGCCGCCGCGAAGGCGGAGGTTGCGACCGCAAAGGAAGCCTCGGCGCGCCTTCCTGCACGAAACGCCGGACGTGCCGCGCTCGAAGCCGCGCAAGGCCGCAACGCCGCCGCGCGCACCGCAGTGCAAGCCGCGCTCGCTGCGCTGGCCGCGCAGGATCAGGCGCTGGCGGTGGCACGCGAGCGGCTCGCCGCGCAGCAGTCAGATCACGCCGGATGGCAGGCGCGGTCCAGCGATGCAGCGCGGCGGATGGCGCAAAGCGCCCAGCGGCTGGCTGAAATCGCCGAGGAGCGCAGCGTTCACGCCGCCAAGCCCGCCGCGCTCACGGCCGAAATTGAAGCCGGCGAGGATATCCGCGCGCGCCTCGCCGCAGAACTTGCCGCTGCCGATACCGTGATGCGCGAGGCCGATAGCCGCCAGCGCGCCGCTGACAGCGCGCTGGCCGCGCACACCGAAGCCCTCGCCCAGGCGCGCGAGACCCGCGCCAGCCTCGCCGCGCGCGCCGAAAACGAGGAACTGCGCCGCGCCGAAATGGGCCGCATTTCGGGCGAGCGGTTCCAGTGCCCGCCGCCGCTGCTGGCGACACGCTTCGGCTTCACCGAGGCCGAAATCCAGTCCGCCAGCGCCGAATCCGCCGAGCTTGAACGCCTCACCGCCGCGCGCGAGCGGATCGGGCCGGTTAACCTTGTCGCCGCCGATGAACTCGCCCGGATCGCAGCCGAACACGGTACCAGCGCGCAGGAGCAGGCAGAACTGGTCGA
Organism: Sphingomonadales bacterium; assembly: GCA_038210785.1. Classification (GTDB taxonomy): domain Bacteria; phylum Pseudomonadota; class Alphaproteobacteria; order Sphingomonadales; family Sphingomonadaceae; genus Erythrobacter. The sequence goes on along the minus strand of JBBQWH010000028.1, from coordinate 26,647 downwards.
GGCGATCGCCCGGCTGCGCGGCTCGATCGGCAGCCTCAACCGCGAGGGCCGCGAACGGCTGCGCGCGGCGTTCGAGGAAGTCGACGCACATTTCCGGGTGCTGTTCACCCGATTGTTCGAAGGCGGACAGGCGCATCTGGCAATGATTGACAGCGACGATCCGCTGGAGGCGGGCCTTGAGATTTTCGCCCAGCCGCCGGGCAAGCGGCTGCAATCGCTGTCGCTGCTGTCGGGCGGCGAGCAGGCGCTGACGGCGACCGCGCTGATCTTCGCGTTGTTCCTCACCAACCCCGCACCGATCTGCGTGCTCGACGAGGTCGACGCGCCCTTGGACGACGCGAACGTCGAGCGCTTTTGCGACCTGCTCGATTCGATGGTCCGCACCACCGCCACCCGATACCTTATCGTTACCCACAATGCGGTGACGATGAGCCGGATGCACCGCCTGTTTGGGGTGACGATGGCGGAACAGGGCGTGTCGCGGTTGGTGAGCGTCGATCTAGGCGAAGCTGCACTGCTGGCGGCTGAGTAGGGCTTGACATTATTTGTAGCTACATTATTTGTAATGGTGTGATCTAAAATGGAATCTCAGAACCTCAGAACCTCAGAGCCTCAGAACCCCAGAACCTCAGAACCTCAGAACCTCAGAACCTCAGAACCTCAGAAACGCGAACGGAGACAGATGTTGGCAAAACCATACCCGCCGCGCTTTCAGCGCGGAACCGCTGAAGGGTTTTCAAGATGGAAATCAGTTTTGATGAAGCAAAGCGGCAGCGCACACTAGCGTAGCGCGGCCTTGATTTTGCTAAGGCCGGAGAAATTTTTTCTGGCGTAGAGTTTACGTTTCCAGATGACCGAAATGACTATGGAGAGAAGCGTTTCAATACGTTCGGTCTCCTTGCCAGCAGGCTAGTCGTGGTAGTCTGGACTATCAGAAATGATACATGACGTATCATTTCGATGAGAAAGGCCAATGAGCGCGAAAAAGACCGATATCAACGAGCCTTGGACCGACCCGGATGACGCCCCTGAATGGACAGAAGAACACTTCCGTCATGCGCAGGTGTCAGTTGAAGGGAAAGTTGTCCGCAAGGCCGTTGGAAGGTGGTCGAGGCCGGGCCGTCCGCCCTCGCCCAACCCTAAGCAGCAGGTGACACTGCGCCTTGATCCAGAAGTGCTTGAAAAATTCCGCGCATCCGGAAAAGGTTGGCAGTCGCGGATCAATGCCGAACTGCGCAAAGCGCTCGGGATCTAGGCCTTACGCCTCCAGCGCGGCGGCCAGCTTGGCGCGCACCGCTTTCAGCCCCGCGATCACGTCAGTCATGTCGGGCCCTTCGGACACCATCAGGCGGACGCCCGGCATGTCGGCTTCTTCGGCGTCAGCGCGGCGGTCACCTGCGCGGCGCTCGCCGGTGCGGCGGTCGAGTTCCGACTTGCCTGAGGCGCGCAGCACCGCCTCGGCGCCTTTGAGCGTGTAGCCCTCACGGTTGACCAGCCGGTCGATCGTCTGCACCAGCGCCACATCGGCAGGGCGATAGTAACGCCGCCCGCCGCTGCGCTTCAATGGCTTCAAAAGCGGGAACTGCGCCTCCCAATAACGCAGCACGTGCGGCTTGATGGCCAGCGCCTCGCTGACTTCGCCGATGGTGCGTAGTGCGCCGTCGTCCTTGCCGTCATCGAAACCGGTCATCAACCCTCACCTCTCGCCCATCACCCCTTGGCGATGCGTTCCTTGAGCAGCTGGCTCGCGCGAAAGGTCATGACCCGGCGCGGGGTGATCGGCACTTCGATCCCGGTCTTGGGATTGCGGCCGATCCGCTCGTTCTTATCGCGCAGTACGAAGCTGCCGAAACCGGATATCTTGACGTTCTCGCCCTGGGCGAGCGCATCGCTCATCTTGCCGAGCATCGCCTCGACCAAATCGAGCGATTCTGCCCGGCTAAAGCCCATCTTGCGATTAATGGTTTCCGCCAAATCGGCGCGGGTCAAAGTACCAACCGAACGCATCATGCGTGTTCCCCTTCACGGCGCGACCCGAAAGACTACGCAACTCTTACGAATTTTGTGCGGTTTTGCAACGCGATACCGCGCCAAATGTTGAGTTTTCAGCAATTGTGTTAGCGGACGGGACAGCCGCGACTTGTCCGGTTCACATGCGAATCAGGCTTGCGCCCCAGGTGAAGCCGCCACCCATCGCCTCGAGCATCACCAAATCGCCCGGCTTGATCCGCCCGTCGCGCCGCGCGGTGTCGAGCGCCAGCGGCACCGATGCGGCCGAGGTGTTGGCGTGCTGGCTCACCGTGACAATCACCTTTTCGGGCGCGATGCCAAGCTTCTTTGCGGTCGCATCGAGGATTCGGGCATTGGCCTGATGCGGCACGACCCAATCGATTTCGCCAGCGCTAATACCTGTGATTTCAAGAACTTCGTTTAGCACAGCGGTAAGTTTCATAACCGCATGGCGGAACACTTCGGGGCCTTTCATGCGGACATGTCCGATAGTCTGCGTCGTCGATGGCCCGCCATCGACATAAAGCAGATCATGGTGCGCCCCGTCGGCATGGAGCCGCGTGCCGAGGATGCCCGGTGCATCCTTGTCGCTCGCATCGGCCGCGGGGGCCTCGAGCACCACTGCGCCCGCGCCGTCGCCGAACAGCACGCAAGTGGTGCGGTCTTCCCAATCGAGGATGCGGCTGAAAGTTTCGGCTCCGATTACCAGCGCGCGGCGGGCGGTGCCGGTCCGCAGCAGCGAATCGGCCACGCCGAGCGCATAAAGAAAGCCCGAACACACCGCCGCCACATCAAACGCGGCGCAGCCATTGCAGCCCAGCGCGGCCTGAACCTTGGTCGCGGTCGCGGGGAAGGTGTTATCGGGCGTGGCGGTGGCGAGCACGATCAACCCGATGCTGGACGCCTCAACGCCCGCATCGGCAAGCGCCGCGCGCGCGGCAGCGATCGCGAGCGAGGCGGTGGTCTCACCCTCTCCCGCAATATGGCGCTGGCGGATGCCAGTGCGCGCGACGATCCATTCGTCCGAGGTATCAATCCGTTCGGCCAGTTCGGCGTTGGTCACAATCCGGCGAGGCAGCGCAGAACCCGTGCCAATGACCCGCGATCCGCTCACGCCGGTGCCCCATCATCCTTGGCAGCGGGGCCAGTGCCAGGCGCAGCGCGCCCGTTCTGGCCGAGCGCCCCTCCCAGCTGCGACAGGTCATGCGCGATCCGCTCGGTCAGTTTGTTTTCGAGCAGCCGCGCGGTCACCGCTACCGCATGGGCGACGCCCTTGGCATTGGCGCTGCCGTGGCTCTTCACCACCACCCCATTGAGGCCAAGAAACACCGCGCCGTTGTGGTTGTTGGGATCGAGGTGATGGCGCAACAATTCGGTCGCCGGCCGCGATACCAGAAAGCCGATCTTGGAGCGCAGCGAGCTAGTGAAGGCCTGCTTGAGCAAGTCGGTGACGAAGCGGGCCGAGCCTTCGATCGCCTTCAGAGCAATATTGCCCGAAAAACCGTCTGTCACGACGACATGGGTTTCCCCGCGATTGATCTTGTCGCTCTCGACAAAGCCATCAAAGACGAGCGCGAGCCCGCCCTCTTCGCGGCTAGAGGCGGCGGTCAGCATCGCAGCAGCTTCGCGCAGTTCCTCGGTGCCCTTGATTTCCTCGGTGCCGATATTGAGCAAGCGGACAACCGGCTTTTCGAAGCCGTTGACGATGCGCGAATAAGCCGCGCCCATCACCGCATATTGCACCAGATTGCGCGCATCGGCTTCGGTGTTGGCGCCCAGATCGAGCATTACCACGTCATGCGCCTGCAAGGTCGGCATGATCGCAGCGAGCGCAGGCCGATCGATCCCCGGCATGGTCCGCAGCGCCAGCTTGCTCATCGCCATCAGCGCGCCGGTATTGCCTGCGCTGACCGCAGCCCCGGCCGCGCCGGTTTTCACCGCGTTGACGGCAAGGCCCATACTGGTGGTTTTGGCCCGGCGGATTGCGCGGCTGGGCAGTTCGTCGCCGCCGACCACATCATCGCAATGGAGGATGTCGGAAGCGGCGCGCAGGTTCGGGTGATTTTCGAGCGCGGCTTCGATGCGCTTGCCATCACCCACCAGCAGGAAACTGAAACTGTCATGATCGCGGCGGGCCAGCGCCGCGCCTTCGATCATCACCCGCACGCCTTCATCGCCGCCCATCGCGTCGACAGCGATACGCGGCAGGTTCATCGTGCTCTTCTCCGGTCTATTGTACGGGCCTGCGGCAATCAGCCGACGGCCACAACCTGACGCCCGTTATAGTGGCCGCAGTGGCCGCAGATATTGTGCGGGCGCTTCAGTTCGCCGCAATTGCCGCATTCACCGAAGGCTTCGACCTTGAGCGAATCGTGCGAGCGACGATTGCCGCGACGATGGGGCGATACTTTTCTCTTGGGGACAGCCATGGTGGCACCAATTCCTGAGCTAAATGCGTGTCTAGGCGCCGTCGGCGCTGTACTGGTCGAAAGCGTGATTCTCGAAAGCCGCCCTTACGGCAAGCAACACTCACGCACAAGCGACAGCCGGTGCGCGCGTTCCTTGGCCAGGAGCGGCGGGAAGAGGCGCGCTATAGCCGAAAATTCGCGCGTTGCAACCCGCGAGGCGCGGCCCTAGCAACGGCGGCTGATTATCGAGGGGATCTGACCATGACCGTGCTTCCTGTAACGCTCGCCGCAGCGGCGGCTGCTGCCGTGCTTAACATCTGGCTGTCGATCCGCATTGGCGCGCTCCGCACGACGCTTAAGATCAACGTCGGCGACGGCGGCAGCGAGCCGCTGCAACGTCGGATGCGGGCGCAGCTCAACTATGTCGAGAACACCGCGTTTGTGCTGGTGCTGATCGCGGCGATCGAACTCGCGGGCAAGGGCAGCTGGTGGCTGGCTTATGTCGCGGCGGCTTATTTCATCGGCCGCGTGGGGCACGGCTTCGGGATGGACGGCGGGAGTTTGCAGGCCGGGCGGCTGGTGGGCACACTCACCACGATGCTGGTCCAGCTCGGGCTGGCGATTGTCGCGGTGATGGTGGCGGCGGGGGTGATGTAATCCTCCCGCGCCGTCCTTAATCCGGTATCAGCCGAACCACGGAGCGACGAACGAAAGCCTAAACCAAAGGATATTGACCTTGCAGGTCCCTCAAGTTTCTCATTGATGGCGCTTTAATGGCAAACCAATTTTCGCGAAGCACTTCCTTTTGCACATCCAGAATATTGACGCCTTTGGCCAGCGGCACACCTTCGCCAGGCTCTCCTGTTTCAAAATCAACAACGATCGCATTCAGATGAGGAAGCTCGTTTTTTTCGCAGAAGCCAGAGATCAGTCCGAGTGCTCCTCCAAGAGTCCTTCCGGCTTGTGGCGAATACCCCATAAGCTTGGCGGCTTCACCGTAAGTGATCATGCCCGGGGCCTCCAGCCTACCTACAACTTTGAGCTGAGCCCAAGCAGTTAGAATGGGCCAGAGCTGGTGCGCCTGTTGCGCTCGGGTTGCTGGCTTGGGATACTTTTTCAACACACGGACACTCCTCAAATCCAAATGGCTGTAATTGATACCATTTGGTATATCTTAGTGTCAAATGGAATCGCTGCTCAGCTCAGCGCATAGTCCGAGACAAACGCATTCGTTTTGCGCTCCCGCCCAAAGGTGCTGGTCGGGCCGTGGCCGGGAATGAACATCACGTCCTCGCCGAGCGGCCAGAGCCGCTGGGTGATCGAATCGATCAGGTCCTGATGATTGCCGCGCGGGAAGTCGGTGCGGCCGATGCTGCCCTGGAACAACACGTCGCCCACAATCGCGAAGCGGCTCGGCGCGTGAACGAATACCACGTGGCCCGGCGTGTGGCCGGGGCAGTGGATCACATCGAGCGTCAATTCCCCCACGGTGACGGTGTCGCCATGCAGTAGCCAGCGGTTCGGCTCGAAGCTTTTGGCGACCATCCCCCAGCGCGGACCATCATCATCGAGCTGCTCGATCCAGAACCGGTCATCCTCGTGCGGGCCTTCGATTTCCAGCCCCAGCTCCTCGGCCAACATCCCTGCCTGCCCGCAATGGTCAAGATGCCCGTGGGTGACGAGCAGCTTTTCGAGGGTCACGCCCGCCTTGGCGACGGCGTCCTTGAGCTTGTCGAGATCGCCGCCGGGATCGACCAGCGCGCCGCGCATGGTGGCAGTGCACCAGATCAGCGAACAGTTCTGCTGCAGCGGCGTCACCGGGATGATGGCGGCGCGCATGGGGGGGAGCGGTTTGGCGGTGTCAGTCATGGTGACGCAAGTGGCGTAGCATGCCCGCCATTGCAAGCTACGGGAATCAGCCGAATTTGGCCAAGCCCCAGCCAGCTACGCGCTGCACTAGCGTGAGCACGGGGACAAGGACGATGGTCAAGAACATCGAAAGGATCGTCATCCAGCCGAACTTTTCACCCCACCTGCCGCTTCCGGGCAGAAGCAGCGTGAGCGCAAGAAAACCGAACCACAGCCCGAACGACACAGCGACTTGCTGCCAGCTTCCGCCAATAACATATCTGCCGACAAGCGCGGGCACGATGAAAATTGCTGCCGCCAATATTGTCAAACCGCCCAAGTTTTGCATCGCGTCCCTATAACAAAGGCGGATTAAGCGAACCTAAACCCGCCCCCCCTTCCACACAACCCGGCCAATAATCGCCGTCTCGTCCGCCGACACTTCGACCGGCGGGTAGGCCATATTCTGCGAGAGCAGCGCCAAACGCCCCGACCCGGCGTTGGCTACGCGCTTGACCATCAGCGTATCGCCCAACCTCACCACATGGATGCCGTCGCGAAACGAGCGCGGGCTGCGATCGACGAGGATTTCGTCGCCGTCGTTAAGCAGCGGCTCCATGCTGTCGCCCTCGACCTTGATCGCAGACAACTGTGCGCGTTCCAGCCCCTGCTCCGCCAGCCAGCGGCGCGAAAAGCGGAAGGTATCGAACGCGCCTTCCGCCCCGGCAATCGCCCCCGGCCCGGCCGATGCGCCCAGATCAAGCCGGGGCACATCCACCCACTCGCCCGATTCGCGCTGCCTAGGGGGCTTTACGTAGGAATTATCCTGCGCCTCGCGCAGTTCCTCCTCGCCCACGCCGAAGAACCGGGCGAGCGTCGCACGGTCCTGCTCCTCCAGCTTGCGGGGGGAGCCTTTGCGAATGAATTGCTGGAGATAGGACGAATTGCGCTCGAGCAACTCGGACAAGGCGGCAAGGCTCACCCCCCGCTCCTGCGACAATGCGAACAGCCGTGCACGCGGTCCAGCAAGGGTCTGGCGCGGGCTTTGCGAGGTTTCTTTCATAGAAACTTCCTACATGAAGGATTTATCCTAGACAAGTAGGAAATGAAATGAAACAAATCAGGAACATCGGGCGATTCGCCAGATGCTTAACACCACTGGCCACCCATCCATCAGGCACCAACAGGGACGCAAACCATGCTGCTTCGGACCATCGAAACCTTCCTGCGCGAGCACGCCATGCCCGCCACCAAATTCGGGCGATTGGTCGCCCATGACCCGCGCTTCGTGCTCGATCTGAGGATGGGGCGCATCCCCCGCCCCGATACCGAACTGCGCACCCGCGCCTGGATGCAAGGCTATGCCGACCGCGCGGCCATGCAGATGAAGGAGGCCGCATGATGCTGACGACAAGCTTGCGCGATCCGCTCGCCCACATCTTCGTCGATTTCGATCAGATCGAAGTCAAATCCGCGCCTTGCACCCCGCGCGCGGCCTTCCGCCCGCGCCGCACCGTGGCCGACCGGGTGCGCGCGGCGCTGCAAGGGTTAGCGGACGGCGCCGGCGCGACGCTGAGCCATGACGAGAAGGCCTGGGCCTCGATCACCTTCTCGGGCACACGCCACGAGCTGGTGCTGGAATTCTGCGGCGCGGACGCCGTCGCGGGCGGCGAAACCCTGATCGAGCGCCTGCCCGATCACGAATTCGCGATCCCCGGCCAACTGGTCGCCGATGCCACCATCACCGCAGTCGACCACCGCTTCGGCGCGATGGAACGGCTTACGGTGACAGTGGTGTTGTTGTTGCTGGAGGAGGTTTAGTTCAGAATTTTTTCGTCGCCCCGGGCTTGACCCGGGGTCCCGCTTGCTACTGCGATTAGGAACTAGCGGGGCCCCGGCTCGGGGGCCGGGGCGGTGAGAAAATCTAGGTCCGCCGTACCACCAGGTTCCGGATCTCGCTCATGTCTTCCATCGCGAACCGCACACCTTCGCGGCCCAAGCCGGAGTCCTTCACGCCGCCATAGGGCATATTGTCGACCCGGTAGCTCGGCACGTCATTGATCAAGACGCCGCCGACATCGAGCCGATCCCACGCGTCGAACATCTGGAACAGGTCGCGGGTGAAGATGCCCGCCTGAAGCCCAAACTTCGAATTGTTGACCTCTTCCAGCGCCTCATCGAAGTGGGTGAAGCGTTGCAGGATCGCAAGCGGCCCGAAGGCTTCCTCGTTCTTGGCCTTGGCGTCATCGGGCACGCCTTCGAGCAGCGTCGCCTCGAGCATGTTGCCGCGCGACAGGCCCCCGCCGCACAGCAGGGTCGCGCCGGCTTCCACCGCCTCGTCGATCCAGCCTTTGAGGCGCTTGGCCTCGCCGTCCGAGATCATCGGGCCGATTAAGGTGTCGCGGTGCTTGGGGTCGCCCGCGATCAGCGTTGCGGCCTTGGCGACCAGCATCGCCTTGAACACGTCGTAAATCTCGTCATGGATCAGGATGCGCTGCACCCCGATGCACGATTGGCCCGACTGGTAGAACGCGCCGAAGATCACGCGCTCCAAGGCGTCCGCCAAATCGGCGTCCTTGTCGACGATCACCGCGGCATTGCCGCCAAGTTCGAGCACGACCTTCTTCTTGCCCGCCTTGGCTTTCAGGTCCCAGCCCACTCCCGGCGATCCGGTGAAGCTCAGCAGCTTGAGCCGGTCATCCTCGGTGAACAGATCCGCCCCGGCGCGGCTGGCGGGGAGGATCGAGAACGCGCCTTGGGGCAGCACATCGCATTCGGCCAGCACCTCACCCATGATGATCGCACCCAAAGGGGTCTTGGACGCGGGCTTCATCACGAAAGGGCAGCCCATTGCGATCGCCGGGGCGATCTTGTGCGCCGCGAGGTTCAGCGGAAAGTTGAACGGCGAGATGAAGCTGCACGGCCCGATCGGCACCCGCTTCCACATCCCTTGATAGCCTTTGGCGCGCGGGGAAATGTCGAGCGGTTGAACCTCGCCGTAATTGCGCACCGATTCTTCCGCTGCGATGCGGAAGGTATCGCTCAGCCGGGTCACTTCGCCCTCGGCATCCTTGATCGGCTTGCCCGCCTCGACACACAGCGCGTAGGCGAGTTCATCGAACCGCTCGCGGAAGCGCGCGACGCAGTGCATCAGCACGTCCTGCTTCTCATAGGAAGCCAGCCGCGCCATCGGCTCGGCCGCGCGCACGGCCCCTGCGATGGCTTCCTCGATAACATCGGGCGTGGCGAGCGCGGTGCGAAACGCGACCTCTCCGGTGTATTTGTCGGTCACCTCAAGATCGGTGTTGGGCTGCGCCGCCTTGTTGTTGAGATAAAGCGGGTAGATGTCTTTGAGCTGGGGCATTGTTGCTAAGCCTTCCTCGTCATCCCAGACGTGATCCGGGATCCCGCTACTTTTTGGGCCGCCGCGGGAAGGAAGCGGGGCCCCGGGTCAAGCCCCGGGGAGACGAAAAGGTTCAAAGCTCCTTGCTGAGCCGCTTGATATCGATGTTCAGGATCTGGTCGTTCTCGGTGTAATCGACCGGACAGTCGATCAGATGCACGCCGGGCGTGTCGCAGCAATGCTGGAGCAGTTCGGCAAGATGCGCGCTGCTTTCCACCCGGTGGCCATGCGCGCCGTAGCTTTCGGCATACTTGACGAAATCAGGGTTGCCATAGGTCAGCCCGAAATCGACAAAGCCCATGTTGGCCTGCTTCCACCGGATCATCCCGTAGGCATCATCGCGCAGGATCAGCACGGTGAGATTGAGGCCGAGGCGCACTGCGGTCTCCATCTCCTGGCTGTTCATCATGAACCCGCCGTCGCCGCAGATCGCCATCACCTTGCGCTCGGGATAGAGCATCGACGACATCATCGCGCTCGGCAGACCCGCGCCCATCGTGGCGAGCGCATTATCCAGCAGCACGGTGTTGGGCAGGTAGGCGGTGTACCCGCGCGCGAACCAGATTTTGTAGACCCCGTTATCGAGGCAGATGATCCCGTCGTGCGGCATGGCATCGCGCACCTGCTGGACGAGATGCGGCGGGAAGATCGGGAAGCGGGTATCGGCCGCCAGCGCGCTTGTGTGATCGATCTCGGCCTGGTGAAAGGCGAGCATGTGATCGAAATCCCAGCTGCGGTTCGGGCTGATATCTTCCTTGATCTGCCACACTGCGTTGGCGATATCGCCGATCACTTCGATCTGCGGGAAATACACCGGATCGACCTCGGCCGTGCGGGTCGACACGTGGATCACGGTGACCCCGTTGTCCTTCATGAAGAACGGCGGCTTTTCGATTACGTCGTGGCCGACATTAATGATGCAATCCGACGCTTCGACAGCGCGGTGCACGAAGTCTCCCGCCGACAGCGCGGCGCAGCCCAGGAACTTGGGGTGGCGTTCGTCGATCACGCCCTTGCCCATTTGCGTGGTCAGGAACGGGATGCCGGTCTTTTCGACGAGCTGTTCGAGCATCCGCCCGCACAGCTTGCGGTTTGCGCCCGCCCCGATGACCAGCACCGGGTTCTTGGCCGCCTCGATCATCTTGACCGCGGCGCGCACGGCCTTGGGCTCGGCCGACGGACGCCGCGCGATGCTCTTGGGCAGCGGCTTCCAATCGGTGGTGGGCTCCTCGGCGATATCCTCGGGCAGCTCGATCAGGGTCGCGCCCGGCTTTTCCTCTTCGGCGAGACGGTAGGCCTCGCGCACCCGGCTGGGAATGTTGTCACCGGCTGCGATCTGGATCGCATATTTGGTGATCGGCTTCATCAGCGCGACGATATCGACGATCTGGAACCGGCCCTGCTTGGATTTCTTGATCGGCTTTTGCCCGGTGATCATCAGCACCGGCATCCCGCCGAGCTGCGCATAGGCAGCAGACGTCACGAAATTGGTCGCCCCCGGCCCCAGCGTGGCGACGCACACGCCGGTTCGGCCGGTGTGGCGGCCATAGGTTGCGGCCATGAAGCCGGCGCCCTGTTCGTGGCGGGTGAGGATCAGCTTGATCTGCGTCGACCGGCTGAGCGAATCGAGGAAATCGAGATTTTCTTCCCCGGGAACGCCGAAGATGTACTCGCAGCCCTCGGCTTCGAGACACTCGACAAAAACGTCCGAAGCTTTTTTGGTATCGCTCATTTTTCGCAATTCCCCCCAACTGCAATACGGCGCGCTTGCCAATCCTCAGGCTAACCGCCCCCATGCGGATAGCGCCGACGTATGACCGCTCCGTGATGGAGCAGTAAACGCAACAAGTATTGCAGAAAAGCGCCAAGTCGCAATGCGCGAATTGGGTTTGGATGGAATCAGTAGCCGAGGCGCGGATCGAACACCGGGGCGACCGGCTCTGCGCGCAGATATCTGCCGAGATTTTCGAGGAACCGGTCGCCGCTGCGCAAGAACATCTGGGTCTGCGCGCGGCCCGACAGGTGCATGGTGATGTGCGCATTGGGGAGCACCCACAGCGGGTGATCGGCAGGCAGCGGTTCAGGCGTGGTGACATCGAGGAACGCGCCCCCGATGGCCTTGCGCTCCAGCGCATCGATCAACGCCGGCTGGTCGATCACGCTGCCGCGCGCGATGTTGACGATCACGGAGTCGGATTTCATCGCAGCAAGCTCGCCCGCGCCGATCATCCCTTCGGTTTCGGGCGTGGCGGGAACGGCGAGGATGATCCAGTCGAATTCGCCGAGGCGCGCGCGCCATTGATCGGGGCCGAGGGTGTGTTCGCTTCCGCCGACTTGGGGGCTGCGGCGCACCACGCTAACGTTCACGTCAAACGCGGCGAGGCGCGGCGCGATCAGCTTACCGATTGCGCCATAGCCCAGCAGCAGCGCCTTCGACCCAGCGAGCTCGCGCTTGCCAGGCGAATCGAGCAGCCATTCATACCGGTCCTGCGCGCGCACCACCTCGCGGTAACCCTTGGCGATATTGAGCATCCCCATCACCACATACTCGGCGATGGTGATGGCGTTGATCCCCGCCCCGTTGGTGACGGTAATCCCGCGCTCGATCAGCAAATCCATGGGGAGGAAATCCAGACCGGCGTAGATTGAATTGAGCCATTTGAGCTTGGTCGCGGCGCGCAGAGTTTCGGCCATCGCAGCCTGATCGTTCATGTCGAACCAGCCGATTTCCGCCTCGGCCACGGCGGTCATCGCCTCGTCGTGGGTCATGAACCAGCGCACATCAAGGCCTTCGGGCAGGCGCGATTCGAGCATCGGGCGGATCAGGCCGGAGATGGCGAGGACGGTCATCAGTGTTCCCCCTTGTCGTCTCCCCGGACTTGATCCGGGCTCCCGCTTCTTTGAGCCAAGCGGTTGAAGGCAGCGGGGCCCCGGGTCAAGCCCGGGGAGACGGGATTGCTATGAGAGCTTCCAATCCCAGCCGAGCGGATCGCCGTCCATCACTTCGATGCCCTGCGCGGTGAGTTCATCGCGGATCGCGTCCGAAGCGGCGAAGTCCTTGGCTGCGCGCGCCTCCTTGCGGCGGGCGAGCGCGGCGTCGATTTCGGCTTCGGTGAGGCCTGCGGACTTGGGGCGGAGACGCAGGTCGATGCGGGTGATGCCGAAGAGATTTAGGCCCAGCACTGCGTCCATGTCCTCGATCACAGCCCGCTTGATCCCGGCATCGACCTTTTTGATGGCGAGCGCCTCTTCAAGGGCCGTCAGCGCAATCGGCGTATTGAGATCATCCGCCACCGCCGCATCGAACTTGGCGAGCACCGGCACGAATTTCGGATGCTCCGCCTCAGGCAGCGATGGCACATCGGCCAGCGGCGAGACCGCCATCACCATCCGCTTGAGCCGCGTCAGCGCCGCGCCCAGACCCTCCCACGAGAACTCCAGCTCAGACCGATAATGCGCCTGCAAGCACATCAGCCGGTATGCGAGCGGGTGATACCCCCGGTCAATGAGCAATTGCAGCCGCAGGAACTCGCCCGAGGATTTCGACATTTTCCCCGACCGTTCGACGAGGAAGTTGTTGTGCATCCAGATCTTCGCACCCGAATTCCGCGCATCGTCGAGGCCATTGGTGCAGCAGAACGCCTGGTTCTGCGCGATCTCGTTGGGGTGGTGGATTTCGCGGTGGTCGATCCCGCCGGTGTGGATGTCGAACGGGAAGCCGAGCACCGAGCCGCTCATCACCGAGCATTCGAGATGCCAGCCCGGCGCGCCCCGGCCCCACGGGCTGTCCCACTCCATCTGCCGCGTTTCGCCCGGCGGGGTTGTGCGCCAGATTGCGAAGTCGGCCGCGTTGCGCTTGCCCTCGACCGCGTCGATCCGGCCTTCCCCGTCCTCGGTATGGGCGCGCGCCAGTCGGCCATAATCCGCGACGGTCGACACGTCGAAATAGAGCCCGCTCTCCAGCTCATAGCAGTGCTGGACCGCGATCCCTTCGGCAAAGGCGATCATCTGCGGGACGTAATCGGTCGCGACCGTCCATTGCGCCGGCTGTCGAATGTTCAGCGCGCGCACATCGGCCCAATAGGCCTGCTTGTAATGCTCGGCGATGTCCCAGATCGACTGCGATTGCTGCGCTGCCATCTTCTCCATCTTGTCCTCGCCCGCATCGGCATCATCGGTGAGGTGGCCCACGTCCGTGATGTTGATCACGTGGGTGAGCGTGTAGCCCTTCCACGCCAGCGTGCGCCCCAGCACATCGGCAAACACATAGGCGCGCATATTGCCGATATGCGGGTAGTTATAGACCGTCGGCCCGCAGGTATAAACGCGCGCCTCGCCCGGGTGGACGGGCTCAAACACCTCGATCTGGCGGGTGAGCGAGTTGAACAGCTTGAGTGGCTCGTCGGTCATGGGCGGGCTTTGCGTTGGCGCGCGCGCAGGGTCAATCCCAGCCGATGAACTTCAATTGGCTCTCCAGCGGCACCCGTTCGCGCTCGAAATTGTTGAGCGGCGCGTCCGGATCGCGATACCCGATCGCCATGCCGCAAAAGAACATATACCGCTCGTGATCCAGCCCGAGGAAATCGCGGATCACATTGGCATACAGCGCCATGTATTCCTGAAAGCAGCTATCCAGCCCCTCCTCGCGCAGCAGCAGCGCGACCGTTTGCAGCCACATGCCGGTGTCCGACCACTGGGCCTCCTTCATCAGCCGCGGGAAATAGACGAACATCACCGCAGGCGCATCAAAGCTGGTGGCATTGCGCATCATCGCCGCCATCCGCCCCGCGCCGTCATCGCGGGCGATCCCCATCGCCCCGAACATGCCGGCCGAGACCTTGTTCAGCCGCTGCTTGTAAGCCTCCTCTGTGCCCGGCGCGGCCCAATCATACTCGGCGGCTTGCGGCGGGGTGGTGGTGAGCTTGGCCTGCAAGTCCTTGAGCGGCTGGCCGGTCACGATCGCGGCTTCCCACGGCTGGTAATTGCACCCCGAAGCCGCCCAGCGTGCGGTGTCCATCACGCGGGTGAGGGTCGCCAGATCAACCGGCTTGTCGAGATAGGTGCGAACCGAGCGGCGGGTGGTGACGGCTTGGGTGACGTTCATGCGATTCCTCTCACGGCCTCCTGCAACCGTGCTGGGCGTGAAGCAGTCAAAAGAATGCGATGATAGAAGCTCTCAGTGCAACCCCGGACGACTTGAACATCGGGAGAGCTTGTGGGTAAACGCGGACGGCGCAAACACCTGCGCCGTCCGCGGATCAATTACTTTGTGGCCTTCGGCGCGCGGCTTCCGCGACGCTTGGGTGCTGCGGTGGCTTCGGTGTCTTCCGCCTCGTCGGAGTCTTCGTCGCCGGCCTCGTGGAGAGCCTCGCCGAGAGAATTGATCTTCTCCTCGTTCTTCTCGGCACGCGCGGAGATCTTGACGGTCGCTTCACCAAGACGGAACAACAGCGCCAGCACGCGCACACTGTCGGGCTCGGGCTTTTCGAGCTGCTTGCGCAAAGCGGCGAGATCGCGGGCGATGCCCTTGCTGCCGGGGACGTCGGTTTCCGCGAGCGCCGCCTCCCAATCTTCGATCATGTCGACAGCCTTAGCGGGTTTAAGCCCCTCAAGACCGCGGTTGATTGCATTCATCGTTCCAGCGAATTTCAATGCCATGTTAGGATCCTTGTCGATGCTCGCGTCGTTGCGAACACGAACACGACAGGTAGATTTTACTGGGTGTTCCTTTACCTATGCGGGACAAGCGCGGGACAAGCGGCGAGACGGTTACAAAATGCGTTGAGGCTGCAAACCGGCCGTTGTTGGAATGGCGACGCGTTGAATGTTGCGCATGAACTTTTGCGCCACGTCACGAGCGGCGGACGGGCGCAAAGCTTCCGCCCTCGCCCCTTCAGACCCTACTTATGCTCGAACAGCCTCACAAAATGCCGACAACAAGCGTGGCAACGCCAAGGATCAAGCCAACAATCCCAAACCACCGAAGCGTAGCGTGGCTCAGATCGAAGCGCGGCGGATAGGCTTCAAGCTCGCGCCGTTCCTCGAAAAAAGCTTCCGGCTCGCCAGCCTCGAGTTCGCGCAAGCGTTTCTCCCAATTGCGCCGCGATTCGCGCACCAACAAGTCGGGACGAGCGATTGCCACCAGCGATGAAAATGTCATCGTGCCACCGAGATAGATCAAGAGGCTCTCGCCGCCCGCGCTCACCGCCCCCGTCCTTTCACACCCTTCTCATCCTCGAACAACTCCGCCAGCTGCTCCATGATCGTGCCGCCGAGTTGCTCCACGTCCATGATCGTCACCGCACGCCGGTAATACCGCGTCACATCATGCCCGATCCCGATCGCTACCAGCTGCACCGGCGAGACCTTCTCGATCCACTCGATCACGCTGCGCAGATGCGCTTCGAGATAGCCTGCCGAATTCACCGACAGGGTCGAATCGTCCACCGGCGCGCCGTCGCTGATCACCATCAGGATGCGGCGTTCTTCGGGGCGGTAGAGCAGACGGGAATGCGCCCAGATCAGCGCCTCACCGTCGATGTTTTCCTTCAGCAGCCCCTCGCGCATCATCAGCCCGAGATTGCGGCGCGCGCGGCGCCACGGTTCGTCGGCCTGCTTGTAGATGATGTGGCGCAGATCGTTGAGGCGGCCGGGGTTCGGCGTCTTGCCATCGGCGAGCCATGCCTCGCGGCTTTGCCCACCCTTCCACGCGCGGGTGGTGAAGCCTAAGATCTCGGTCTTGACCCCGCAGCGTTCCAGCGTGCGCGCGAGGATATCGGCGCTGATGGCGGCGATGGAGATCGGCCGCCCGCGCATTGAGCCGGAATTGTCGATCAGCAGCGTTACAATGGTGTCCTTGAACTCGACATCGCGTTCGACCTTGTAGCTCAAGGCGGTGCCGGGCGAGATGATCACGCGGGCCAGCCGCGCGGCATCCAGCACGCCTTCTTCCTGATCGAAATCCCAACTGCGGTTCTGCTGCGCCATCAGCCGCCGCTGCAAACGGTTGGCAAGCCGCGTCACCACGCTCTGCAACCCCGTTAGCTGGCTATCGAGATAGGCGCGCAGCCGGTCCAACTCCTCGGCATCGCAAAGGTCGGGGGCGGAGACTTCCTCGTCGAACCGGGTGGTGAACGCCTTGTAATCGATGCTCGGCGGGATTTCGGCCTGCGGGCGGTTGGGGCGGACCGGCGCGTTGGAGGCATCGCCGTCCTCGCCCGGTTCGCCTTCGGCCATGTCGCTGTCGGCCGGGGTATCGGAGGATTGCTCGCCCTCGCCTTCGCCCTCGGCCATGTCGCCCGCCATTTCGGCGGCCTGCGGATCGCCCTCGCCCTGATCGTCGTCGTCGCCCGACTGGTCGTCATCGGCGCCGTCCTCGTCATCAGAGGAATCGCTGTCGCTTTCATCGGGCGCATCGGTGGGCCGGGTGAGGTCGAGTTCGCGCAGGATATCAAGCGCGAGCTTCTGGAACGCCGCCTGATCGGACAGCGTGCCGGCCAGCGCGGCGAAATCCTTGCCGACTTTCTCCTCAAGGAAATCGCGCACCAGTTCGAGGCCGCCCTGCGCGCGTGCTGGCACCGCTTCGCCGGTCAGCGCCTCGCGCACCAGCAGCACGAGCGCGGTCTGCAAGGGCACTTCGGAGGAATTCTGCGCGCGCACGATCTTGTCGGACGCGGTGCGCATTTCGGTCGCAGCGTCGAGATTGGCGCGGATGCCGCCGAAACGGTTGGCGCCCAAAGCCTCGTACCGCACCTGCTCGATCGCATCGTAACACGCGCGCGCGATCGGTTCGGGCGGGGCGGACTTGGCGTGCAGCGCGGCATTGTGATGGCGCAGTTTCAGCGCAAAAGAATCCGCAAAGCCGCGCGCCTCTGTCACCTGATCAGCGGGCAGATCGCGCCCCGGCAGCGGCACGCGGAAACGGTTGCCCGCAGCCCCGGGGACATCGGCGCTCCACGCCACCTCCACCTCGGCATCGCGCGCAATTGCCCGCGACGCGCCGGTCAGCGCCTGTTTGAACAGTTCGAGCGGGGTCTGGTCAGCCATCAGTCGCGCGCAATTCTCAAATGATGCTCTGCCCGGTTGTGCCCCAATCGGCCATGAAGCCTTCGATGCCCTTATCGGTCAGCACGTGCTTGAACAAATCGTGGATGACCTTGGGCGGGGCCGTCATGACGTCGGCGCCGATCTTGGCGGCTTGGAGCACGTGCATCGTGTGGCGCACAGATGCGACAAGGATTTCGGTGGCGAAATTGTAGTTGTCATAGATCAGCCGAATGTCCTCGATCAGGTCCATTCCGTCGAAACCGTTATCATCATGCCGCCCGACGAAGGGCGAGATGAAGCTCGCCCCCGCCTTGGCCGCGAGCAGCGCCTGATTGGCCGAGAAACACAGCGTGACATTCACCATCGTGCCCTCCCCCGTCAGCGCCTTGCAGGTCTTGAGCCCGTCAACCGTCAGCGGCACCTTGATGCAGACATTGTCGGCGATCTTGCGGAGGATTTCGGCCTCTTTCATCATCGTCGCGTGATCCAATGCGACCACTTCGGCCGAAACCGGGCCATCGACCAGCGCGCAAATCTCGGCGGTGACTTCCATGAAATCCCGCCCCGATTTGGCGATCAGCGACGGGTTGGTGGTCACCCCGTCGAGCAGGCCGGTAGCGGCGAGTTCGCGGATCGGTTCAATCTCGGCGGTATCGACGAAGAATTTCACTTAAGTCTCCTTGTCGGTGCTGTAGCGGCGCGGCTCAGCGCTGTAAGGGGGCGCAGGCTATGATCACAGCCGTGCGATTGCTGATGCTGCTAGCCGCCCTTAGCGCGGCTTGGCAACCGTCGATCGCGCAGGCGGCGGACGAGGATGTGCAGTTGTGGCTCTATGCCGTCGCAAGCGGAGACCTCGATGAGGATACACGCCTCACAATCGACGCCTCGGCGCGGTGGCGCGAAGTGCGCCGCGGCGATGAACAGCAGACGATCCGTTTCAATATCGAGCAGGAAGTTGGCGATTCCGTGCGCGTTGGCGGGGGCCTCGGCGTGTTCGAGGCGGGCGGCCGCACCGAAATCCGCCCGCATCAGGAATTCACCTTCACCACCGGGCGGCTTGCCGTTCGCACCCGCATCGAGCAACGGTTTTTCGATGGCGCCGACCGGATGGAAATCCGGGCGCGTCAGCGCCTGCGCTACAACTTGCCGGTTGCAAGCAAGGTCGAAGCGCGGCTTGACGGCGAGTTTTTCAATCTCGTCCAAACCCAGTCGCGCGACCCTGATACGGCGCGCGATCAGTGGCGCGGGCGGGCCGAGATCGGCTGGCGGATGTCCAAACAGTTCAGGCTCTCGCTGGCCTATCTGGCAATCTACACGCCGACCCCGAATGCACGCGATCCGCTCAACCACGTCCCGCAGGCGTGGATCGAGTATCGGTTTTAAGCCGTGGACCAAGCCTGCAGTAAAGTGCGGGGAAACTTGGGCCTCAAACTCGGCCGCCAATCCCGAACACCCCGATCAACAACGGATCGCGGGTCGCCTGCGGGTTGGCGCGGATGGCGGCTTCCTCGCGCGCGATTTCGCCCCAGATTGCATCATCGACCTCGCGCCCAATCCGGCCCGCGACATCGCCGATGTTCACGCCGGTGAGCGCGCCCAGCGCCTGACCCACCAACGGATCTTCGGCCAGCCGGATCGCTTCGCCCAGTTCAGGCACCACCGCGTCGATCAGCGCGCTGCCCAGTTCCAGCCGCAGAAAATCGCTCGCAGCAGACGGCCCGCCGCGCACCAGTTCGAGCGCGTTGGCAAACCCGATCACCTCCACCGCATCGGTTACCACGGGGGCGGCGCGGAAGCTGGCATCGATCGCGAACCCGGCAAAGCGTTCCTCCAGCCGGTCTTTGAACAAGGACGAGGTGAGAATGCGCGACAGCGTGTTGCCGCGCGCGCCGAGCAATTGATCGAGCCCGATGCGCGCCACTTGCTCATCCCAGAACCCGCCAGTTGCGGTCAGCCGCGCGAAAGCGTTTTCCGATGCGACCAGCAGGAGCCGCCGCACCGCCTCGGTCAGGCTGAAACCGCCGCCGGTGCTGACGCAGCCGGGCAGCAGCAGTAATGCGCCCACGCAAGCGGCTCCGGCGAACAGGGCACGGCGGGTCGGGGTCGAGGTTAGGGTCGGCAGTGCAATGTCGGTCATTTCTCGGGTCTCCAGCTTGCCCGACCCCAGTGCCAGTGCCCATATGGCGGCAACATGAACCGCGTCCGCCTCCTTGTCCTCAACGCCGCTTTGGGCGCGCTCGATTACCGGCTGCCCGAAGGCGTGAGCGCGCCTGCGGGCAGCGTGGTGATCGCGCCGCTGGGCCCGCGCAAGGTGACGGGGATCGTGTGGGACGATGGCCGCTTGCCCGGCGCGGACATCGCGGCGGAGCGCCTGCGTCCGATCCTCGAAGTCCTGCCCGTCCCGCCGCTGCCCGCCCCCCTGCGGCGGTTGATCGAATGGACTGCGGATTATTATTGCGCCCCGCTCGCCAGCGTGGCGCGGATGGCGCTGGCGAGCGGCGGGGCGCTGGGCGGGCCTGCGACCATGACCGAATATCGGTTGACGGGCGCAGAAGGCTCCGGGCGGCTCACCGCGCAGCGCAAGACCGCTTTGGAGACGCTCGCTGGCGAACAGGGCACGATGCGCGAGCTTGCGGCACAAGCGGGTGTTTCCGAAGGGGTCTTGCGCGGGATGGCGAGCGCGGGACTGCTGGAGCCGGTGACGGTCGCGATCGACCGGGCCTATCCGGCCGCCAATCCTGACCATGACCAACCCGATCTCTCTCCCATTCAGGCCGAAGTCGCCGCCAAGCTGGTCGCTGCGGTGCGGGCGCGTGCATACGCGCCGTTCCTGCTCGACGGGGTGACCGGATCGGGCAAGACCGAGGTCTATTTCGAACCCGTTGCCGAGGCGCTGCGGATGGGCCGGCAGGTGCTCGTCCTGCTCCCCGAAATCGCGCTGACCGAGAATTTCTTGAGCCGCTTCACCGCCCGGTTCGGCGCGGCGCCGGTGCTGTGGCACTCCTCGCTCCGCTCGACCGAGCGGCGGCGCGCGTGGCGGGCGATTGCGGACGGTTCTGCGCAAGTGGTGGTCGGCGCGCGCTCTGCGCTGTTTCTGCCCTACGCCAATCTCGGGCTGATCGTGGTCGATGAAGCGCACGAGATCAGCTTCAAGCAGGATGACGGGGTGCGGTATAACGCCCGCGACGTTTCGGTCATGCGCGCGCGATTTGAAAAGGTGCCGGTGATCCTCGCCAGCGCCACCCCGGCGCTCGAAAGCCTGCACATGGCGGATATCGGTGTGTACGAGAAACTCGACCTGCCTAGCCGGTTCGGCGGGGCAAGCCTGCCTTCGGTGAGGCTGATCAACCTGACCGAGGAAAAGCCCGGCAGCGGGCGCTGGCTGGCCGGGCCGCTGGTCGATGGCTTGCGCGACCGGCTCGACAAGGGCGAACAATCGCTGCTGTTCCTCAACCGCCGCGGCTATGCCCCGCTGACCTTGTGCCGCAATTGCGGGCACCGTTTCAAATGCCCCTCGTGCAGCGCTTGGCTGGTCGAACACCGCCTGTCCGCGCGGCTTGCCTGCCACCATTGCGGGTTCGAAACGCGGGTGCCCAGCGCCTGCCCCGAATGCGGCGAGAGTGATTGCCTCGTCGCCTGCGGGCCGGGGGTGGAGCGGATCGCCGCCGAAGTCGCCGACCTGTTTCCGGCCGCCCGCGTGGTGGTGGCGACATCAGACACACTCAACACCCCTGAGCGCGCGGCGGCGTTCATTGCCATGGCCGAGGGCCGCGCGATCGACATCATCATCGGCACGCAGCTGGTGACCAAGGGCTTCCACTTTCCCGAACTCACCTTGGTGGGCGTGGTCGATGCCGATCTCGGCCTTGAAGGCGGCGATCTGCGGGCGGCGGAGCGGACTTACTCTCAGGTCGCGCAGGTCGCGGGGCGTGCGGGGCGCGGGGCCAAGCCGGGCGAGGTGCTGATCCAGACCCGCCACCCCGATGCGCCTGTGATCACCGCATTGGCGGACGGCGACCGCGACGCCTTCTACGCCGCCGAGACCGAGGCGCGGCGCGATGCCGGGGCCCCGCCGTTCGGGCGCTGGGCAGCGATCATCCTGTCATCGGAGGATGAACGCGAAGCGCGATTGGCGGCTGCGGCGCTGGGCGATGTGCGGCCCCGGCTGGCGGATGTGCAGATCCTCGGCCCCGCGCCTGCGCCGCTCTCCTTGCTGCGCGGGCGCTACCGCTACCGCTTCCTCGTCAACGCCAAGCGCAGCGCCAATCTGCAAGCGGTGCTGCGCGATTGGATCGCCGGGGTGAGTTTCGCGCCGGGGGTGCGGGTCGGGGTGGATATTGATCCGTATAGCTTCGTCTAAGGCACCAATCACGCAGCCGATCATTACCCCCCGCATGACCAACCCCATCCTCGTCCCCATCCTCGGCGACCAACTGTCGCGCAATCTCTCCAGCTTGGGCGGCCTCAACCCCGGCGATGCCACCATCTTGATGATGGAGGTGTGGGACGAGGCGACCTATGTTCGTCACCACAAGCAGAAGATCGTGCTGATCTTCGCCGCCATGCGCCACTTCGCCGCCGAACTGCGCGCAGATGGCTGGGAGGTCGATTATGTAACGCTCGACGACGCGCACAACTCCGGCAGCTTCACCGGCGAGGTCGCGCGCGCCTGTGAACGCCGCGCGCCTGCCGAAGTGCGCATCACCGAGGCGTCCGAATGGCGCGTGCAGCAGGCAATCGAGGAATGGGAAGACCGCCTCCCCTGCCCCGTCCACATCCTCCCCGACACCCGCTTCATCGCCACCCACGCCGAATTCCGCGCCTTCGCCGATGGGCGCAAAGCTCTGACGATGGAGTATTTCTACCGCGATATGCGCCGCAAGACCGGGCTGCTCATGGAAGGCGAGAAGCCGGTGGGCGGCGTGTGGAACCTCGACGCGGACAACCGCGAGCCGCCCAAAGGCGATATGAAATCGCCCCCCGTTCCCAAATTCGTCCCCGATGCGATCACGGCTGAGGTGATCGCGCTGATCGCCGCACGCTTCCCCGATCATTTCGGCGATCTGGAACCCTTCGGCTGGCCCGTCACCCGCGCGCAGGCTTTGGAAGCAGCCGAGGCGTTCTTTGCCGCGCGGATCGCGAAATACGGTCCCTATCAGGACGCGATGGTGCACGGGTCGGACGATCTGTATCATTCCATGCTTTCGACCAGCCTAAATATTGGGCTGCTCGATCCGTTGGAATTGTGCGAGGCCGCCGAGGCTGCGTATAAATCGGGCAGCGCCCCGCTCAATTCGGTCGAGGGCTTCATCCGCCAGATCATCGGCTGGCGCGAATATGTGCGGGGCTTCTACTGGCACCAGATGCCTGGGCTTGCCGAAGCCAACGCGCTGAACGCCCATCGCCCGCTCCCCGAATTTTTCTGGACCGGCGATACCGACATGCGCTGCCTTGCCGATTGCATTCGCACCACCCGCGAGGACGCCCACGCGCACCATATCCAGCGGCTGATGGTGCTCGGCAATTTCTGCCTGATTGCCGGGATCGCGCCCCGCGACGTCGCCGACTGGTACTTGGCCGTCTATGCCGACGCTTATGAATGGGTCGAGCTGCCCAATGTCGCCGCGATGGTGCTCTATGCCGATGGCGGCAGGCTCGCGACCAAGCCCTATGCGGCGTCGGGCAATTACATCAACAAGATGTCCGATTACTGCAAAGGGTGCCGCTACAAGGTCGCGCACAAGACCGGGCCGGATGCCTGTCCGTTCAACCCGCTCTACTGGGACTTCATGGTCAGGAACCGCGACACGCTGGAAAGCAACCACCGTATCGGGCGCATCTATGGCACCTGGGACCGGATGGCCGAGGACAAGCGCGCGGAATATCTGGCAAGCGCGGAAGCGTTCCTCGCCAGCCTTGTCCCCGCGGCGTCAGGCTGGGCGCGCTAGGCGGCCTGGCCAGCGATCCGGCGGCGCACCCACCAAGGGCGCATCACCTCGCCCTTGTCAAAGGCGCGCTTGACCAGCCACACCCCGAACGCGCCCGCCAGCACGACCGCGATCACCGAGGCCTCAAGCCCGAAAGCGCCGCCCGAAATCAGCGGATCGCCGATCAGCCGCGCATCGACCAGCCCATCGACCGCGTGACCCGAAACCGGCACGTCCCACAGCATCCCCTGCGTCATGTTCCACCCAAAGTGGAGCCCAATCGGCACCAACAGACTGCGAGTAAGCATGTAGGCCCCGCCGAGCATCACCCCGGCCTCGATCGCGATCGCGGCCGAGGAGAACCACGTGGCATTGTCGTTGCCGATGTGGCCAAGGCCAAACAACGCTGACGTGGTGAACAGCGCCGCCCAGCTCCCGCCAAATTCCTCGATCCAGCGGAACAGGATGCCACGGAAGATCAGCTCCTCGATGAAGCCCGCACCGAATCCTGCCCCAAACAGCACGAAAACCCAGTTGTTCATCCCGCCCCAGCCGACAATACGGTAGGAACCGAACAGCGCGGCCACGCCGACAACTGCGCTGAACAGCACGAAGGCAACTGCGGTTCCAAGAAGCAGACCGCGGATCGCTCCGGTAAAGGGCAGATCGTCATGCCGCCGGTCGCCCAGCCGCCGGATCGCCAGCTTGTAGACCGCAATCAGCACCCCGATCGTAAGCGTCGTGTTCAAAGAGTTGGCGATGTCCCGCCCGAGCCACTCCTTGAGCGGAGGCTGCGTCATGCTCGCAAGCGTGAGAACAGCGAGCACTAGGGCGACCGCGACGAGCATCGCGACTAGCGGAAAGTTCCAGATACGCTTCCAGAGCGGCTGCGGTCCAGTGTGTGCGGCGTCCATGATCGCGATCCCTCCCCGAATTTAGCCAAGATGTTACGTTCCGAGGATGGCGCAAGCCTGCGCCATTGGCTAGTCCCGGGCAGATAATTCAACGGAGAGCCGATGCCATGCTGACCATCCACCACCTGCGCCTGTCGCAATCCGAACGCATCGTCTGGCTCGCCGAGGAGCTGGGGCTCGAATACGACCTCAAGCTTTACAACCGTCGCACCGATAACCGCCTCGCGCCCGATGAATACAAGGCGCTGCACCCGATGGGCATCGCCCCGGTCATCACTTACGGGGACCTAGTGCTGGGTGAGAGCGGCGCGATCATGGAATATATCATCGCCAAGTATGCGCCCGATACCGCCTTGGTGCCGGGCGTGGATCATCCCGATTTCACCGACCACCTCTTCTACCTCCACTGGGCCAACGCGACCTTCATGACCAACGGCATGATGGCGCTGGTGGCGCAGTTCATGGGTGCCAAGGAGCTTCCTCCGTTTGTCGCCGACCGGGTCGCTAAGGGCTGGGCGATTGTCGAGCAGCGGCTGGGCGAGGCGGAGTATTTCGGCGGCGCGCAGCTCACCACCGCGGATATCATGATGGGCTTCCAGCTCACCACCAGCCGCGCGATGAGCGGGATGAGCATCGAGGGGATGCCGAACCTGCAAGCGTACCTGAAGCGGATCGGGGAGCGGCCTGCGTATCAGCGCGCCATGGCGAAGTGCGAACCGGGGATGCCGCCGAAGCTGGATTGAGCTGCTGCCTCACCTTATTCGTCGCCCCGGCCCCCGAGCCGGGGTCCCACTGCCTTCGTCAGGCCAGCAGCCGATCGAACAGATCGTCCCATTCCGGATTGCCCTTCTCGATCAACGCGAACTTCCACTCGCGCCGCCACCGCTTGACGCGCTTCTCGTACGCGATGGCGGCGTCGATGGAACCGCACTGCTCGGTCCAAACAAGACGCGTTAGCCCATAGCGCGCACAGAAATCAGAGCCGGTCCCGCCGCGATGCTGGCTCACCCGCGCCGCGAGGTCAGACGTGACGCCGACATACATCGTGCCGCGATCGATATCCGCCATGATGTAGACCCAGCCGCCCTGCGTTTCGCGATCCATCAGGCCTTTGAAAAGAAAGCGGGACCCCGGGTCAAGCCCGGGGCGACGATGGAGCAAATGTTTTTGGCATAACTGAACCACAACCGTCGCCCCGGCCACCAAGCCGGGGCACCGCTATTTTTGCACAGGTCTGACTGTAAAGTTCTTTCCCCAGCCAAGGCCAGCTATCTCGACCGCTTTACGTAGGTATCCTCGCGCCTCCGAATCCTTGTTGTTGGTCGCGACGAAGAAGCCCGAGTCTAATAACTTCGAATGTGATGCTGGGTGTGGCACGTCGTAAAGCTCTTCACGAGTCCTAGCTACTGGTCGCTTTGACCGACCTTTCCGTAGAGAGAGTTTCTCAAGTGTTCCTGGTGCCATATTTTCAATTAAATTCAGGCCCTCAACTAGAAGCTGCGTGGCACTTCCGAAAACATGAATGTCCGTGTCGGTTTCTAGCTCATAGCATTTCCCGATGCGGCGCGCCTTTGCCAAATGCGAGGTTCGCTTCTTCTGCAAAGCGACCTCAGCAGGCCTGATCTCGACGAGCTTCTCATCTCCGAAATCAAATCTTGAATGAGCAACAGGGTAAGTCCCGGTCACTAGCCCATGATCTGGGTCTAGCCATACATGGCTGCCCACGAGAGGGGCGCCGTAGGCAAAACCAATTGCGAGTGAATCTGACTTGGAAATGAGCGCCATAAATGCCTCCTTGGTTCTTATAAGGCTTATAAGAACCAAGGAGCTTTCTGAAAGCTTATTTTATAGAGTAACCTACTCCCTCACCGCCCCTCCCGCCGCAACAACTCCGCCTTGATTGCCAGCCCATAGGCATAGCCCCCCAGCGTCCCATCCGCTGCGATCACCCGGTGGCACGGGATCAGCACCGCCACATTATTCGCCCCGTTCGCCCCGCCAACCGCGCGGCTCGCCTTGGGGTTGCCGAGCGCGGCGGCAAGCTCGCCATACGACCGCGTTTGCCCGTGCGGAATGCGGCGCAGTTCGTCC
>JBBQWH010000027.1:0-28103 GCA_038210785.1 Sphingomonadales bacterium | reverse complement strand
GGCAGAAGCGGCCTTTGCTGGGATCATAGATCCACCCTGCGACTGCGCGCCCCGCGTCGGCCAGCGCGATGATGATGCCAAACGGCTCCTTGCCTTCGGCGAAATTGGCTGTGCCGTCGAGCGGGTCGATGATCCAGCACTGGCCGGAAAGATGATCGAGCACGCCCGTGTCGGCGTGGGCAGCTTCCTCGCCCACCACCGCGACGCCTGGGGCCAGCTTGGTCAGCGCTTCAGTAAGGAACGTCTCGACCTCGCGGTCGACGATGGTGACGGGGTCGTCAGCGCCTTTCATCTCCACCTCGTGCGCGGCGAGTTGCCGGAAGCGCGGCAGCATCGAACGCTGCGCGGCGAACTGCATCAGGTCGCGGATTTCGGCGTCGAGGGCCGACAGGCCGGAAGCGCTCATGAACGGTAATCCGCGTTGATCGCGATGTAGCCATGGGTGAGATCGCAGGTCCACACCGTAGCCAGTCCGTCTCCAAGGCCAAGATCGACTGCGATGTCGATTGCCTCGCCCCTAAGATGCGCCGCCACCGGGGCTTCGTCGTATCCTTCGACCGGCAGGCCATCGCGTGCGGCCCAGACGCCGCCGAACGCGATCGAGAGCCGGTCGCGGTCGGCGGGTTCGCCCGCCTTGCCGACCGCCATGACCACGCGGCCCCAATTCGCGTCCTCGCCCGCAATCGCGGTTTTCACGAGGGGCGAATTGGCGATGCTGAGGCCCACGCGCCGCGCGCTGTCATTATTCACCGCGCCGCTCACACGGATGGTGATGAACTTGGCCGCGCCTTCGCCATCGCGCACCACCAGCTGCGCGAGTTGGCGGCACACATCGGCGAGCGCCGCAGCTAAGGCATCCGCGCCGGGGCTGTCCCAGCTTTCGATCCGGGCGTTCCCCGCCTTGCCCGTGGCAAACACCAACACCGTGTCGCTGGTCGAGGTGTCACCATCGACCGTGATGCAGCTGAAAGTCTGCGCATTGGCACGTTCCAGCGCCGCTTGCAGGAAGGCGGGGGCAATATCGGCATCGGTGAAGATGTAGCCGAGCATCGTCGCCATGTCCGGCGCGATCATGCCGCTGCCCTTGATGAAACCGGCAAGCTCCACCCGCGTGTCTCCCACCATGGCGGATGCGCCCGCGCCCTTGGCAAAGGTGTCGGTGGTGCCGATCGCATTCGCCGCATCTTCCCACCCGCACGGCTCGGCCACCAGCGCTGCTGCTACGCCTGCGCGTGCCTTGTCCTTGGGCAGCGGCACGCCAATGACCCCGGTGGAGGAGACGAACACCGCGTCAGCCGCGCAGCCAAGCGCGTCCGAAACCTGGGCACGGATCAATTCCACCGCCTCGCGACCGCGATAGCCGGTGAAGGCGTTGGCATTGCCCGCGTTGACAACAAGCGCCCGCGCGCGGCCGTTCTTCACGTCTTCGCGCCCCATTTCCACCTCGGTCGAGGCACAGGCGCTTTTGGTGAACACGCCGGCTACAGCCGTGCCATCTGCAAGCTCGGCAAAGGTGAGATCGCAGCGGTCCCACGCCTTGTACTGCGCCCGCGCCACGCGCAGCGTGACGCCCGCAATGTGCGGCAGTTTGGGGAAGGGGCGGGCGAGGGGGGAGCGGCTGATGTCCATGGCCTCGCCCTCTAGGCAGCCGGGGCAGTTCAGTAAATCAGCAAAGCTAGTGGACGAAACGCGCATGATTCCCTATTTGACTGCACAATGACCCGGCATTTCCTCGCGCTTCTGGCTCTGCTTACTGGCCTTGCTGCTCTCGGCAGCCCGGCCCAAGCGTCGCTGGCCGAAGCGCTGGCGTGCAATGCCAGCATTGCTGCGGCCGCCGGGGAAGAGGCTGCAGGGAGCGAGAGCGCACCAGCGCAGCCCGCTCCCGCCACGATCAGCGCGACCCGCGCGGTCGAAGCGCCTGCCCGCCGCCCGGCTCCCCCGGCCTCGCTGCGCTTGCCGGTGCTGATGGGGATCGAACGCGCCTACGAATAGGCGCGCCTTCCCACGCATACCCAAGCATTGCGCTCGCTGGGCCACAGCCCGCGCGCGGTTCCCCGACATAACCTGCTTCAGGCCCGCCGATTTCCTGGCCGGGCTGCTCCCGATCAAAGGTCTTCGCTTATGCTCAATACCATCGTCAAATCCGTGTTCGGTTCGGCCAACGACCGTTATGTCAAATCGCTGCGCAAGATTGTCTCCCGGATCAATGCGCTTGAGCCGCAGATCCAGGCTCTGAGCGATGCCGAGTTGCAGGGCCAGACCGCTAAGCTGCGCGCCCTGATCGATACCGGCGCATCGCTCGATGATATCATGCCCGAAGCCTTCGCCACCGTGCGCGAGAGTTCTGTGCGGGTGTTCGGGATGCGCCATTTCGATGTGCAATTGATCGGCGGCCTCGTGCTTCACCGCGGCGAGATCGCTGAGATGCGCACCGGCGAGGGCAAGACGCTGATGGCGACGCTGGCGGTCTACCTCAACGCGCTTGAAGGCAAAGGCGTGCATGTCGTTACGGTCAATGATTACCTCGCCCGGCGCGACGCGGCCGAGATGGGGCGGCTTTACAACTGGCTCGGACTGAGTGTCGGGGTAATCGTCCCCAACATGCCTGAGGAAACCAAGCGCGACGCCTATAATGCCGACATCACCTACGGCACCAACAACGAGTTCGGCTTCGATTACTTGCGCGACAATATGAAGCACGAGCGCTCGCAAATGGCGCAGCGACCGTTCAACTTCGCAATTGTCGATGAGGTGGACTCGATCCTGATCGACGAAGCGCGCACCCCGCTGATTATCTCCGGCCCGACCGAGGACAAATCCGATCTCTATGTCTCGCTCGATCTGGTTGCGCGCGAGATCCCGGTCGAATGGCTCGACATCGACGAAAAGGTCAAGCGCGTCCAACTGACCGAAGAGGGGCTGGAAGAAGTCGAGAAGCTACTGATCGAAAAGGATTTGCTAGCTACCACTAACCTTTATGATGTCGAAAACACCCAGGTCGTCCACCACCTCGATCAGGCGCTGGTCGCCAACTTCTCCCGCAAGCGCGATACCGATTACATCGTCAAGGATGGCAAGATCATCATCATCGATGAATTCACCGGGCGGATGATGGATGGCCGCCGCTGGTCCAACGGGCTGCATCAGGCAGTCGAAGCCAAGGAGGGCGTGCGGATCGAGCCGGAAAACCAAACCATGGCCTCGATCACTTTCCAGAACTATTTCCGCATGTATCCTAAGCTCTCCGGAATGACCGGTACTGCCGCGACAGAAGCGGCCGAGTTTTGGGACATCTACAAAGTCGGTGTGGTCGAGATCCCGACCAACGTGCCAGTCGCGCGGATCGACGAGGACGATGAGTTTTACAAGAACACGCTCGATAAGTTCGGCGCAATCGCCAAGGCAATCAAAGAAAAGAACGAGATCGGCCAGCCCGTGCTGGTCGGCACGGTCTCGATCGAGAAGTCCGAACTGCTGAGCCAGTTCCTCGACAAGGAGGGTGTCAAGCACGCTGTGCTCAACGCCCGTTTCCATGAACAAGAGGCGCGGATCGTGGCGCAGGCGGGGCGGCTCGGGACAGTCACCATCGCCACCAACATGGCCGGACGCGGGACCGATATTCAGCTTGGCGGCAACATCGATTACCGCATCCTCGATGAACTCGCCGACCTGCCAGAAGGGCCGGAGCGGGACGAAGCGATCGCCCGCATCCGCGCCGAGGTCGCGGCGGAGAAGGAGCAGGTCAAGGCGGCCGGCGGATTGTTTGTGCTTGGCACCGAACGCCACGAATCCCGCCGGATCGACAACCAGCTGCGCGGCCGTTCGGGACGTCAGGGTGATCCGGGCCTATCGCGCTTCTACCTGTGCCTTGAGGATGATCTGCTACGCATCTTCGGCCCCGACACGCTGTTTTCCAAGATGATGAAATCCAACCTCGCCGATGGCGAAGCGATCGGTTCCAAGTGGCTCTCAAAGGCGATCGAAACCGCTCAGAAAAAGGTCGAATCGCGCAATTACGACATGCGCAAGCAGGTGGTGGAATACGACGATGTGATGAACGACCAGCGCAAGGTCGTCTATGAACAGCGCGCCGAGATCATGGACTCCGAAGCGGTCGATGATGTGGTGGTCGATATGCGGCACGACACGATCAACAATATGGTCAGCGCTGCCTGCCCGCCGGGCTCCTACCCTGAACAATGGGACATTGCGGGCCTCAAGGCCAAGGTCGATGAGGCTTTCGGCTTTGAACCGCCGTTTGAGGAATGGCTCGCCGAAGACCAGGTTGAGCCTGAGCTGCTGGAAGAAAAACTGCGGACCCTTACCGACGAAATGATGGATGCCAAGATGATCTCCTCCGATACGGCGTTCTGGCGGATCGTCGAAAAAGACGTGCTGCTGCGCCAGCTCGATCATCACTGGAAGGAGCACCTCGCCACCTTGGACGCGCTTCGTCAGGTGATCTGGATGCGCGGCATCGCGCAGAAGCAGCCGATCAATGAATACAAGCAGGAAGCCTTTGGCTTATTCGAATCGATGCTCGACACGCTGCGCGTGGAAGTGACCAAGATCTTGTTCCGCGCGGAACTCCGGATCGAGCCGCCGCAGCTGCAATCGTTGCCCGATCTGCCGGATTTCCTGACCGGCCATATCGACCCTTTCACCGGGCTTGACGATTCGGCCGATGGCGACGGGTCGCACCGACGGCCTGAGCTGTTCGGCTCGCTTGCAGGGGCGGTTGCCGCGGAAGTCGGGCCGGGCGGGGCCGAGTGGGGCGGCGATCCCTTTGCCAATCTCAACCTCAGCCGCAACGCGATGTGCCCGTGCGGCAGCGGCAAGAAGTACAAGCACTGCCACGGCGCGCTGTCTGCCCGCGCGATGGTATAGGCGCGGCAGAGAGCTGGAAGTGGGCGCATGATGATCGGGGCGGTTCCGGCGCTGCTGGCGTTCGCCTTTCTGGTCACTGCGTTGCTCTATGCCAGTGTCGGGTTTGGCGGTGGGTCGACCTATTCGGCGCTGTTGGCGCTTTCGGGGCTCGATTACCGGCTCCTGCCGCTGGTCAGCCTTGCCTGCAACATCGTGGTGGTGACCGGATCGAGCATCCGCTTTGCCCGCGCGGGGCTGACCCCGTGGCGCAAGACGCTGGTGATTGTGGCGCTGGGCGCTCCGCTAAGCTTCCTTGGCGGGCTGACGCCGATCAAAGAGGCGACCTTTCTCACGCTGCTGGGCGCGAGCCTCGTGCTGACCAGCATCACCATGCTGATTCCGGTGCGCGAGAACGCAGACGGGGCGCCGACGCGCATTGCTCGCTGGATGCCCTTGGCCGCTGCGCCGCTCGGTTACTTCGCGGGGCTGGTCGGGATTGGCGGGGGGATTTTCCTCGCTCCGTTGCTTCACCTCGTCCGCTGGGAGGCGGCGCGCGGGATCGCGGCGACGGCGAGCCTGTTTATCCTCGTCAATTCTTTGTTCGGGCTGGCGGGGCAAGTCGTTAAGAACGGCCCCGGCCTGTTTGGCGCTGCGATCAGCGCCGCGCTACCGCTGTTGGTGGCGGTGGTTATCGGCGGCCAGATCGGCAGCCTGCTGGCCGCACGCCTGCTCCCGCCGCAATGGATCCGCTGGCTGACCGCCACGCTCGTGCTGTTGGTGGGGGTACGGCTGCTCGTCGGCGTTTAGGCTCCCTCCAACACCGTCTTGCACCGCAGTTGCAAGACTACGATCCCGGAAGCGATAAATGGTCGTGCCGCTGCCCATCAGTAGCTTGCCAAGCGCAGCCTTTGTCCAGTTGCGCAGGATAGCTTCGCGATCAACCGGATCTCCTTGAATCTATCTTATTTTATTAATCGAGACCGGAATTTATGACACGCTTTCAACTCCAATTGAACGAGGAGAGGGTGCATGGAAGGCGACGAAGACTGCCGCAAGGGCGAGCGCAGAACGGCGCAGGTTGCCTTTGATGGCGAGGATCGCAGACGCGCTGACAGGCGCTCGGGATCGGATCGCCGATCACAGGCGCGCCCGGTCGCCGGGCCCGCGGACTAGGCTATGCCCCAAGATGAACATGGGAAGGAGCAGGACAGAAGGTGGGCGCTCAGGCGCAGCATCGATCTTGACGTTGAGCTGACAGATTCCGCTGGGCTGTCCTATGCGGCCAAAGTGACGAACATATCTGAGGAAGGTTGCCAGATCCTGACGTTGTCCGGGAGCGATCTCGTGCGTGACCGTCTCCACACCATCAAGATAATCGGGCATGGAGCGATCACGGCTTATGTAATCTGGACCGCAAAAGGCAAGGCTGGAATGACTTTCAGCACGCCGACGGGTTCGGCGACTGTCAAGCAACTGGTGATGAAATCGCTTTATGCACGGATGGGCCGTAATTTGGGGCGCGATGCGTCCGCGAACGACATCCTTCCCCCGCTTCCGCCATTCCCATTCGATGAATAGCCTGGACAAGCGATAGCTGATCGCAATCCGTTCTGACCGGCGAACTAGGAGCGGTTGCAAAGCCCGGGACGAAAGCGCGGTGGTCAGGCAACGCTGTCGAAACTCGAATGAAAAACTGCATCCCCAAGTAGGAAGGGATCCGGACTTTCACGGCCCTTTATTGCATAATAAAATGTCGCAAACTCTGGGCTTTGCGCTCTCACGGCATGCACACCGCCTTACATCCCCTTACATGACAGAACACCAACATGGGCGGATTGAAGGGCGGTCGAGAAATGCCAGCACGTGCCAGTGAACTCACCCCGGCGTAAATTCGGGCGTTGCAACAGCATGGCGGGGATCGCGCCGGCCACCTCGCAATTCAAGCTGGTGATAGTCGGCAATCACGCGCCTGATTTGGGCAACGTAGACGAGGCGGAAAAGCGCCGGTTCAACATCATCCCCTTCATCCAAAAGCCTTTCACGCCCGATCGCGAACTTGAGGACAAGCAGCAGGGCGAGGCTGGGCGCATCGTGTAATGGGCAATCGTGGGCAGCCTCGATTGACAGGCTGACGGGCTTGTCAGGCAGGAAATCGGCACCGCCGCAACCGCTGATAATTTCCAGGATCAAGACCTGTTTGGGCAGTGGATCGATGAGCATTGCCAGCGCGACCCTGGCAAATGGGGACTGCCCACACCGCTCTATAACGATCGGGCCGACTACGCCCGCGCCGCTGGTGACGATCCCGGCACGCAGCGCGCGATGTCGAGCACGCTGAAGGGTGCGGGCTTTGTGCTTCGCAAGATGCCCGGCCGAATCCGAACCTATCAGGGAATTAGCGGGGCAAACGATTCCAACTGCGGCGAACTGCCGATCCCGTAAAAGCTACGCCTGATGCCTCTCTGTTCTCCGAGGAGTAAGCCTCCGTTCACTGGTGGCGCTATCAGAAGCGGGCTGAGATCCCAAGCGTCGAGCCGAACCGGTCGGCTGCGCGGGTCCCGCCGAAGTTGACGCTCATATCGAGCTGCCAGTCCTCTCCCAACGCCAAGGTGAGCCCAGTATTGAACGCCACAACTTCGCCAAGCGCGCCGTTGCGGCTGAACTCCCACACCACCTCGGCATAGCTGCCGAACACGTCGCTCCATTCGTAAGCCAGCGAAGCCGAGGTCAGGACTGCCGCGTCGAAAGTCGCATCGTTAGCCGAACGAGAGAAATTCGCTGCGCCGTTTATTCCGAGGCCGAGCCCGCCGCCGAGGTCAATCGCAAGCGGCACGATCAGCCCGAAGGCGACCTCGTCCTCCCCGATGCCGTTGCCGCCGTCCGTCGGCAGGGTGACATAGGGCAGCAGCGCCAAGGCGGTGTCGCCGGGGCGCGCGGGGCCGTCATTGCCCCACAAGTTGAATTTTGCGCGAAGGTCGACGCTGCCGATGCCGCGTTCCGTGAAGCCGGTCCCGTGCGGATCGAGGATGCCGTAGGGCTGCCAAACAACGTCCAGCTCCAGTCGTTCGGTCACCCCGACGCGAAGGTTTGTGGTGCCAAATTCGTAAGCGTCAGTGACGCCCCCCGCGGCATTTGCGGGCGAGCGGGTGTAGCCAAAAAGCGTGGTCTCAAGCTGGATATGCCCCGCATCGACGGTAAAGGGACTCTCGGTCACATCGGGGCGATCGGTGGTGAGATCGCGCAGCGGCCGGGCGCCATCGCCTACGTCCACCGCGATCGATGCTTCGGTATCTTTCAGCGCAGCGCCATCCCCCTCGTCAGCAGCAGCGGGTGCGGCGGCGACCGCCACGAAGAATGTCGCAAACGGTGCAAACGGGGCAAGACGGCTACGCATCGGGACATCCTCGTGCGGGTTCGGCGTGCTGCCCTATTCCGGCAAAGGGGTGCGCCGGAAAGGACATGTGCTGTCCATTCCGGCGCGAGTGAGGGTCCTGCGCGAGGGGGCGCTGCAAGACCCCGGGGGCACAATCCGGGGGGGCCGGACAGTTTGCCCCATCAGTTGATGCGGTAGACCACCGGACAGTTCACCACGAACCCGACCGCACGGAAATCGCCGCCATCGAGGCTCTTGAGGTAGCCGCGGGTGGACATTTCGGCCGCCTGAAGCGCGCTGGTCATGCGGTAACGATAACCCTTCTGGATCGCTTCCTCAGTCCACACCGCTGGAAACAGACGCCACAACGGCGAATAGTCGAGGTTGATGGTGGGGATACCGCCAAGCACGTTGAGCGGTCCGCCTTCGCCTGACAGAGCACTGACCAGACCCTGACGATGCGGGTTGTCCTTGCCGGTCGGGCCGTTGACCACGACCACGATGCGTTCTGCGCTTTCGCCGGGCGAGGCATCCTCCAGCGCAAACGGCACATCTTCGAGTGCGGGCGCATAAGTCGCGTTTTCAAGCGATGCCACCAGCGGATTGTTGGCTTCGGTCGAGAGATAGAAGATCGGCTTGTCGAAGGTGAAGCCCAGCGTCATCGACAGGGTCACGGTCCCATCACGCGGGCAGATCGACACTACCTTGTCGTGGACCTTGCTCTTATCGACCTTGCCTGCGCACATCGCGTTAAGTTCGGTTTCGGTAGCCTGCGATAGGACCGGGGCGTTCATAATCACCGACTTGGCCGAATTTTCGATATAGACCATCGGCGTATAGTTGGCATCACCAACCGAACCCGGCTGGAACTTGGCGGGCGGGAACGGCGCATTGGCTGGTCCCGGGGTGATGCCCAACACCGGCTTGAAATCGACACTGCCGGTATCGAAGTTAAATCCGCCATCCTTGCCGATAGTGGCCCGGCGGGCTCCTTTGCCTGTCAGGGCGTAGGCCATCTTGGGCGAGTAGTTTACGCCGTGGAGGTTCGACAGGTTTTCATCGGTGGTATCAGTTATGATGAACCATACCGGGGTTCCGTCCTTCAGTTTGCCCTTGCGCAGCGGCACGGTGGCGGTGCCTTTTTCGAGGTCAATATGCGCAGATTTCAAAAGCACCACCGGTCCGAGCATGCGGGGATCGACTTCCGAAGGCGAAGGCTGGGCGACGATGGTGTGGAGATCAGGATAGATCGACGCGGGTGCTTTGCGAATTTCGTCGAGCGGTTTGCCTTCTTCCCCGCGAACCACGACATTGGCGTGCGCGACGGTGGGCAAAGCGATAGCCAACAAGGCCCCTGTCGCCATCATCCTGCGTGTGATTGTGCTCATAAATTGCTCCCTTAAACCGGCTCGGCAAGAATGGACGCCTGCCTGTCGCCGCGACCGTTCGATGCGCCGTGCTGGCATTTCCATCTTTCGCGAAGCCTTTCGTTTTTACCGTTTCTCGCTGTCATCGTCCGTTGACAGCCTAAAGTGTCCGCCGCACGGGTACCTTTGCGCAAGATTTCGAAAGCGTGGGCGCAAGGCGCGGCGTATGGCAGTGATCGAAAGGTGGTCTCGCAATGACCTGGCTCAGGTGGATCGAGAGGTTTTCCGGGCGTGCCGATGGTTCGCTGGCCCCAAACATGCCTGTCACCCTCGTGACCTTATGCATCGCGCCGGCCGCGATGAGTGACGAGGTTGGGTTTTACCAGAGCGCCGAATACGACGCCTTGCTCGAATGGGCCCGGATGGGTCGCTTTATCCTAGCCCTCGCTAGCAGCGAGCGGGACGAGCTGACGCTGCTGTGCATCCAGTCGCCCGAGGAAATGCGCAAAGAGATAGCCGAGCTCCCGCTGGTTGCTGCCGGGCTGGCGACGGCTGATATCCGCGCGGCGATGTCGCTCAGGATGGACAAGGCTGTGCGGAACGCTCTGCAATAAGCGCACGGTTCAACGGCCGCGCCTTACTTGTCTTACGCGCAATCGATCTTGCGGTTTCTTGCTGTTTTATCGCGCGGCTTGGCCGGTCGCCTGTTCAACGCAAAGCTCATTGCGTATTGTCGCTCGTGTCAATTTGGCCGGAAACCCCTCCGGCTCTGTCGTGGGCAAGGCAAACCAATGGCACTGATCGAGCAATCGACCTATCGCATCGGCGATCATATAGCACCGGACTTCTTGTCGCACATCCAATGGTCGGCGCAGCCCGATGTCACTGTGTTCGAGACAGGATCTCTGCCGATCTTCGCGCTCCGCCACCACCGCACGCTAACCGAGGGGATGGTCGAGATCCTTGCCGACGCGCCCGCCGCCAGGACTGGGACCTGCTGGTCGTCAACCGCAACGGATCAGGCAAGTTTGGGATGGATTTTGACGGCACCCATTACGAACGGCCGCTCCATCGCGACCTGTGCTGCTTCCTTCCAGCCGGCGCTGACAACCGCATGCAGTTTGGCAGCGATACCGGGTCTTTCCTGCTCTACTTACGTCCCGGCGTGATCGAATCGCTGTTCGAGAGCGAGGGCAAGGCCTGCGAGGCCTTCGCCCCGATCCTCGGCAGGCATCTGCCGCGCGTCGCGCACCTTATGGGGCTGATCGAGAGCGAGCTGCGCCGCCCAAGCCTCGGTTCGCGGCTGATGGTCGACGGGTTGCTGCGCGCCATCGCCGGGCTGATGGCGACTCATGACACAGGGGCAGAGCCTGCCAACTGCGACCGCATCTACCTCTCGCCGCCCAAGCTTAAGCGGGTGATAGACTTCATAGAGGCGCATCTGCAGGAGAGCATCGGGCTCGATGATCTGGCCGAGGCGGCGGGGCTTTCGGCCAACCACTTCCTGCGCGTGTTCAAACTCGCCACCGGGGAGACGCCATACCACTTCCTGCGCAACCGGCGGCTTGAGCGAGCGCGCCAATTACTCGCTGACGATTCGATGCCACTGGCGCAGCTGGCGCTTGAATGCGGCTTTGCCAATCAGGCCCACTTCACCGCCGCCTTCAGCCGCGAACTGGGCATTTCACCGGGCCGTTACCGCCGCGCGGTGCGCGCCTGATAACGCACCGAACGCGCCGCGCGTTTGCGATAAAGCCTTCGGATTTCTGACAAGAAGCGCGTGCCGCCAAGGCGCATAGATGGCTCCCGCCCCCAAGCAAGGAGCCCTAAATCCATGTCGCAGACCCTCTTGAGAACCGCGACGATGCTCGTCTCGGCTGTCGCCACGCTTGCTAATACTCCGGCGCTCGCAGCCGAAGGCGAGGCCGCCGACCCGGCCGTTGTCACGCCGCGCGTGCCAATCGTTCTAACCAGCGCTGCGCCCACCGCTACCGGCCCCGTCGCGGTTTCCGCTGCAGCGGCGACAGCAGCTGCAACAGCAACGGATGGCGGCTGGACACCGCTCGGCAGCGAGCCGTTTGGACAGGAGCTCTTCGCCAATTGGGTGCCCGTCCCCAATGGTGAGGGCGGCGCGCCGCGGCAGGGCTGGCTCGGCACCGCCGACGGCTTCTTCACCCGCGAAGCGCACCTTGCCTATACCTATGTCGACGCGAACGGCGGCGATGCCCATCAGGCCCTCGCGCGGTTCCACCACCCGCTCTCGCGGCGTCTGTGGGCGGGGCTTGAGGTGCCATTCTATCAGGAAAGCGGCGGTGATTCGGACTTTGGCGATGTCACGCTCAACACCCAGTTGATGCTGGCCGAAACCCGCAATCTCTCGCTCAATGCCGGGGTGGGCTGGCGGCTGCCAACCGGCTCCGACAGATTTGGCAACGGGGTGTTTGCCGCGCAGCCGCAGCTCAACCTGTTCACCGATGTCGGCGGCGGCTTTTCGTTCCGTGGACGGGTGGCCTATGATTTCCCGGATTCAGGCGCCCCGGAAAGCTTCATTCTCAATGGTGCAATCGGCCAGACCGTGACCGATCACGACCGCGCGCCGCTCGGCGATTTGACCTGGTATGTCGCCAGCACTTGGCGCGAGTTTCAGGACGGGCCAACCTTCGTCTCGGTCACGCCGGGGGTACGCACCCATCTGGGCGGCAACCTGTTCATGCTGGCCGGGATCGAGATCCCGCTTGCCAACACCTCGCAGTTTTTCCGTGAGGGCTTCACCGTGCAGCTGGTGCAGGGCTTCTAAAGCACCACTGCGCGGAAGGCGCTCGGCGCGAGGCCGGTGATCTGCCGGAAGCGGCTGGAGAACTGGGCGTGCGAGGCAAAGCCCGTGGCGGCAGCGATGCTGCGGATTGGAATGTCACGCTCGCCCAGCATCTCACAAGCCCGCGCGATGCGTTTTCGTATCACGAAGGCGTAGGGCGGCATGCCGGTCGCTGCGCGAAAACCCCGCGCGAAGTGGAAGCGGCTGTAGCCCGCAGTCTGCGCCAGCTCATCGAGCGTGATGACCTCGCCCAGATTCGTAGCGATGTAGTCGCTGACCCGCCGCACGCTGGTGGAGGTGATCAGCATCCGGGAATCGCGCTGCGGTACGGAAGCCTGGTGCTCGAAGAGCCGGTGGAGCACCGCCTCGAGCGCGGCCTGCTGCTGCATCAGCGAGACATCGTCCGTCTCGGTCGCGTGCACCAGCGCGGTGAGCAAATGCCCGATCAGCAGGTCATACCCCCCCACTTCCTCGTCCAGCGTAACGGACGCCGGGTCGCGGTCGAAGCCTTCGCCGATCAGCTCGGCATACCAGGCGGGCTCGAGATAGACATGGCCGAAGGCGATTGGCCCGTCGGTGCGCCAGCTGTATGCGCTCCCGGCCTCGACCGTCGTAAAACCGCGGTTGCGCACGTCGACGCTGAGCGCGCGCTCGCCGTGTGCACGCGTCACGCGCTTGTCCCCGCCGAGATGAACGACGAGGTAGTGATGATCGAGCGGCGGCTGCTTCATACGCCGTGCGCTGCTCTCCCAGCGTTGCACGATCGCACCGGCAATGGCCCGAGGCTGGGTTGCAACAGTTTTCGGCGATTCCGCCCAGTCGCGCCATGACAGCGGATGATGCGTGGACGAGATTTTCTGCTGGCCGCGCGAGTGCATGTTCTCAGGCTTAAGCCAAAAAGAATTCCTCACAAGCGTAATTTTTCCCAAGCTTTCGCGACGGGCGGGGCACCCGCGTCGATCACAACGAGCCTCTAAGCGCCCACCAATATGCTCGTCTTGTCGATGAGTGGGTGACCGGGGTTGGCTTGATACGGAGTGTATATGGCATCCACTCTCTTCGGCGAACCAAGGCGTCGATTATCTACAGGGCGACCGGCAATCTCCATGCCGTCCAGATTCGTCTCGGCCGCAGCAAGATAGAGAATGCGCTGCGCTATCTCGGCATCGAAGTAGAAGCGCGCTCGCCGTCGCCGAAAGGACCTAGTTTCGATCCATCGGCTGCTAGTTCGCGGCGAGGAACCGACAGTACCCTGTTCAGGCCTTGAATCGCGGCTGTCCTAAGTTCGCTTTCATAGAGTCGCCAGTCCGGATCCGACCAATTGCAGACATTCTTAGTGGCTCTAATCTAAGACTATGAAAGTGAGCCAGCCATCGGTGTGCAGCGCCGCCTCAGGTAAGGGGTGAACCTGTTCTTCAAGTGAGTGGGCTCGGTCCGGCGGCTATTCGCCTGCGAGCACCAATCCCTATGACCGGCTCACCGAAATCGATGCGTCGCTCGCCGTGAAGACCAGCGAGGGCGGTATCGCGGGCATCGCGGACTGGAACATCGGGCCGGCCACAGTGACTTCGATCAGCGCATGACAGTTCTGGAACTGGGATGCGGCAAACGACCGCGACTAGACGGGGCTCCCGATCCAGCTGATCCAGCGTATCCCTTCGCGGCAGGACCAGATTAGCCATGAACTGCGGATTGCCTCAAACGGCGAGGGTGCATTCAACTTCGTCGCGGGGCTTTACGACTTCCGCCGAGTGCAGGCCGGGCATCCCAACAGCTTCTTCGGGCCTTACGTCGCGCCGTGGTTGATCGGCACGACAACGGGTGCGAATGCGACGCCGGTGCCCGCGAACTTGCTCGACGGTTATGGCCAGACGGGCGACACGCGCATTGCAGCCAACGGCTATGCCGCCTTTGCCGAGGTGAACTGGCTGATCCTGCCGCGCCTCACGGTGACGGAGGGGCTGCGCTACACCTACGAGGACAAGGAAGGCGACTTTCCTGACGCTGCTGGGCGCGAGCCTGGTGCTGACCGCGCTTCCAGTGCGCGAGAACGCAGACGACAGGCCGACGCACGCAGGCCGCTTCATGCCGCTCGCCGCCGCGCCGCTCGGCTATTTCGCGGGACTTGTGGGGATCGGCGGCGGAATTTTCCTTGTCTCCCAGTTGTATCTGGCGCGCTGGCACGAAGCGCGCGGGATCGCCGCGACCGCGAGCCTGTTTATCCTCGTGAACTCGTTTTTCGGGCTTGCCGGGCAGATAGTGAAGAACGGCCCCGGCCTGCTCGGGCGGCGCTGGGGGCCGCGCTGCCGATGCAGATCGCAGTGGTGATCGCCGGCCAGATCGGCAGCCTGCTCGCCGCACGCCTGCTCCCGCCGCAATGGATACGATGATTGACCGCCGCGCTGGTGCTGGTGGTCGGCGCGCGGCTGCTGGTGGGGTTCTAAGCGTCCACCGGCACCACCTGACGGCGGATCAGCAGAGCAAGAGCGAGCGTCGCGGCAAAGGACGCATAGCCCGCCAGCATGTTGGGGAGCAGCAACGGCACGCCGGTGAACAGCATTGCGTCATTGCCGCCCGGCACCAGCGTCGCGCCCGCGCCCATCAACAGCCC
Organism: Sphingomonadales bacterium; assembly: GCA_038210785.1. Classification (GTDB taxonomy): domain Bacteria; phylum Pseudomonadota; class Alphaproteobacteria; order Sphingomonadales; family Sphingomonadaceae; genus Erythrobacter. The sequence goes on along the minus strand of JBBQWH010000027.1, from coordinate 13,071 downwards.
GCCGATGCCCGCCCACAGCCATTGCCGCCCACGCCCTGCCCGCAGCCGGAAAGTGCCGCCGATCACGGTTGCGCAAGTCATGCCCCCGATCAGCGCGACGAGCCCGAACAGCGCGCCAAGCGTCCAGCTCCTCCCATAGGCGATCTCGGCGATGCGGCTCGTGTAGACCCATTGCCGGTCGAGCGCGAAGAGCAGGCCCGAGGCGGTTCCCACTACGCCCATGGCGACCAGCGGCGACCAGCCGCCTTTCGGGCGATGCCAGCCGATCCGGCGATAGATATAGGTCGCTGCCGCCGCGCCCATTGTACCTCCCAGCGTCAGCGCCAGCGCGACATGGCCGGTCAGCGGCGAAGCGACCGGCGCGCGCGGGGGGAGCATCAGCGCAGCGCTCGACATTTTCGGGCCGAGGATCAGCGCGGCGAAGAACATCGCTGCGATCGCGCCGGCGTTCCACAGCTCGCCGCGCGTCAACCCGGACAGCACCCCGATCGCGCAGTTCCCGGCGAGAATCGAGCCCAGCCCGAACAGCACACCGCCCGCCACGCTGAGCAGATCGGGCGCGGAGCCAAGAATCGTTATGAACGGGTTCGCGCCCAGCCATTCGGCAAGACCCATCACCACCATTGCACTCGATGCGGCAAGCGTGGAGCCTGCCAGCCGGTGCACGCGCCGCTTGTCGATGACCTCGCGCATTGCCCGCACCATGCACACACCAGCGCGCTGGCTGGCGTAGCCGATCAGGAACATGAGGGCGGTGGTCGCGGCAAGGATCATCGGCCAAAGACTAGCGCGTGTTGCGTTGAACGCAATGGTTAGGGGCTGAGGTGGAGCGATCGTGCTGTCTCAAGTCGCGCAAACCAAACAATTTAGCGATCAGCGCAGTATATAAGACAGTAAATGGCTCCCCGAGTAGGATTCGAACCTACGGCCAAGTGATTAACAGTCACCTACTCTACCGCTGAGCTATCGGGGAGCAACTCTTCCAAGCGGTCTCAGGAAGAGCGGAAGCGCGCCTATATGGGGCGGTAGGCCGGATTGCAAGCGGGTATTGATCGCCCGCGTCGACCCCTATTCGGTGACGAACTGCTCGGCGACGATGCGTTCCTCGAGCGAATGGCCTGGATCGAACAACAGGGTGAGCATGGTATCCTGCGCGATGGCGAGCCGCACTTCGGCGATGTCGCGCAGCTCCTTCTGATCGGCCACCGCGGAGACCGGGCGTTTGATCGGGTCGAGCACGCGCAGGACGATCTTCATGCGGTCGGGAAGTATCGCGCCGCGCCAGCGCCGCGGGCGAAATGGGCTGATCGGGGTCAGCGCCAGCATCTTGCTGTCCAAAGGCAGGATCGGGCCGTGGGCCGACAGGTTATAGGCAGTAGATCCCGCCGGCGTCGCCACCAGCACTCCGTCGCACACCAGCTCCTTGATCCGGACGCGGTCGCCGACGGTGACTTCGATCTTGGCGGTCTGTCGGGTTTCGCGCAGCAGCGAGATCTCGTTGATCGCGCACATCTGATGGGTCTCGCCGTCCTGTGTGATCGCCTCGACCTGCAGCGGCGCAATCGTCCAGTGGCGCGCCTTGTTGACCCGCGCGGAGATCGCGGCGCGCTTGTCATAGCGGTTCATGAGAAAACCGACCGTGCCAAGGTTCATGCCAAAGGCGGGCACCACACGCGCAGCATCCAGCATCGCGTGCAGGGTTTGCAACATGAAACCGTCACCGCCGAGCACCACCACCGCATCGGCTTCGTGGAGCGGCACCCAACCTGCCTGGCTCAGCAGCAGATCATACGCCTCTTGCGCGCGCGGGGTATCCGAAGCAGCCAGCGCAAGCCGCTGATAAGTCGCCGCGTTGTTCGCTCCATTGGCTGACATGTATCCCCCTCGCGGGGACGGAAGTGGTTCTGATCCACTTATCCCCGGCGTGTCCTTGCGCGTTTGCCCTGATGTGCCAGATTCGGGCGGATTGCAATTGATGCGAGGCAGGCCCACGTTCAATTGTTAAGGGCCATTGGCATAGGGAGGAGCGTGATGGATCAGGGTCGGACATCCTTGCGTGGGCCCATCACGCGCGGTCGCTTTCCCGGCGTCAGCCCCGGCATGCTCGAGGCGGATCTGCTGAGCGCGCTCGATCGGCGCGAAATCGAGGTGTTGTTCCAACCGCAGTTCTCCTGCGTCACTGGCGCGGTGGTCGGGGCCGAGGCACTGGCACGCTGGCAGCATCCTTCGCTCGGAGAAATCGGCGCGCGCGATCTGTTCGCGGTCGCCGAGCGGGCGGCGCTGGTTGCGCCCCTATCGCGCCATGTGGTTGCCCGCGCGCTGGAGGATGCGGCGACCTGGCCCGACAATCTCACCCTGTCGCTCAACATTACGCCCGAGGAACTGGGCGACCTACGCTTCGCCGCCGATTTCGCAGCGCTGATCGGCCGCTCGGAGATCGCGCCGCAGCGGCTGATGCTGGAGATCACCGAAGATCTGCTGCTGCGCAATCTGACGCAGGCGGGATCGGCGCTCAAGGCGCTGCGCGGGCTTGGCTTCCGCACCGCGCTCGACGATTTCGGCGCTGGTTTCTGCAATTTTCGCTACCTGCGCGAACTGCCGTTGGATGCGCTCAAACTCGACAAGGCAATGGTTGAGGGAGTCCCCGCCGATGCGACCGCGCTTGCCGTGCTGCGCGCGATCGTGGCGCTCGCCAAAGCGCTCGGCCTTGCGGTCTATGCCGAGGGGATCGAGGACGAAATCCAGCGTGCGGCAATAACTGCCGAAGGCTGCGACTACTGGCAAGGCTTCCTGCGCGCCCAACCCATGCCGAGCGAAAGCGTGCTGGCACTGGCGCGCACGGCGCGGGGGATGGGGCACGGGTGAGGGCTATGCCGCCTTTTTCCCCTTCACCGCCTTCTTTACGATCCCGCTCAAACCCTTGGTCAGCTGAAATAATCCGTTCAACCGGCTTTGCGGGTCGTCCCAAGCGCGGTTGATGACCAGCTTCATGTCGGGGCGCAGCTTGGCGGTGTCCTTGCCGCCCTCGTTGAGCCGTTGGACATAAGCGATCAGGCCCATGGGATCGGGGAAATCATCCTTGTGGAAGCCAACCAGCGTGCCGCGCGCGCCGACATCGATTTTCGCGATGTTGGCGCCGATAGCCTGCTGCTTGATCTCGATCAGGCGGATCAAGTTCTTGGTCGGCTGCGGCAGGTCGCCGAAGCGGTCGATCATTTCAGCGGCGAGGCTTTCGATCTCGTGCTGCCCTTCGGCTTGGTTGAGGCGGCGGTAGAGCGCCATGCGCACCGCCAGATCGGGCACGTAATCATCCGGGATCATGATCGGTGCATCGACGGTAATCTGGGGGCTGACCTTGTCGCTTGGCCGCTCCAGCCCCATTTCGCCCGCCTTGGCCGCGAGGATCGCTTCCTCCAGCATCGCCTGATAGAGTTCAAATCCGACCTCGCGAATATGTCCCGATTGCTCGTCGCCGAGCAAATTGCCCGCGCCGCGAATGTCGAGATCATGACTGGCAAGCTGGAAGCCTGCGCCAAGACTGTCCAGATCGCCGAGCACTTTCAAACGCTTCTGCGCGACTTCTGAAAGGGCCACGTCTTTCTCATGCGTGAGATAGGCATAGGCACGCAGCTTTGCTCGGCCCACCCGCCCGCGCAACTGATACAGCTGGGCAAGGCCGAACCGGTCGGCGCGGTGGATGATGATGGTGTTGGCGCTCGGGATGTCCAAACCGCTTTCGACGATGGTGGTCGAGAGCAGCACGTCATACTTGCGATCATAGAACGCGCCCATCCGCTCCTCGACCTCGCTTGGGCTCATCTGGCCGTGGGCGGAGACCGATTTGATCTCGGGCACGTGTTCACGCAGCCATTCCTCGACATCGGCCATGTCGGAGATGCGCGGCACCACGATAAAGCTCTGCCCGCCGCGGTGATGCTCGCGCAAGCATGCCTCGCGGATCACCATGTCGTCCCACTCCATCACATAGGTGCGCACCGCGAGCCGGTCGACCGGCGGGGTCTGGATCGTGGACAGTTCGCGCAAGCCTGACATCGCCATCTGTAGCGTGCGCGGGATTGGAGTGGCGGTGAGGGTAAGAACGTGCACGTCGGCGCGCAGTTGCTTGAGCTTTTCCTTGTGGGTCACGCCGAAGCGCTGCTCCTCGTCGACGATTACCAGGCCGAGGTTTTTAAAGGTGGTCGATTTCGAAAGAATCGCATGGGTGCCAACCACAAGGTCGATTTGGCCGTTTTCCAGCCCCCCGCGGGTTTCGGCTGCTTCCTTGGCGCTGACCAGGCGCGACAAGCGCCCGACGTTCAAGGGGAACCCTGCAAAGCGTTCAGTAAAGTTCTGATAATGCTGGCGGGCGAGCAGTGTCGTGGGGGCGACAATCGCGACCTGCTGCCCGGCCATCGCCGCGACGAAGGCCGCGCGCATCGCTACCTCAGTCTTGCCGAAGCCGACATCGCCGCACACCAGCCGGTCCATCGGGCGGCCGCTTTCGAGATCGCCGAGCACATCGGCGATGGCGCGTTCCTGATCCTCGGTTTCCGACCACGGGAAGCGGTCGACGAACTGGTTGAGGGTAGCCGGATCGGTGGCCAGTACGGTCGCCTGCCGCAGCGCGCGGGCAGCGGCGACCTGCATCAGCTCGCCAGCAATTGCGGTGATGCGCTCCTTGAGCTTGGCGCGCCGCCGCTGCCACGCCTCACCGCCGAGCCGGTCGAGCGGCACCGCCTGTTCGGACGAGCCGTAGCGTGAGAGCACGTCGATATTTTCGACGGGGATGAACAACTTGTCCCCGCCGGCATATTCGAGCGCGACGCAATCGTGCTGGCTTTTGCCCACAGGGATCGGTTCAAGCCCGAGATATCGCCCGATCCCGTGTTCGATGTGAACCACCAGATCACCGCGCGACAGCGCCTGAAGTTCCGCGAGAAAGGCATCGGAATCACGGCGTTTTTTCTTACGCCGTACCAGCCTGTCACCAAGCACGTCGGCCTCGGTGATCAGCTCCAGCGTGTCACTTGCAAACCCGGTTTCGAGCGGCAGCACCACCACCGCAGCCTTGCTTTTGGCGCTCAGTCCCAGCGCTTGCTGCCAGTTTTCGGCAAGCGCGGTGGGCGCGCCTGCTTCTTCGAGGATCGAGGCAATCCGCCGCGCGCTGCCGTTCGAATAAGCCGCAAACAAGGGTTTGCGCCCCGATTTGGCGACGGCCTTGAGATGCGCGGCGGCGGCCTCGTAGACATTCTCGCCGCGCCCGCGCTCTGGTGCAAAATCGCGTGCGGAGCGGAACCCGAAGTCAATGGTGTTGGCGCCCGCCTCGGCGGCAAACCCGGTCGCACGGTGGGCCGGGGCGGCTGCCAAGGCGGCGTCGAACTCGGCGCGGGTGAGATACAGGGCATCCGGCTTGAGCGGACGGTAGCTGCCCTTCTTCTCGCCCGCGATCCGCCCGCGCTGTTCGTGGTAGTCGGCAATGTCGGTGAGCCGCTCCTCGGCCGCGCCGAGCGCGCCTTGTTCGATGACCAAAAGGTCGTCTTTGCCAAGGTGGTCGAACAGCGTCGCCAGCCGCTCCTCGAACAGCGGCAGCCAATGTTCCATCCCGGCAAGGCGACGCCCGTCGGATACCGCTTCATACAGCGGATCCTGCGTCGCGTTCGCGCCGAACAGCTCGCGGTAACGAGTACGGAAGCGCTTGATGCTGTCCTCGTCCAGCAGCGCTTCGCAGGCGGGTAGCAGGAGGTGGGAATCGATCCGTTCAACCGTCAACTGTGTGGCGGGATCGAATAGCCGCAGGCTTTCCAGCTCGTCGCCGAAGAAATCGAGCCTCAGCCCAGCATCGAGGCTGGAGGGGAAGATATCGACAATCGAGCCGCGCACCGCAAACTCGCCGTGGTCGATCACCGTGTCGGTACGGGAATAACCCTGCCGGGTGAGCAGCGCGGCGAGGCTGGCGTGGCCGATGCTGGTACCCACCCGAAATTCGCGCAAGCTTTCGCGCACCCGGAACGGGGTGAGCACGCGCTGGAGCACCGCGTTGACCGTGGTCACCAGCAATTGCTGCGCGCTGCCCGGTTGCTGCAAGCGGTGGAGCGCGGCGAGCCGTTCGGCGCTGATTGGCAGTGCGGGGCTGGCGCGGTCATAGGGCAGGCAGTCCCACGCGGAGAAGGCGAAGACCTCGATCTCGGGCGCGAAGAAGCGTGCGGCCTCGACCGCAGCCCGCATCGCGGTATCGTTGGGCGCGATGAACACTGCCCGGCGTTTGGCCGCACGTGCGAGATCGGCGAGCACCAGCGGCAGGCTCCCGCGCGGCAGCGAGGCGAGGGTCAGCGGGTCTTGGGCCGCAAGGATGCGGGAGAGATCGGGCATCAGGGTCAATTCGCCAAGCAAAATTGCCCCCTGCTCAAATGAGGAGGGGGTTGGGGATGGTGGCCGCATAGCGCCGCGATGGCCGCAGCACCACCCCGCTGCGACAAGCATTTCATCACGCAGCCAGTCTTGCCGCATCCCTTAGCAGCAGGAGCTTGGAATCAGCGCGGAATATCGACGTAATCGAGCTTCTGCATGGTCACCAGCAATTCGCCCGCGAGATGTTCGGGCGGCGGGGCGGAGCCGAGCGCCCAGGCCATCACGTCGACATCGTCCTCGTCGAGCAGCGCCTCGAACCAGACCAGTTCGTCCTCGTCCCACCCGGCATGGTAGCGATCATAGAACCCGCCGATCATGTAATCGGCCTCGCGCGTGCCGCGGTGCCAGGCCCGGAACTTGGCGCGGGCGAGACGTTGCGGGAAGGAGGGGGTGTCGGTCATATGCATTACCTAGCCACAGCTCTGCGCGGCTTCAACTCGCAATGATGCGGCGAGGATGATAGCGCACCCCCATGCGTCCTGAGGCTCTCAATCCGCTGTTCACCGAAACCGAAACGCTCGAAGGCGTCGGGCCGAAGTTGATCAAACCGCTCGAGAAGCTGGGGCTCACGCGGGTTAAGGATGTTGCGTATCACCTGCCCGAACGGTTCGTCAGCCGCCATGCGATCGCCGATCTCGACCACGGCAGCGAGGGTGAGCAGGTGATCATCGCGCTCACGCCGGTGGAGCACCGCGCCCCGCGCGCCGGGAGCCGCGGGCCGTACCGCGTGCTGGCGCAGGACGCGCTCGGCAATATCTGCGCGCTGACCTGGTTCGGTAAGGCCGCCTATGCCGCGAAAAAGCTGCTGCCAGTGGGCGAGAAGCGCTGGGTCGCCGGGCGGCTCGACCGCTATGGCGACATGCTTCAGATCGTCCATCCCGATCATATCGAGGCGGAGAGCTCCGCGCAGATGGGGCGCCTTTCAGAGCCAGTCTATCGCCTATCCGAAGGCCTGACCCAGCCGCGCGTCGGGGACTTTGTTAAGCAGGCGCTCGCCCGGCTGCCTGATTTGCCCGAATGGATCGAGCCCGGGCAACTGGCCAGGGCTGGCTGGCCCGCGTGGCGCGAAGCGCTGCGGCTCGGCCACGAGAGCACCGACGAGAAGGCGCGCGACCGGCTCGCTTACGATGAGCTGCTGGCTAACAGCCTCGCGCTATTGCTGATCAAGGCCGAAGGGCGGCGGCGCAAGGGTCAGGCGCTCGCGGGCGATGGGGGTTTGCGCGCAAAATTGCAGCTACCCTTTTCACTTACCGGCGCGCAGACCCGTTCGATTGCCGAGATTGCGGGCGACATGGCGCAGGAAGCCCCGATGCTGCGGCTGCTTCAGGGCGATGTCGGTGCGGGCAAGACCGTGGTGGCGCTTAATGCCATGCTGATCGCGGTCGAAGCCGGCAAGCAGGCGGCGCTGCTCGCCCCGACCGAAATCCTTGCCCGCCAGCATTTCGAAACGCTGCGAAAAATGCTCGGGCCGACGGGGGTCGAGATCGCGTTGCTGACCGGGCGCGCCAAGGGACGGGAACGCGAGAGCATTCTGATGGGATTGCTTGATGGTTCGATCCAGCTCCTGATCGGCACCCATGCGATCTTTCAGGAGAGTGTGAACTACCGCGATCTGGGGCTGGTGGTGATCGACGAACAGCACCGGTTTGGCGTCGCCCAGCGGCTTGCGCTCGCAGCCAAGGGTCGCCGCGCGCCGCACGCCTTGGCGATGACCGCGACCCCGATCCCGCGCTCGCTCACCCTTGCGCAATATGGCGAGATGGATGTCAGCCGGCTCGACGAACTGCCTCCTGGGCGGCAGGCGATAGACACTCGCGTGGTGCCGCAGGAACGGATGGAAGAGGTGGTTGCGGGCGTGGAACGCCATCTTGCCAGTGGGCAACAGGCGTACTGGGTGTGCCCGATGGTGCGCGAGATCGATGGCGTGCCCGATCTTGCCGATATCGCCGCGGCCGAGGCGCGCTACGCTGCGCTAAAGGAGCGGTTTGGGGATGCGACTGTGCTGATCCACGGCCAATTGCGTCCTGAAATCAAGGACGCTGCGATGGAACGCTTCGCCAGCGGGCAGGCGCGGCTGCTGGTGGCGACTACGGTAATCGAGGTCGGGGTGGATGTCCCTTCAGCCACGCTGATGGTGATCGAACAGGCCGAACGCTTTGGCCTTGCCCAGCTCCATCAGCTGCGCGGGCGGGTGGGGCGGGGGGCGGAAAAGAGCACCTGCCTGCTGCTGCGTGGCGGGGCGCTGTCGGAGACCGCGCGCGCGCGGCTGGCGTTGATGCGCGAGACGCAGGACGGATTCCGGATCGCTGAGGAAGATTTGGCCCTGCGCGGAGGGGGCGAATTGCTCGGCACTCGGCAATCGGGTGAGGCAGCGTTCCGGATCGCCGATCTCGAGCAGGTGCAGCGCCTGCTGCCGATCGCTCATGCCGATGCGCGGCTGTTGATGGAGCGTGATGGGGGTCTCACGTCTCCGCGCGGCGAGGCGGCGCGGCTGCTGCTGTATCTATTCGAACGCGACTGGGGCGTAATGCTGCTGCGGGGCGGCTAAACCCTCAGGCCGGCGCCTTCCCGCAGCAATTGCGCAACCCAGGCATCGACCCCTTGCGTAATCACACTCCACGCCGCTTCAAAGGCGGCCTCATCGCCGTAATAGGGATCCGCCACCGGTTCGCCCCGGCGTCCTTCAACCGCGTCCATCACCATTGCTAAGTGCGCCGTAGCGTCGCGCGGGGCGCGGGCCCGCACCCCTTCGAGATTTGCCCTGTCGAGCGCGACGATGTGGCTGAAGCGGAAGAAATCGTCACGCTCTATCTGGCGTGCGGCTTGTCCGCTGATGTCGATACCGTGGCGGCTCGCGACCGCGATCGCGCGGGGATCGGGCGGGGATCCGATGTGATAGGAGGCTGTCCCAGCCGAATCGACATGGCAGGCGAGGCCCTGTTCCAGCGCGGCCGCGCGGAACGCGCCTTCGGCCATGGGTGACCGGCAGATATTGCCAAGACACACAAACAGCACACCCGCCTTGAGTTCAATACCCCCATGCATTGGGTGGAGCTATTACAAATGCACTGCGCTGTCCACGTCCTATCCTGTTGGTTTCACGTGAAACACACCGAGACGGGGTCTAGCGGGTATCTAGCGCGGGAGGTCTGGCAGCGTTTAGGCCGCGCGGGCGGGCAACGGCGAGGTTCGCGCCAGCACTTCTTCAGTAATCCTTCGGATGTTGACCTTGGCTTTCAATCGTGCGCCGAGCAGCGCGGTGCCTGAAACCTTGCGCTGCACGAACAGCGTTTCGATCGGTGGGAAGGCCCAGGTGTCCTTGTCCTGCGCGATTGCATAGCCTTCCTCGCGCAGCAGCGGGATGAACGCGCGGTCGCCGAAATCGAACGGGGCATCCGCGCGCATTTCACCGATCACGATCTCGATCATCTTATTTACCCGTTCGGGGTGTTTTTCCGCGACAATTGGCATCATGAACCCCGCTTCGATGGTCGCGGCGAGCACTTCAGCCGCGTTGCCCTCAAGTCCGGCAGCTAGCATGCTTCGATAGCCGTTGGAGACCGCTGGATCGACGGGACGGCAGGCACCGAAATCGAGCAGCACGATCTCGCCGGTTTCGCGCCGGTAACGGAAGTTGGCGAAGTTGGGATCGGTCTGCATCACTCCGAAATCGAACAATTCGCGCGTCACCAGCCGGATCAGCCGCGCGAAAACCTCATCGCGCCGTTCGGGCGGTTCGTTGCCGAGTTCCTCGATCGAAACACCGTCCTCAAAACTCATCGCGAGGACCGAACCCCGGGTCAGCCCGGTGTGCAGCCGCGGAACGACAAACCCCGGCGTCCCCTCCAGCTGCGCGCGATACAGCGCCATCTGTTCGCCTTCTCGCTGGTAATCGGCCTCCTCGTGGAGCTGCTGCTTGGCTGCCGCCATCAGCTTTTCCATCTCCAGTTCGGGCGGGGCAAAGCCTGCAACCTTAAGCAGCGTGATCACATTATCGACATCGCTGTCGATGCTTTTTGCGACGCCGGGATATTGCACCTTGATCGCCAGTTCCTCGCCATCGCGGGTCAGCGCTTTGTGCACCTGTCCGATGCTGGCGGCCGCGATCGGGCGCGGGTTGAACCAGCGGAATTGCTTGCGCCAGTCCGGCCCCCATTCGGCGCGCAGCACAGAATCGAGCTGCTTGGTCGGCATGAAATTGGCCTGATCGCGTAGGCGCGCGAGAATTGTCGACAGCTCATCCGGTAGGAAATCGCCTGCATCGAGGCTGATCATTTGCCCCATCTTCATCGCCGCGCCGCGCAGGTGCGACAGGCGGTCGGTCAACCGTTGGACATTGCCGGGCGTGAGGATCAGGTCGCGCGCGGTGATACCTTCGCCGCTCGCCAGCCGCCGCGCACCTTCGGCGACCATGCCGCCTGCCACCCCGCCAACCAGCCGCCCAAACGTGCCGAACCGTGCGATCCGGCCCGATGGCACGGCGCGCTGGCGCGAGCGATCTTCGGGCAATTTGTCGAAATCTAGGCCAAAATCATCAGGGGTTTCGTCGTCTTCCACGGGGGAGGGGGCTTTCCATTTGCGAGAGGCTTGCTTCGGCAACGACTTGGGCGCGGCTGCGTTCCACGAGAGATGGTGCCCCTCGGCTCATACACAATCAGGAAATGCACAGGCCGCCGTCAACGGGTAAACATTGCCCCGTGATATAATCGGAATGCGGCGAGGCGAAGAACACCGCCAGTCCTTCCAGGCCCGCATGATCGCCCGGGCGGCGCAGCGGAATGCGATTGGCCATCCATTCGCCGAACCGGGGATCGGCCTTGGCGGTGATGTCGGTCTCGTAATAGCCGAACAATAACGCATTGGCGGTGATCTGGTGCCGCGCGAGTTCGAAGGCGGCTGCGCGGGTGAGGCCGTTCAGTGCGGCCTTCGACGCAGCATAGTCGGACGAGCGGTTGACCCCCATTATCGATTGGCCCGATGATGGCGCGATCAGCTTGCCGCCGGCATCGCCCTCGGCCGCGCGGGCGATCATGTGGCGGGTCACGTGCTTGTAAACCAGCGCAGTCCCGCGCGTGTTGACGGCCATCGTGTTGTCCCAGCCTTCGGGGGTGATGTCGGGGATCGCCTGCCCCGCGCCCGGTATCCCGGCATTGGCAAAGCACACATCGATCCGGCCAAGCGAATCGAGCGTTGCCGCAATCGCGCGCATGATCGCGGTTTCCTCGGCCACGTCGCAGGCGAGCGCGATTACGCGGCCCGGACCAAGCTCGGCCAGTTCGGCGAGGGCCGCGGCGTTCTTTTTGGGATTGCGCGCCCAGATTGCGACATCGGCGCCGGCCTTGGCCAGTCCGCGCGCCATGGCAAGGCCAAGTCCGCCATTGCCGCCAGTAATGATGGCCGTGCGGCCGGAAAGATCGAACAGGTCCATGGGCGGGGTGGTGGCGCAATCGCCGCAGGCCTGCAAGCGCGGCGGGAACCGGGCGGGTGGCCTGTGACTTGTGGCGGGATGGATAAACACACACCGCATCACCCTGCATCGCTCTCCCCCGCTGCCCGCGCGCTGGGCTATGCCGGGCTGCTGCCGCAGGTTATCTGCGTCGGCATGCTGGCGAGCGGCCATGAATGGCGCTATTCGGCGCTGGCAGGCGGGTTTGCCTATGCCGCCGCGATCTTCAGCTTTCTGGGCGGGGTATGGTGGGGGCAGGCGGTGCAGAGCGGGCGCGCGACCGCTGGCGCTTATTTTATTGCGGTGATGCCGAGCCTGCTGGCAGTCGCGCTGTTCCTGCCATGGACTTTCGGATGGGAATGGCCCGGCCCGGCGCTGCTGTATCTGGGCGCGCTGATCATCGGCTCACCGCTGATCGACCGCGCGATGGGTTTTGCAGAGGCCGATTTCCTAAAGCTGCGCTGGCACCTGTCACTTGGCCTCGGCAGCCTGACGATTGCGCTTGGGATGCTGGCGGATCGAGTGATGTGACAGCTCGCCTGCGCCCGCGCCGGGGCGCAGCGTTTTCGATGAATTAACCATCGCGGTCTAGGGTCACGCTCGGGTTTGCCCCTGGGGACCGTGCGCTCGATGAATGAATTGCTTCACTCAATGGCCGAAAAGCTGCGGCGCGCGTTCGGCAATGCCGGCGAGGAAGTGGCTGGTTTGACGCACGCAATCACCCGCGGGCAAGGAGCAGCCTTGCTGCGCCGCAAGCGTGCGAAAGTGGCAATTCTGGCGGTGCTGTTCGGGATCGTCTCGGCGGTGGTCGATCTACCGCTTCCGGCCGAGGATTTCTACCGCGCGGTGCGGGCAGAGATCCGTTCGCGTCCGGCACCGCAAGACATCGTGATGATCGCGATTGATGACGCGACGCTCAATGCGTTCGAACGCACTCTCCCGTCGCGCGCTGATGATAGCAAATTGCTCGACGCGCTCTTCGCGGCGGGAGTCAAAAAGGTCGTTTTTGACCGAGCGCATGCCGATCCTGAAAGTGCGAAGGCCGACGCGATGTTCTCGCGAACGCTTAAGAAGCATGAAGGCAAGGTGTGGTTGGGGATTGCGCCAACGCATGAGGTTGGGTTTCAGAAAGTCGCCGAGATTGTTCCACGTCCCGAGTTCCGCAACCACGCAGGGCTTGCGGCAATGAACGGGATTGGTAGTCCGTTTGGGCTGTC
>JBBQWH010000026.1:0-28545 GCA_038210785.1 Sphingomonadales bacterium | reverse complement strand
CGGCAAGGGGCTCATCAAATGGTCACTGGTTCAAGCAAAGATCATTGTCGAGCCGCGTTTGCGGGCGGAGCACGCGATCTTCGGCGGCTTAGAATGGACGGGTGGCTGGAAAAGAGAGAGGGACGATCATCAGCCAAGCGGGGCGCACCAAACGGTCGCGCGGCGACCGTCCACCCGCAGGCCCGCCGGGCCGAGGATTTCGCTTCGCAAACGCGATGCAGAACACAAAAGTGGTGGACCCGTCGGGGCTCGAACCCGAGACCTACAGATTAAAAGTCCGCCGCTCTACCAACTGAGCTACGGGTCCACGCTGGTGGCTTTGACGCCGTGCGTCTAAGCGAAGGGCGCTCCCCTAAGCAGGGGGCGGCGGCGGGTCAAGCGGGCATGAAGTTGAGCGAGGGTCAGGCCGCTGACTGGATCGCGCCAGCCCGGGGCTATAGCGCAGGCCGGGGTCAGGACGAAGGCGCGGCTCGCGAAAGCCGGGTGGGGGATCGCCAAAGGCATCGTGCGCCCGCCCGAACTCCAAAGCCCGCCGCTCCACAGGATGATATCGCAATCGAGCACGCGGGCACGCCAGCGCTGACCCATGCGGCGGCGGCCGAATCGCGTCTCCAGCGCCAGCAACGCTGCCAGTAGCGCGCGCGGTGCCAGCGGGCTTTCCAGAACCAGCGCCCCATTGGCATAGCGGCGCTGCGACGGGCCAATAGGCGCGCTTTCGATCACCGGTGCGGCAGCGTGGACCCGGCCCAGTTCCTGCCCGATCGCAGCCGCCGCATCCGCCAGCACCGCGCGCGGCGCACCAAGGCGCCGATGCCGCTGGTTCGATCCAAGCGCGACAAGATAGAAATGGGAGGGCATCGGCCAGCGCCTAGCGGCCCGGCGCACCCCCGCAAAGCCTTCAGCAGCGGCGCAGGCGAATATCCACCTCGCGGGTGACATATTGCCATTCCTCGCTGGCCCGCAGCCGGACCAGCAGGTGATCGAACGCAGCGCTATCGGCTTCGGCAAATTCGAACCACGTGAGAAAATCAAACGGTTCGTCAAGGTCGCGGCTGTGGTGAAGACGGCGTTCGATGGCGGGCAGATATTCCATACCAACCTGCGTGTGCTGCGATCGGCTGTAGATCGCCAGCCGTTCGTCCTGCGCCAGCGCCCACCAGGCGGCGGATTTGGTGATCGGGATCAGCGCAGCGCATTGCGCTTGCGCCCGGCCCAGCCCCGCCTGGCGCGCCTGCAACGCGCTGCGTTCCGAGGCGTTAGTGTAGCGCAGATTGCTGATCGCGCCGCGCAGGCTCCAGCTTTGCGGCGCGGCGGCGGGCGTTTCATTAACCGCGATCGCAGTAACGGCTGCAAGCGGGTCGCCGCAGATGGTTGCCGAATGTGTGACGGCCCATTCGCCGCTGGTTCCACCGACGAATTGCACGATTCTGCTGGTCATAATGCACCTCCTGCACCGCCCTTCGCGCGCGGCTTAGGCAAGGTTACACATCCTCGGCGATCCGGCCGTAAAGTTGCGGGCGGCGGTCGCGAAAGAAGCCCATGCCGGCGCGGTGGATGGCTGCGCGGGCGAGATCAAGCCGCGCGGTCAGCACGCCGCTCTCGCCTGCGCCGTATTCGGTAACGAAATCCCCCCATTCGTCAGCGATGAAGGAATGGCCGTAAAACCGCTGCTCTGCGCCCTCCGGCCCCTCGGCGCCGATGCGGTTGGCGGCGACCACCGGCATGCAGTTCGACACCGCATGGCCCACCATCGCGCGCCGCCACATCCGGCTGGTATCGAGCGCGGTGTCATAAGGTTCGGAACCGATCGCGGTGGGATACAGCAGCAGTTCCGCGCCCAGCAGCGCCATCACCCGCGCGCATTCAGGATACCACTGATCCCAGCAGATACCGACGCCGACGCGCACCAAAGCGCCGCCCTCGCCCGGAACGTCCCACACCTTGAAGCCATCATTGCCGGGGCGGAAATAGTACTTTTCCTCGTAGCCCGGCCCATCGGGGATGTGGCTTTTGCGATAGGTGCCTTGCACCGCGCCGTCGGGGCCGATCATCGCCAGCGTGTTGTAATAGTGGTGCCCGTCACGCTCGAAAAAGCTGGTGGGGATCGTCACTTTCAGCTGCGCGGCGAGCGTCTGCATCGCAATCACGCTCGGGTGCTCAGCGGTGGGCCGGGCAAGCGCGAACAGCGCCTCGTCTTCCTCGCGGCAGAAATAGGGGCCGGAGAACAGCTCGGGCGGCAGGATCAGCTGCGCGCCTTTGGCGGCGGCCTCCTCCACCAGCGCGCCGACTGCGGCGATGTTGGCAGCCTCGTCGGACGAGCCAAGGGCAAGCTGAAGGGCGGCGACGGTGATGGCAGTCATGCCGCAAGGCGTTACTTCTCCCGCAGCGCGAAGTCCACTTGCACCGTGACCGAACTGGTCGTCTGGCCGGGCTGGATGATCGAGGACGCGTCAGCCTCTTCGTTCCGGGCCATGGTCTGGACCATCATCGGCGGCGGCGGCGCACCGGGCACATAACGGTCGCCCTGCCTGCCGCCGCCATCGCGAATAGTGAGTACTCGGGCGATCTCCATCCCCGCCGCACCGGCATAGGCTTCGGCGCGCTTGCGGGCATTCTTAAAGGCAGCGGCATAGGCGGAATTGGCGGCGGCCTCGGGATCGGACAAGCGCAGGTCCGGCCCGCTCATTACGTTCGCACCGGCGGTCGAGGCGGCGGTCACTGCGGCGTCGGCGCGTCCGATGTCGCGCACCGTTACCGCGACGATGTTGCTCGCCTGATACTGGCCCTTGCGGTCTCCGTATTCGATCCGCTGGATGTTGACCGCGCGCGTCTGGACGTCCTTCTCGGTCACGCCCGCCGCCTTCAGCGCGGCAAGCAGCTCGGCGATATCGGTGCGGTTACCCCCGCTCGCTTCCTCGCCCGTACGGCCGAAATTCTCGACGCCCACCTGAAAGAACGCTTCGTCGGGCCGCGTCTCCGCGTCCCCGACCGCGCTGACCGACAGCAGCGTTTCCGACCGGTCGACCCCGCGGGGATCGGCCAGGCCGGAGCCGCAGGCTGACAGGGTCAAGGCGGCAGGCAGGGCAAACATCATGGCGCGAACATGGGTCATATCGGCTCTCCTTCAGCAGGGCGTGCTCGCCCTAGCGTCAGCTTGCCTTATTTCCGCCACAAAGTGAACGCGCTGTGAACTCCACCCTCGCCCGCGCCTTGGGGATTAGGCCGCCTTCTTGAACAACAGCGTCATCCGGTCGCTTTCGCCCAGACCCTTGAGGTCGTCGCGCTTGGTCGCCAGCACCGGGGGCATTTCCCACACGCCTTCCTTGTGATCGGCCGTGTCCTTGGGATTGGCGAGGATCTCGCTCGACGCGACCAGTTCAAACCCGTTGATGCGCATGAAATCGATCACGTCCTGCTGCCGCAGATAGCCCTTGGTGCCATTGGCATAGGACCACGGCGCATCCGCCTTTGCGCGGTGCTGTTCGATGCCGATCATCCCGTCATCCTTGAGCAGTTCGCGCATCGCCCGCATCTCGGTATCGGCGGTGCCGCTGCGCAGCAGGTTGTGCATCGCGCGCATCACCAGAATGCGGTCGAAAGTGCCCTTTTGATCGGCAGCAATAGTTTCGAGCGTCGTGCCGGCGAATTTCTCGGCGGGAAGTCCGGTGTAGCCCGCCACTTCGGCCGGGAACTTTGCCGCAGTGTCGCGGATGCGCTGCTGGCGGGCAGCATCGCTCGTGGCGGTGAGCGGGTTGGCGTAGAGCCCGACCAACTGGCCTTCCCCGCCGAGATAATGGCCCAGCAGGCGCGAATACCACCCGCCGCCGGGCGCGTATTCGCCGACCTTCATTTCAGGTCCGACATGGAAGAACGCCAGCGTTTCAGCCGGGCGGCGGTAGGCATCACGCGCCTTGTCTTCGGCGCGGGTGGGGTGATTGATCGCCCCCGACACGGCTTCGCCATGCATCTTCATGAAATGCGCGGTGTCTTTGACATGTGCATCACCATTGGCCTTGTGTTGGTCAGCGTGATGGTCGGCCAGTACCGGCGCGGCGATGGCAAGGCCGCTCGCAGCGGCGAGGGCAAGGATTATCTTGTTCATGGTAACTCTCTCCCCAAGGATAACGAACCACCGGTGCAGCACTCGGGTGGCAATCGCGGCTAGCTAGCCTATCTTTGCCATAAACCAATGGAGAATTCGATGAGCAACTTGGAAACAGCAATTATCGCAGGCGGCTGCTTCTGGTGTACCGAGGCAGTGTTCCGCGATGTCGTCGGCGTGAGCCTGGTCGAAAGCGGCTATATCGGCGGCATCAAGCCCAGCCCGACCTACAAGGAGGTCTGCACCGGCACGACCGGGCACGCGGAGGGGATCCGGGTGACGTTCGATCCGCACGCCATCAGCCTGGCTGAAATTTTCGACGTGTTCCTCGGCACGCATGATCCGACGCAGCTGAACCGGCAAGGCGGCGATGTCGGCACGCAATATCGCTCGGCGATTTTCCCGCTGTCAGACGAACAGGGCGCCGAGGCGCGCGCCGCGATCCATCGCTGGAATGCCGAACACGGCAAGACCGCGGTCACCACCATTGAAGGGCTGTCGGGCGGCGAGCAGACCGCGCCGTGGTATCCGGCCGAGGATTATCATCAGGAATACTGGGACGGCGAAGGCCAGCGAAATCCCTATTGCCAAGCGGTGATCCCGCCAAAGCTGATGAAGCTGCGCAAGAGTTTTCAGAAGTATGTGAAGGATTGAGCTGAACAGACCCTCAGCCCTAAAGGCTGGTGAACCATGCGACTAGCCGTTCCCCAACTTGTGGATCGATGAGTTGGCTGGTTTTTCGCGGATGCCCCAAACCAAATGTTTCACGGATGGTTTTAGCCATAACCGAGCCACTTAGACATGGGACCGTCTTTACCCAATCAACGTCAATCTCGTGCCTATGGTCCGAACCGTTTCGTGCCAAGTCAACTAGTCGGTGAGTCTGTGGACCTAAAGCGCTACAGACTCCAACGAGGCCATAGGTGTTGGCATAGGCAAGGATAATGTCACCCGGCTCATACCTCACGAGCACCAATTCGCCACGACCCCCAGGCTCATTTCCATAGCCCGCAGTAAGGACGCGATTTGTTACGAGGTGGTACCAAAGGCTCGAATAATTCGCGAGTCCCTCTGGTTTGCCGATGTTATGCCAATAATACCGCATCACCACAGATTAGCGGTGGAGTATGACCTTTGAAAGATTTATTTAAACTATTGTTTTTATATCACTTTTTCCAGCGCCCAACAAAAAACCCGTCCAGCCCGCCTTGATCCGCCAGCATTCCGGGATGGGTGCGCAGCCAGCCTTCAGGCGTTGGCGCAAGACCCGCGGGCAGTTCCGCCGCCGTGATCGGCATCGGCGCAAGGCCGCAATTCGCGTCAATCCACGCCGCCTGCGCCTCGCCTTCCTCCACCTCCAGCGAGCATACCGCATAGACCAGCACCCCGCCGGGGTTAAGCCATTCCGCCGCCTTGGCAGCGAGGGCGCGCTGCAACTCGACCAGCTCGGGGATTTGCCGCGCGCCGATGCGGTGCAGCACATCGGGGTGACGGCGGCAGGTCCCGGTCGCGGTGCAGGGGGCATCGATCAGGATCGCATCGAAGCGGTGTTTGGGCTCCCATGTTAAAGCATCGGCGCGCACCGGCGAGGCTTTCAGCCCGGTGCGCTTGAGGTTGTCTTTGAGCAGCTCCAGCCGCCGTTTGGAGCTATCGAGCGCGGTGACCTTCCAACCGGCGGCGGCAAGCTGCATCGTCTTGCCGCCGGGGGCTGCACACAGATCGAGCGCGTGTCTGCCCGCCCCAGCGCCTAACAATTGCGCGGGGATCTGTGCTGCGAGATCTTGCACCCACCAATCGCCCGCTTTGAAATCTGCCAGCGTATCAATCGCCGCGCCGCGCGGCAGGCGGACATGGCCGGGGGCGAGGGTAATCCCGCCCATCGCGACTGCGCGGGTTTCGGTTTCGGCCGCGTCTTTCAATGCAAGGTCGAGCTCAGGGGGGAAGGCGAGACCGGGGGCGATTGCGGCGGCCCTGTCTGCGCCCCAGCGGGCCACGACAGCTTCGGGCAGCGTCGGCCCTTCGGGCAGAATTGCCGCGCCCGGCTTTACAAGCGCCGAAAACACGCCGTGCGCCAGCCTGCGCGGGCCTCCGGCGAGCAGCGGTAGCCCGGTGGCGATCACCGCGTGCGGCGGAGTGTCGAGTCGAAGCGCCTGCGTCAGCATGATCCGCAGCACCATCCGCGCTTTGGCATCGTCGGGCAGGTTTTGCTGGGTCGCGCTGTCGATCGCCGCGTCGAGATCGGTTAGCCAGCGCAGCGTCTCCCCCGCAATCGCTTTGGCGAGCGCGCGGTCGGGGGCGGAGCGGATGTCGCCGAGCGCGGCGCCCTCGGCCATCTCCAGCGTTTCGCCCCGGCGCAGCACAGCATCGAGCAGACGAAGCGCAGCGCGGCGCACAGGCAATCCAGGGGTGGTTGGCATCGGCGGCATCTAGCTATGGTTGAAACAAAGTGCCAGCGTGCGCGTTTGACGGCTATGACCAAACAGAAATCAGCAGCCGCCAAGGCGTTCAAAAAGCCCACCCACTGGACCAACGATCCGGTGCCCGCGCCGAAAGTGACCGATCCGCTCAAGGGCGAGCCGAGAGCCCTCTCCCCCACCCGCTATGGCGATTGGGAGAAGAACGGCATCGCCTGGGATTTCTAGGGGAGGAGCGCAGGGGTCAGGATGATCTAGACCCCCGCCAAGCCCCGACAGACCCCCGCTAGGCCCCGCCAGACCAATGTTTCACATGAAACATTCTACAGCGGCTTGAAGGTTACCTTCAGCCCATCCTTGGGCTGCGGAATTGGCCAGTCCTGCCACTCGGGATCATAGCCCGCCTCAGCCTCGATCCGATACCGCTGGAGCAATTGGGCGAGCAGGATCTTCACCTGCATATAGGCAAAGTGCAGGCCGAGGCACATATGCGCCCCGCCGCCGAACGGCACCCAGGCATATTTGTGCCGCGCTTTCACCTGTTCGGGCGTGAAGCGCAGCGGATCGAAGGTGAGGGGATTGTCCCAATATTCCTCGGAATGATGGGTCCGGTAGATGTTGATCCCGACCATCGCGCCGGCCGGAATCCGGTATCCGCCATATTCGAATTCGCGCAAAGCCCGGCGCGGCATCGAGGGCACCGGCGGGATCATCCGGAGCGATTCCTTGAACGCCATTTCGGTGAGGTCGAGCTTGCCCAGATCGTCATAATCGAGCGGGCGCGGGTTCCCCGCTGCGTCCGGCCCGCCGGTCACCGCGACAATCTCGGCGCGCAGTTTTTCCTGCCATTCGGGGTTGGCGGCGAGGTGATAGATCAACGATGTGGCAGACGAGGTAATGGTGTCATGCGCTGCCATCATCAGGAAGTTCATGTGATCGACCACCTCGTCGACGGGCAGCAGCGATCCGTCTTCGCGGGTCGCGGTGGCGAACTGGCTGAACATGTCCTGCCCGCCGCCTTCGGCGCGGCGGCGCAATGTTTCACGTGTGAAAAATTCGACCAGAAACGCGCGGCCATCGACGCCCTTCTTCATCTTGGTGAAGGGCAAAGGCTTGCGCACCGGCGCCACCGAGGCCTGCACCATGTCGACGAAAGCATCGTTGATGCGGTCAGCCTCAGGCCCCCACGGCAGGCCGATGAAGCTGTCCGCGGCCAGATCAAGCGTCAGCTTCTTGATCGCCGGGTAGA
This sequence comes from Sphingomonadales bacterium, assembly GCA_038210785.1. Classification (GTDB taxonomy): domain Bacteria; phylum Pseudomonadota; class Alphaproteobacteria; order Sphingomonadales; family Sphingomonadaceae; genus Erythrobacter. The sequence continues at coordinate 20,780 of JBBQWH010000026.1, read as the reverse complement.
ACCGCAGATCGCCGCTCCAATGCGCCACTTCGCGCGCGATACCGCGGTTCAACGCGCCTGAATAATGCCGCATCGGTTCAGGCTTGAACGCGATCGACAGTGCCCGGCGATCGATCCGGTGATGCTCGAAATCGAGCAGCATCAGCCCGCGCGGGAATAGCTGGTCGAGCACTGGGCCCCAGCCTTGCTCGGATGAGAAGATCTTGTCCTTGTTGAACAATAGCAGTTCGTTCGCTTCCGCGCCGATCAGCGCGATCTGCCAACCGCCGAAGGCGCGATTCTTGTAGACCTTACCGTAGGCGGCGACCATGCGCTCGGCAAAGGCGTGCGGGTTAGCGAGCATGGTGAAGGTGTTGCCGACTAGCGGCCAGCCCGCCTCGCCTGGAATGTGGGCAAAATCGGCGTCGGCCATCCGCAACTCGCTCCAGTGGCGGGGCGCATCTATGGGCGCGGTCCCGCGCGCGGAAGGGACTTTGGCAAGAGTGGCCATGGTACGTCGAGGCTCCGTATCGGGTTCGCAATCGCAACTGACTTTGGTGTAAATAATCCGCCGGGTCAAATCCAGCCGGACAGTTCGCGCCGCAGCATCGCATCGATCATCCCAAGGCCGTGATCCGAGGTATTGAGGCAATCGAGCACCGCGTACTGCTCGCCGCCCGCCTCGATAAATTCGTCGCGCCCTTCAAGCGCCAACTCCTCCAGCGTCTCGACACAGTCGGCAGCAAAGCCGGGGGCGGCGACCACTAGCCGCTTGGTGCCCTTGCCGCCTTCCGCGATCAGCGTGGTATCGGTCGAAGGCTCAAGCCAGCGCGCCGGGCCGAAGCGCGATTGGAAGGTAGTCTCGAACCGCACGCCCGCAAATTCGGGCCGCTTCGCGAGTTCTTCGCGCAGCAGCCGCGCGGTCTTGGAGCAATGGCAGTGATAGGGATCACCCTTTTCCAGCGTCTGCTGCGGCATCCCGTGGAAGCTGAGCAGCATCACATCGGGCTTGAACGCGAGGGCTTGCACCTGCCGGGTGAGGTCATTGGCGAGCGCGGCCAGAAAACCCGGCTCGTCGTGATACGGCGGCACAAACCGCAAGGCGGGCTGCCAGCGCATCTTGCGCAAGCAGCGGGCAACCTCGTCAAACACGGTTGCGGTGGTGGCGGCGCAGTATTGCGGATACATCGGCGCGACCAGGATGCGGTCGCACCCCTGAGCCATCAGCTTGGTCAGACGGCTCTCGATCGAAGGGTTGCCGTAACGCATCGCCCAATCGACCACCACCTTATCGCCGAAGCGCCCAACCATCGCTTCGGCCTGGCGGGCGGTGATATCGGCCAGCGGCGAACCCCGCTCGGTCCAGACCTTGGCATAGGCTTTAGCGCTCTTTTGCGGGCGAGTGTTCAAGATGATCCCGCGCAAAATCAGCTGCCACGCAATCGGCGGGATCTCGACCACCCGCGTGTCTGACAGGAACTGCTTGAGGTAGCGCTTGACCGATACCGGATCGGGTCCGTCGGGCGTGCCGAGGTTGATCAGCAGCACGCCGATCATCCCGCTCGAGACGGGGGGATGGTCACCCGGGAGGTGTTGGGACTGCCAAGTCATAGCCGCCCCAACGCGTAGGCAGCGGTTCGTATCCGGGCGAAGCGGCTGGCCCGGTCCCAATGTGGCAAAAATGTCGGGGTCATATGCCGTCCGAAAGTAGGGGCAACCGTCTCAGGCGCAAGCCCGTAGCCGAAAACAGTGCATTGGCAATCGCGGGCGGGGCAACCACCGCGCCGAGCTCGCCCGGGTCGGCAGGCGGAGCCTGGCTGGCGAGAAATTCGATCCGCATCTCGGGACAATCGCCAAGCGTCGGCAGGCCGAGCGCGGAATCGTCAGCCGCTTCGGGCATTCCGCCGCGCATCCGCAGCGCATTGCCAAGCGCGATGCCGATGCCAAACACCAGCCCGCCTTCGATCTGCTGGCGCGCGATATCGTGGTTTATGATCCGGCCGATGTCGACCGCCGCCGATAGGCGGGTGACGCGCACGCCGCCTTCGCCCTGGCGCGCAGTGGCGACGCAGGCGATGCGCCCGGCCTCGGGCCCCTCGCCGATCCGCGCGCAGGCGAGGCCCTGCCCGGACTGATCGACCCCGCCGTCCCACCCCGCCAGCTGCGCTGCGCGTTGCAGGCACGCCGCCAGCCGCACATCGCCGCCCAGCATCGACATCCGGTACGACAGCGGCTCACGCCCGAACTTGGCGGCGATCTCGTCGATGAAGCATTCGATCGCAAAGATCGTCGGCCCATAGGCATTGCCGCGCACCCGCCCGACCGGCAATCCGATATCGACCGGGATATGCTCAACCAGCAGCGCAGGGATCTGATAGGGGGGCACCCCGCCTTCGCAGGCGAGCGGATCGGGCTGGCCGGCAGTCTCGCGGATCGCGGCCATGCTGGTGAGGTTGCCGAACAGGCGCTTTCCGAATTCGCGCGCGGCCGGCGGCGTGGCGATGCGCAGCCGCAGCGCATCGATCGCGCCCTTCTCCTCACTGGGACCGCCCTTGGCGAGCTGCGCGCCGATCAGCAGCCATGCGGGCGGGCGCGGGCGGGCGCGGATCAGCTCATCACGGCGCGGCCATGTCAGCTGCACCGGACGGCCGAGCGCGCGCGCGATCAGCGCAATCTCGATTGCATGGTCATGCTCCAGCCGCGCATCAAAGCTGCCGCCTGCGGGCATCGGGTAGAGCGCAACATCCTCGGTCGAAATTCCGATCGCGCGGGCGGCGGCGATGCGCGCCTGTTCGGGCGCTTGGCTCGCGATCCACAGATCGAGCCGCCCGCCTTCATAGCGCGCAGCCGCAGTCGCGGTTTCAACCGGCGCGGCATAGGCCGGCTCGACTTCGTAGCGGCGCGCCATGTCGACCCGCTGAAGGCCTGCGCCGCCAAACCCGGTCTCGGCAATGGTAAAGGCCGCGCCTCCGGTCAGCATTGTATCGAGCGTGGCGGCGATAGCGTTGCTGCTCACCGGGCTGGCGGTGGCAAAGCGCGGCTTCATCGCCGCCAGCGCCTTGTCTGCGGCCCACCAAGTGTCGGCTGCAGCAGCGAGCCAGCGCTTGCTTTCGACGATGCCCGCCAGCCCCCTGATCCCGGCAGCGGCATCGCGGTCGAACCCGGTCAGCTCCGAGCCGCCCACAGGCCCGTGGCGGATCGAGGCGAACACCATCCCCGGCAAGCGCACATCGCCGGCAAAGCGGTAGGAGCCATCAACCTTGGACGGCAGATCGAGCCGCGGGAAGGCGGGCGCCTCGTCGAGATCGGCGGGCAACGGCTTTTCGCGCGGGGGCTCGGGCCGCAGCGGCGGGGGATCGGGCGGGGTGTAGCCCGCCGCCGCCTCGGCCAACTCGCCAAAGCTGGCGCGCTGTTCGCCGTTGATCACGAACCCGCCCTCAACCTCGCATTCCTCCCACTGCGCGCCCCAGCGCGCTGCGGCCGCCTGCGCCAGCATCGCGCGCGCGGCGGCGGCGGCGGCGCGGCAAGGCGCTTCATAGGCTGCAAGCGACGTACCCGCCGCGGTCGCATCGAACCGCTGCCCCCCAGCAAAGCGAGATGCCAGCAGCGCATCGGTGCCCTCTGACAGCCCCGCAAAGCTCGGGTCCCACAGCGCGATCCACTTTTTGGCCAGTGGGATATTGGCATAGGCGCCCGAAATCGGCGCAGGCTCCACCGCGATCTGCCGCCAGTCTGCGCCCAGTTCGATCGCCACGATCTGCGGCAGCAGCGTGGTGATCCCCTGCCCCATCTCAAGCTGCGGAACGGCGACCGTCACCACGCCGTCGTTGGCGATCTTGAGCCACGCGCCGAACACCTGCTCGCCCGTCGCTGCGACCAAAGGGGTGCGATAGCTGCGCGGCAGCAGCCACCAGGCGACCACCAAGCCTCCGCCCGCAGCCGCTCCGGCCAGCACTCCGCGACGCGAAACCGGCATGCCTCAAACCGTCCCGGTGTCGAGCCAGCACGCGAGGCGTGTCGCGATGGCGCGGAAGGGCGCGGCGGTCTCGTCATCGCCTGCCGCGGGCGGCTCGCCCGTGTCGCCCGCGATCCGGGTCGCCAGCGTCAGCGGCACTCGGCCCAGAAACGGGATATCAAGCGCTGCAGCGAATTTCTCGACCCCGCCCTGCCCGAACGGATCGCTGATCTCGCCGCAATGCGGGCACGCATAGCCCGCCATGTTCTCGACCAGGCCGATGATCGGCACCTCGCCCTGTTCGAACAATTGCCCGGCGCGCGCGGCGTCGATCAGCGCGAGATCCTGCGGGGTCGAGACCAGGATCGCACCATCAGGGCGGTGCGCGGAAAGCATCGACAATTGCACGTCGCCCGTGCCCGGCGGCAGATCGATCAGCAGCAGATCGGTCTCACCCCATTCGGCATCCACCAGTTGGGTCAGCGCCTTGCCGGTCATCGGCCCGCGCCACGCCAGCGCCTTGCCCGGGGCGACGATGTGGCCCATCGACAGCACCTTGACGCCGTGGCGGCTGTCGATTGCGACCAGCTTGTCGCCATCCACTGCCGGCTTGATTCCCTCGGTTGCCAGCAGTTTGGGCTGCGAGGGGCCGTAGATATCGCCGTCGATCACGCCCACCCGGCGCCCCATCCGGGCCAGCGCGACCGCGAGGTTAGTGGTGAGCGTCGATTTGCCGACCCCGCCCTTGCCCGATCCGACCGCGATTATCCGGCGGCGACGGCGCTCGCCGGTGAGCGCGATGCGCACCTCGCCCACCTCTGCAAGCGGTGAGAGCGCGGCGGTGATCGCGGCTTCGAGTTCGGCGCGGGCGGTTTGCGACAGATCGCCCGCCTCGGCAACGATCACCGCATTGCCCGCCACGATCCGCGCCGAGCGCAGGCGGTGGTTGATTGCGGGCGACAGTGCGGCCCGGATCAGCGCCTCTTCGGCATCGGGATCGCGGGGCGTCTGGCGCCCGTCGGAGGGGGACGGATCAAGTGGGTTGCTCATGGCGCGACGCCTCTACCACCAAATTCACGCAGCGAACCCCTGTTTTTCGTGGAACAGCGTGCCTATAACGAGCTTATGCAGAGAGTACACGGTTGGAAAGAACGTCTTGGCGCTGGCCTTAAGGGCCTTGCCATGGCTGGCAGAAATAACCCCTGGGGCGGCGCGGGAAGCGGCGACGAACCCGGCAAAGGCGGGCCGTCTGGTGATGGCGGCGCGGGCGGCGGCTCCGACGGTGGTTCAGGCGGGGGCCCACGTAATCCGTGGCTCCCCGGCGGCGGCGAGCCTGGGAAACGGCGCTCGGCCAGTATCGAGGACATTTTCAAGGGCCGCGGCCCCGAAGGACCGCGCCGTGCTGGCGGAGGCCCCGGCGGACCGTCCTTTCGCTTGCCCGAACGGCCCGGCGGCAAAAGCTGGATCCCGGTGATCATCGGCGGGGCCGCGCTGGTGTGGGTCGCGGTAACGAGCTTCCACTTTGTCCAGCCCGGCGAACAGGCTGTGGTGACATTGCTGGGCGGCAGATATTCCGCCACGCTCAATTCCGGCACCAACATCACCGCGCCCTGGCCGATCCAGATGGTCGAAAAGGAAAACGTGACCAAGGTCCGGCTTGAAGAAGTGCCCGGCACCAAGACCGAGAAGCTGATCCTGACCGGCGATCAGAACCTGGTCGATCTGTCCTATCTGATCCGCTGGAACATTTCGGACCTGACACTTTACAAGTATCAGTTGTCCGATCCGCGCAACGCGCTGCTCGAGATCGGCGAGGCAGCGATGCGCGCCGCGGTGGCCCGCCAGAAGCTTGACACTGTGCTGACCGGCGAAGGCCGGGCCGAGATCGAACAGGACGTGCGCGCTGCAATGCAGGCGCGGCTCGATGCCTATCGCTCGGGCATTTCGGTGCAAGGGATTGAAATCAACAAGGTCGATCCGCCCGGACGGGTCGAGGAAGCGTTCAAGGACGTCTCCTCCGCCCAGCAGGATGCCGACGCCGCGATCAACCGCTCGCGCGGTGTGGCCCAGCAGCTGCTCGCCCGCGCACAGGGCGATGCTAGCGAATTCAACGACATCTACGAGGAATACAAGCTCGCGCCCGAAGTGACGCGCCGGCGCCTCTATTACGAGACCATGGAGGCAATCCTGTCCAAGACCGACAAGACAATTGTCGAATCCGGCAATGTGACACCGTACCTGGCGCTGCCCGAAATCAAACGCCGCGCGCAGACGCCCGCGCCGCGGCAAGGGGAATAAAGCCATGAACGCTATGTTTCAGAACACCAGAGCGCTCGCCATCGCCGCCATCGTGTTGGTGGTGGCGCTATTTGCCAGCCTCGTGATCGTGCCGGAAACCCATCAGGGGGTGGTGGTTCAGGCGGGTAAACCGGTGCGCGTCTTCAATCTGTTCCGGCCCGAAGTGCCTTACGGCCAGACCGGCGCAGGGTTGCAGTTCCGGATTCCGTTTTTCGAGCAGGTTCAGATGATCGACCGCCGGGTGCTCGATCTCGATATGGAGCGCACTCAGGTGCTCTCCAACGATCAACAGCGGCTGCAGGTCGATGCCTATGCGCGTTATCGCATCATCGATCCGGTCAAGCTGGTCGAGCGCGCCGGAACTGAAAGCCAGCTCGAAGCGCAATTGCTGCCGATCCTCACCTCAGTGCTGCGACAGGAGCTTGGTCGGCGGCCGTTCTCGGCGCTGATCAATGCCGAACGCGGGACAGCGATGACCAATATCACCCGTACGCTCGATGCGCAGGCGCGCAATTACGGCGCGCAGGTGCTCGATGTACGGATCAAGGCGGCTGACCTGCCCGAAGGCCGTCCGCGCGATGCCGCGTTCACCCGGATGGAGACCGATCGCCAGGAAGAAGCCGCGACCATCCGCGCCGCCGGGCAGCGCGATGCGCAGATCATTCAGGCTGAAGCTTCTGCCGAAGCGGCGCGTATCTATGCCGATGCTTATGGAAAAGACCCGAAGTTCTACGACTTCTACCGTGCGATGCAGAGCTACCGCCAGACGTTCCTGGCCGGCGAAGGCCAGAGTTCGATGGTGCTTTCGGATGACAACGAATATTTCCGCCAGTTCAAGGGCGAACGCTGAGCAATCGACGAAGTGTCAACCGGCAGCGCCTAACGCTGGTCGTGTTCAATCGGCGTTCAGCCCCGGAAAGGGCATTTGGGGCACTGCAACCAGCCGCTCGGCTGGCCCAGTCAAAGGTTTGAGGAACGCGGCGGCCCGCCTACGCATTCCGATACAGAGATAAGGACCAAGAGGACGTGAACAAAGTGCGCTATGTGTATGGATTGACGAGCGCGCTGCTGGTGGGCGGCGCTGCCATTTCGCTGATCACCGGCACGCCGCTTGGCGCGCAGGTGGCGCAAAACGACGATGCGGTGATGAACCGGGTGGTTCCGGTCGCCGGAGCGCCGGCCAGCTTTGCCGATCTTACAGAACAGCTCGCGCCGGCGGTGGTGAATATCGCCACTCGCCAGCGGGTCGAGGTTGCCAACAACCCCTTTGCGGGCACGCCCTTTGCCGAATTGTTCAACCGCCGTCAGGGCGGCAGCGGCGCCGAGCCGCAGACGCGCGAGGCGCAATCACTGGGTTCGGGCTTCATCATCTCTGCAGATGGCTATGTTGTAACCAACAACCACGTGATTTCGCCGCCCGATACGCGCGCGAAGCTGGAATCGATCACCGTCACGCTTCCCGATGGCACCGAACACGAGGCCGAACTGATCGGCGCGGATGCTGCGTCCGATCTCGCCGTGCTCAAGATCAAGGCCAACCGCACCTTTCCCTTCGTCAAGTTCGGGGATTCGAGCGCGGCGCGCGTCGGCGACTGGGTCGTGGCAATCGGCAATCCGTTCGGCCTCGGCGGCACAGTGACCAGCGGGATCATCTCGGCGGTTTATCGCAACACCGGCCAGGGCGGCGCTTATGACCGTTACCTCCAGACCGATGCCAGCATCAACCGCGGCAATTCGGGCGGGCCATTGTTCGACATGCGCGGCAATGTGATCGGCATCAACAATGCGATCTTCTCGCCTTCGGGCGGCAGCGTCGGGATCGGCTTTGCCATCCCTGCCGAAATCGCCGCCCCGATTGTCGAGCAGCTGCGCGTCGGGCGCGAGATCGAGCGCGGCTATCTCGGCGTCGGCCTTGCGCCGATCGACGAGGATTTTGCCGCCTCGCTCGGCCTCCCCAAGCGCCGCGGCGAGCTGGTGCAGACCGTACAGGACGATAGCCCGGCCGCGCGTGCGGGCCTAAAGCCCGGCGACATTGTCACCAAGGTCAACGGCAAGGACGTGACCGCCGATCAAACCGTGTCATTCCTCGTCGCCAATCTCCAGCCGGGCACCAAGGTGCCGCTCGAGGTGCTGCGTGACAACGCGCGTATCGATGTCAGCGTGACGCTCGGCAAGCGCCCGAGCGAAGCGGAATTGCAGAACCAGGCGCAGACCTTCGATCCCGATGCCGAAGAGCCCATGGCGCCGGGCACCTCGGATGAGACGATCGAGCAGAAGCTGGGGATGCAGGTGATGCCGATCACCCCGGGTGTTGCCCGCTCGCTCGGCTTGACGCTCGAAACCAAGGGCGTGGTAATCGCTGCGGTCGATCCCAACGCCGATGCCGCCCGCAAGGGACTGCGCCGCGGCGATGTGATCCTGTCGGCCAATTATCAGCCCGTTACGACCGTCGAGGCGCTGGTGGCGCAGGTCAATGCCGCCGTTACTGAGAACCGCGAAGCGATCCTGCTGCGGATCCAGCGCGGCACCCAGCCGCCGGCCTTCATTGCCGTCCGCCTGCGCTAATCGCAATCTGAGCGCCGACCCAAACAAAAGGGCGCCGGGATCAGCTCCCGGCGCCCTTTTGGTTGGCGCCGCCCGGGATGCGTCCACCTGTTAATCGTCGCCTGGTTTGAGGCCGGGCTGTGGCTGTGGCTGCGGTTGCGGCGGCGGGCGGCGTTGCGGGCGCGGGCCCTGCTGTGGCAGCGTGCCGCCAGTCGCCTCCTCGAGAAAATCCTCGCTGGCCGCAGGCGGGGCCCCATTCGGCCCGCGCTCGCCGTCCGGCCCGAGCGGATCGGCCTCGGGATCGCGCCGCGCCGGCTCGACCATATTGCCTTGCTCATCGATGTAGTAATAATCCTCGGGCTCGCCGAACATCGCCTCTGTATCCGGCTCAAGCTGCCATTCGGGCAGTTCGAGCGTGACGTCGAATTCCTCGACCGGACGGTTCTTCACTGCATAGCGCATATACGCGGCAAACGCCTGTGCCGGAGCGCGGCCACCCTGCAAGCCGGGGACTGCCTTGGCATCATCGCGGCCCATCCACACCCCGGTTGTGATACCGCTGGAAAAGCCGATGAACCAGCCGTCCTTGTTCGAGCTGGTGGTGCCGGTCTTGCCCGCCACCGGCCGCCCGATCTGGGCCGCACGGCCGGTACCGGTCTGTACAGCGGCCTGCAGCAGATCAGTCATCCCTGCGACCACGTAATCGGGCACCACCGGCGCGCCGCGCGACGCCTCGCGGCGGTACAAAACCTCGCCGCTTGCGCCGGTGACCTTGGTGATGCCGTAAGGCTGGACAGCTACCCCTTTGCCCGCGATCCCGGCGAAGGCCTGGGTCATCTCGATCACCCGCACTTCGGATGATCCGAGCACCATCGAGGGATAGGTATCGACCTTCGAGGTCACGCCGAACCGCCGCGCCATCGAGGCGACCGTGCCGAAGCCGACCTCGTTGCCGAGCTGCGCTGCAACGGTGTTGATCGAATAGGCAAAGGCGGTGCGCAGATCTGTTTCGCCGACATTGCGCCCGTTGGAATTGCGCGGGCTCCAGCCCTCGATCGTGACGGGTGTATCGGTCACCTTGTCCTCAGGCGTGTAACCCGCCTCCAATGCGGCGAGATAGACGAACAGCTTCCACGAGGAGCCGGGCTGGCGCATCGCGGTGGTGGCGCGGTTGAAATTGCTGGCAACGTAATCGGTGCCGCCGACCAGCGCGAGGATCGCCCCGTCGCGGTCGAGGCTGACCAGTGCGCCTTGCGCGCCCTTGGGGGTATTGGCCTCGATCGCAGTGGTGGCAGCGCGCTGCATCCCGACATCGAGCGTGGTCCAAACCTCGATCGGCTCGAAGGTTTCGGGCAGGATGATCTCGAGCTGAGGCAGCACCCAATCGGTGAAATAACGCGCCGAGTTCTGACCGTCCTGCTGCTTCAATTGCACCGCGCTCACATCGACCATCGCCTGATCGGAGGTGATATAGCCTTGTTCGCGCATCAGCCCCAGGACCACCTTCGCCCGGTCTACCGCGGCCTGGACATCGGCGGTGGGGGAGTATTGGCTAGGTGCCTTCACCAGCCCGGCGACAATCGCCGCCTCGCCGACGCTGAGCTCGGTCCCGGGGTGGCTGAAGAATTTGCGGCTGGCGGAGTCGATGCCATAGGCGCCGCCGCCGAAATAGACCTTGTTGAGATACAACTCGAGGATCTCATCTTTGGAAAATTTCCATTCGAGCGCCATCGCCAGCACCGCCTCACGTGCCTTGCGATCAAGCGAACGGTTGTTGTTGAGAAACAGGTTGCGTGCCAACTGCTGCGTGATGGTCGAGGTGCCGCCGAGCCGCTCGCGCGATCCGGTCAGACCTTCGAGCACCGCCCCTGTCAGACGCACCGGATCGACCCCGAAATGCGACCGGAAACGCTTGTCCTCCACCGCGATCATGGCGTTGGTCATGTTCTCGGGAATATCGCCATATTCGAGCCATTCGCCAAAGCTAGGCCCGATTTCGACCAACTCGCGCCCGTCGCGCGCCCGCACGACAATGGTCTGGCCCGGCTGGGTTGCTTGCAACGTGCCGTAATCGGGCAGCGATTGCGCGGCAAAGCCCACCGCGAAGCCAAGGAATACCAGCGCCAGCACCGCCAGCGCCCCACCCCAGATCACCAAGCGCCGGAACCAGCGCCAAGCGCGCGAAGGCGTCGCACGCTCGGGCTTGGGCGTAGGTGGGGGAGTCATGGCAGACTGCGAGCGCTCCGCCGCCGCCCGGCGCGTTCCGCGCACGCCTTTGTTCTGCAACCGCTCACCGCGTTTCGACATGTTTCCTGCCCAATTGATGCCCGCCGCTTGGGCCGAGAGCCTGCGGTCTTTGCATAGGCAAGTTGTAACTGCGGGTGAACCTGCACACCCGGTCTCTCCACCGCAGGGGCGCCGAAATGGTTCAGCCCTCGGCCGCGGTGAAGATCAGCGCGGCCGAATTGATGCAGTAGCGCAGGCCCCCCTGTTCGGGCGGCCCATCGGGGAAGACATGGCCGAGATGCCCGCCGCACTTGCCACAACGAACTTCGGTGCGAACCATGCCAAAGGCGGTGTCGCGATGTTCCTCGATCACTTCTGCGTCGGCAGGCTTGGTGAAGGCCGGCCAACCGCAGCCCGAATTGTATTTGGCGGTCGAATAGAACAACTGGGTGCCGCAAGCCGCGCAGTGGTATTCGCCGTCATCGTAGAATTTGTCGTATTCGCCGGTGAAGGCGCGTTCAGTGCCGGCCTCGCGCAGGATGTGATACTGCGCCGGGCTCAGCTTTTCGCGCCACTCGGCATCGGTCAGGCTGCGGGGGTCGGAATTGTCCATGCGTGGTCCTCTCACTTGTGCGCAATATCAGCGAGCGCGCCCCAATTCGCAAGTGTCCCGCGTCAATTAACCATCGAGCAGCGCATAATGCGGCGGCGGCTTGATCACATCCATCCGCTCGGTCAGCAGCGGGCGGAAGCTCGGGCGGCTTTTGAACACCGCATACCAGCCGCGCGATTGCTCGTGGCCCGCCCAGTCGATCCCGCCGAGATAATCCGCCACCGAAATCTGCGCCGCAGCGGCCAGATCCGCCAGGCTCATGGTTGAGCCAGCGACCCACGGGCGGTTGTCGATCAGCCAGTCGAGATAGTCGAGATGGCCGTGGGCCAGCTTCATCGCGTTGCGCAGCGCGCCGCTATCGGGCGGTTGGCGCATGATGCGCTTCTTCATCCGCTCGGACAGCAGCGGCGCGGTGACATCCGCGTAGAAATTCTCGTCGAACAGCGCCACCAGCCGCCGGATCTCGGCGCGCTGGGCGGCGGTGCCGTTGATCATCGGGTTGCGATCGACTGTCTCCTCGAAGAATTCCGCGATCGCCCGGCTATCGGGGATGACGGTATTCTTGTCCTCGTTGACGATGACAGGGGTGCGCCCGGCGGGATTGATGTTGAAGAACATGTCGGACGCGGCCCACGGGTCTTCGCGCACCAGTTCGAAGGGGATGTTCTTTTCGCTCAGCAGCAGCCGGATCTTGCGGCTGAAGGGGCACAGCGGGAATTGATGGAGGAGCCACATAAGACCGCAACCTGTGCCTCAATTCCGGCGGGAAATCCAGCGCTTCGCAGGGGTAATGGGGGAGTAATCAGACCCCCGAGGCGTCAAGCATCACAAGGCACGACGGCATGACCTTGTCGACCTCGCCCCGGTCCCATAGCCCTTGCGCTTCGGCGCTGACCAGCTGGCTGATCCCGCCCCGGTCAAGCCCAGTCGCATCCATCAGCTGCGCCAGCGCGCGCACGAAGAATTCGCGTCCACGCGCCTCGACCGGAGGCCATTTTTTCGCCATCGCATTCCCCTTGGCCTGCCCCTCGGCAACCAGCGCGAAGGCCGCCGCGCAGCGCACCAGCGCGCGGTTCTCCTGCGTCAGGGCCGAGGTGGGGGCGGGCTGCACAGCGAGCGCGGCAGCGGCGATGAGGACGTGGATCATGCCGCCTCTTATGCCCTGCGACATGAACCGGGCGCTACCGAAATTCGCCAGAAATTGCAGATTGCGGGCGCGCGAATTCCGTCCTAATCCGCAACCCGTCTATTGAGAGGAGGCGCAATCCCATGTTCAGTCACATTATGATCGGCACCAGCGATTTTGACCATGCCAAGGCGTTTTATGATGCCGTGCTCGGCACGCTCGGCGCTGCGCCCGGCAACATCAACGAAGCCGCCACCGGCCACAAGCGTGCGTTCTGGTTCCACAATGGCGGAATCTTCGCGATCAGCCAGCCAATCAATGATGCACCCGCCTGCGTCGCCAATGGCTCCACCATCGGCTTTGCCTGCGACAGCCTCGAGCAGGTGCAAGCCTTCCACGATGCGGCCGTCGCCGCCGGTGGCACGTCAATCGAAGACCCGCCAGGCCCGCGCACGGGCGCGATGGGCACGCTGAACCTTGGCTATGTGCTCGATCCCGACGGGCACAAGCTGTGCATGCTGCACCGCGCCGGCTGAGCCCTAGCGACTGAGTTCAAATACCGCGAATTCGGCGCGCCAGTTAGCTGCTGGCGCGCCGATTTCTATTTCATTGGCGAAGAACCACGCGCGCTCGATCGCCGCGCCCTTCATCTTCGCCAGATCGCGGAAATCCTCAACTGTGACGTGGTGGATGTTCTGGGTCTCGTACCAGCTCACCGGCAGCGCGCGAGTGACCGGCATCCGCCCGCCGAACATCAGCGCCGCGCGGGTGCGCCAGTGGGCGAAATTGGGGAACGAAACGAACGCCCGTCGGCCTACCCGCAGCAGCTCATCAAGGATCAGATCAGGCCGGGTCGCGGTTTGGAGCGTCTGGCTGAGGATCGCGTAATCAAACGCCTTGTCGGGATAATTGGCAAGGTCGATATTGGCATCGCCCTGCACCACCGATAGCCCCCGCGATACGCAGCGTTCGACCAACGCGCCGTCCAGCTCCATCCCGCGCGCATCGCAGCCGCTGGCGGTTTCCAGTTCCGCCATCAGCGCCCCGTCACCGCAGCCGATGTCGAGCACCCGGCTGCCGGACGCAACGTGCGCGGCTATCGCGGCGAGATCGGGGCGGAGACGGGAATGGAGCGCGCTCATTCGATGAACCCCTTTACCACCCGGTCAAGCTGATCATGCTCCAGAAGAAAACTGTCATGCCCGTTGGGGGCGGAGAGCTCGACAAAGCTTACCTTCGCCCCGGCCGCGTTGAGCGCGTGGACGATGTGGCGGCTTTCCGCGGTGGGATAAAGCCAGTCGGTATCGAAGCTGACGATGCAGAACCGCGCCTCAGTCCCCGCAAACGCCGCCGCCAGCTTGCCGCCATACTCTTCGGCCCCGAATTCTTCTGCAAGGTCGAAATAATCCATCGCGCGGGTGATGTAGAGATAGGAATTGGCATCGAACCGCCGAGTGAACCCGCTACCCTGATAGCGCAGGTAGCTTTCGACCTGAAACTCGGCGTCAAAGCCGAACCCCTTGGAGGCACGATCCTGTAGCCGCCGCCCGAATTTCTCGGTCAGGCCGGCTTCGGAGAGGTAGGTGATATGCGCCGCCATCCGCGCCACCGCGAGGCCGTTGTCGGGCTTGGCGTCTGCCGCGTAGTAATCGCCCTCGGCCCAGGCCGGATCGGCCATGATCGCTTGGCGTCCGACTTCATGAAAGGCGATGTTCTGCGCCGAGTGCCGCGCGGTTGCCGCGATCACCAGCACCCGCGCTGCGCGCTCCGGCCAATTGGCGGCGAGGCTCAGCGCCTGCATCCCGCCCATCGATCCGCCCACCACCGCATGAAGCTGTTCGATCCCGAGCCCGTCGAGCAGCGCGGCAAGCCCGCGTACCATGTCGCGGATGGTGATCACGGGAAAGCGCATCGCATAAGGCGCGCCATCAGGGGCAAGACTAGCCGGGCCGCTTGAACCCATGCACGAGCCGATGACATTGGCGCAGATCACAAAATGGCGGCCCGTGTCGATCGGCTTGCCGGGTCCGACCATGCGCTCCCACCACCCCGGCTTGCCGGTGATCGGATGCGGGCTGGCGAGATATTGGTCACCGGTCAGCGCATGGCACACCAGCACCGCATTCGACACGTCGGGAGCGAGTGTGCCGTAGGTTTCATAGGCAATCTGCGCGCCTTCGAGCGCCTGCCCGCTATCAAGCGGCAGCGGATGGGGAACGGCATAGACAAGCGAGGGGTTCGACAACTCTGAGCCTGACCAAAGAGAAAAGGGTGCTTCGGAAGCGTAGCTGCCGCGCAGCAACACCAGCTCAGCACGAACGGGTTATTTTTAGGATCGCCCCCATAACCGCTCGCCCTAAGCTTGTCGAAGGGCAGTTTTTCTATAATCGGGCTTTCGATGAGCACCAGACCTGAACCCAAGCCCCAACCCAAGCCGTGCCCAAAGCCGTGGATCGCGCAGATCCGCGCCTATGTGCCGGGCAAGTCGAAATCGGCAAGCGGCTTGCCGCTGATTAAGCTGTCGGCGAATGAAAACCCGCTCGGCAGCAGCCCCGCAGCGCTGGCGGCTTTGGCACAGGCGCATATCGCGGCCGATTATCCCGATCCCGATGCCCGTGCGCTGCGCGAGGCGATCGCCGCAGCGCATGGTCTCGACCCTGAGCGAATCGTGTGCGGCACCGGCTCGGGCGAATTGCTGCATTGCGCGGTGCAGGCGCTGGCGGGGCCAGGGGACGAGGTGCTGGCCTCGCGCTATTCGTTTTCACTCTATCCGCTGCTGGCGCACAAGGTCGGCGCTGCGGCAGTGATGGCCAAGGATGCCGATTATGCCGCCAGCGCCGATAATATGCTCGCGGCGCTGACGCCAAAGACCAAGGTCGTGCTGCTCGACAATCCCAACAATCCGGTCGGCAGCTACCTGCCGCCTGCCGAAGTCGCGCGGCTGCACGCCGGGCTGCCGTCTGACGTGCTGCTGGTGGTGGACGAGGCCTACGGCGAATATGTCGACCCCGCGCAGCAGCATGCCGCCTTCGCGCTCGCCGCCGCCCACGAGAACGTGCTGGTCAGCCGGACCTTCTCCAAGGCTTATGGCCTCGCGTCCGAACGGGTCGGGTGGGTGACGGGGGCGCCGCACCTGATCGATCTGGTCAACCGCCTGCGCGGTGCGTTCAACGTCACTGCCAGCGCACAGAAAGCGGCGCTGGCGGCGCTGAGCGATCAGGCGTTTGTCACCGCCAGCCGCGAACACAATACGGCGGAGCGCGCGCGGCTGGCCGCGGCGATTGCGGCGCTGGGCAATCATGGCCTCTCGGCCTCCCCCAGCGAAGCCAACTTCCTGCTGGTGCATTTCGAGGGCGAAGTGACCGCGGGTGCCGCATTGGCAGCGCTTTCGGACGCAGGCTATTCGGTGCGCGATTTGGCGGGGCAAGGCCTGCCCAATGCCTTGCGGATCACCATCGGCAAGGCCGCTGACATGACCCGCGTGATTGCTGCCCTGCGCACGCTGTGCGGCGAGGCGGCATGAGCATCGACCGGGTGGCGATCATCGGGCTTGGCCTGCTCGGCGGCTCGATCGGGCTGGCGGTCAAGGCGCGCGGGCTGGAAATCGCCACCACCGGCTGGGACCGCGACGCCACGGTGCGCGAACGGGCGACGGCGCGCGGGCTGGTCGATCAGGTGTGCGAGACCGGAACCGAGGCCGTGTCGGGCGCCGATCTCGTCATCCTGTGCGTCCCCGTCGGCGCGATGGGCGATGCGGCGAGCGCCATTGCCCCGGGCCTCGCGCCCGATGCAATCGTCAGCGATGTCGGCTCGTCCAAAACTGCGGTGGCTGAGGCGCTCGCCGCCGCTCTGCCTGGCGCCTGCATCATCCCCGCGCACCCCGTCGCGGGGACCGAGCAAAGCGGGCCGGAGGCGGGCTTTGCCACGCTGTTTGCGGGCCGGTGGTGCATTATCACCCCGCCCGAAGGCGCCGATCCGGCAGCGGTCGCGGCGTTATCCGATTTCTGGACGCAGCTCGGCTCCAAAGTCGAGCTGATGGACGCAGCGCACCACGATCTGGTGCTCGCGGTCACCAGCCACATTCCGCACCTGATCGCTTACACCATTGTGGGCACCGCCAGCGATCTGGAGGATGTAACGCAAAGCGAGGTGATCAAGTATTCCGCCGGGGGCTTCCGCGATTTCACCCGCATCGCGGCGTCAGACCCGGTGATGTGGCGCGATGTATTCCTGACCAATCGCGGCGCGGTGCTGGAAATGCTCGGGCGCTTTTCCGAAGACCTCACCGCGCTGCAACGCGCGATCCGCTCAGGCGACGGGGACACCCTGTTCGATCTATTCACCCGCACCCGCGCGATCCGGCGGCAGGTGATCGAACAGGGGCAGGATGACGAGCGGCCGGACTTTGGGCGCGGCCACGGGGAGTGATCGCGCGGCAGTAGGAAAGCCGGTCGGCTTTGCGGCCCTAATGGACAGAATCTGCCGTTCGGGAAACGACCTCATATTGGTCGTTTCCATCATGACCTTCGTCGCACGAATGCTGTCATTTTCTAAGGTGAAAACAATTGTGAGCGAACTCCTGAGATAGGGTAAAGTTCAAAGCTATCGAATGTTTGATCGCTAGACCGCACTCGATCTGAAAAGCTGTTTTATGTAGCGCTTGCCGGAGATTAAAGGGAGTGGAGAAGAAAACAAAACGCAGGTTAAAGTGTTTCGCCTATTCATCGCTGATTGCTATAATTATCACTCTGATTTTAGGAGCTTTATTTGGTTCAGTCGCAACATTAATTTCTGGCTCTGTTGGATTTCTATGTGTCGCTGTTGCAAGCGATGATGACCTTGGAACTTGCCTCCCACTAGCAGTATTCTTCCTCATTGCCCTCGTAATGCTGGTTATGGCGCTTGTGGGGGTAGTGTTGCTCAATACCTCATGACGACTTTTGCCCAGCGTAAATCGTAAGCAGCCATTCGCCTAACCACCCAATCCCGGTCATTCCGCCCGTTCCACCTTTGACCTGAAAGCGGTCATTGCGCGCGAGAGGTCTACCCGTTCAGCACATTGATCGCCGCATGCACCCGCGCCTCAACCTCTTCGCGCGGCAGGCCGGCGGGGATCGCCGCGCCGACCTTGTAGGTGATCCGCCCCGGATGCTTTACGATGCAGTGATAGGCGGCGCCGCTGTTCACCGCGATCGGCACCACCGGCAGACGGAGCAGCTTGTACAGCCCAGCAAACCCCGCCTGCAATCCCGGCTGCGTGCCATGCGCCACCCGCGTGCCTTCGGGAAAGATCACCAGCGGGCGGCCCTCGGCTACGCGCTGTTTGGCCACCCCGATCATCTCTCGCAGAGTCTTGGCGCCCTTGTCGCGCGCCACCGGGATCAAGCCGTAGATCAGCGCCGAATATCCCCAGCCGGGGATACTGAACAATTCCTGCTTGGCGAAAACGGCGGGATCGGTGAACAGCCGCGGGGTATCGATCGCCTCGAAAAAGCTCTCATGCTTGACCGCGATCAGCACCGGCGGCTGCGGGAGCACCCCGTCGAGCACCACTTCGATCCCCAGCACGTTCTCGACACACCACAGGTGCCAGCCGCCCCAGCGGGCCACCACCGGGCGCAGCCATGCCTTGTGCGCGATGATCGCTGCCACCGCGGCGCTCACCAGAAATATGCTGCCGCCGTAGAACAGGAGGTAGAAGGCAAGACTGCGCAGGGCCGCAAGCAGGGTTCTCAAAGGTCCGCCAGCCCCGCCGCGCGGCTCGCGATCAGCTTGTGATATTCGAGGAACAGCGTGCCCAATTCGGGCTGCGACGGAACTGCATCGCGGGTCACGGTGACGTAACCGGGCAGCGTACGGTCAAGCTCGCCCGCCGCACGGCGCATGTGCCAGTCGGTGGTCACCAGCCTGAGCGAACGAACCTCGTTCTGCGCCACCCACTTGGCGGTCTCGGCGGCGTTGGAGCGGGTATCGACCGCTGCGAAGCCGAGCGTCACGCAGCAGGCCATCGCGCGCGCGGAAACGCCGAACTCGGCGGCGAATTCGCCCGGTTTCACTTCGGGATCGACCCCGCTAACCAGCATCTTCTTCGCCAGCCGCTGATCGAGCACCTCGAGCCCGCGTGCGATCCGCCCCGGGCCGCCCGTGGGGACGATGACCGCATCGGTCGTCACCGCCTCCTCAGCCGGACGCGGCAGTGCCACCACGAACCACAGAAAGCCGATCGCCCAAACCAGAAACACCAAGGAGAACACGCGCCGGATCATGATGCTGCGCCTAAAGCATGTCACGCAAGGCCAGCGCAATGGTGATGCGCGATGTCACCAGTGCCAGCAGCACGCCAGCGAGCGGGATCGCAGCGATCACCAGCCAGTCGGCCCACATCAACCCGCCGCCGCTGGTCATCCCGCTATCGAGCGCGGCGAATTGCTGGCCGAGCAGCCACACCGCGCCCGCGCCCAGCAGCGCGCCCACCACCGCACCGAAGGCCGCTTCGCGCAGCACGTCGCGCAGGAACACTGCGGTGATCTGGCGGCTGGTTGCACCCAAATGGTGCATGATCTCAACCGTCTCGCGCGCTCCGGCAAAGGCGTTGCGCGCCGCCAGCCACACCGCCGCCGCGGTCGCCAGCGCGACCAGTGCGATCAGGCCAAGCGCGAGATATTGCAAAGCCGCCAGCGCCTCATAGACCGGGTGCAGCCAGTCGCCCTGGGCATCGACCCGCGCGCCGGGCACCCGGGCGGCGAGCGCGGCCTCGATCCGGGTGATCTCGGCGCGTCCGGCGCTGCGAATGAGTTCGACATCGATCAGTGCCGGGATCGGCACGTCGGCGCTGGTCACGCCTTCGCCAAGCCACGGTTCGAGCAATTCGATCAGCTCAGCCTCGGGCACCAGCCGCACTGCCTGCACACCCTCGATCCCGGTAAGCACCTTGACCGCCTCGGCCCCGCGCGCGCTGCGCAGGTCCGGGTTGGGCTCGATCACCTGCACCGTGACCGCCGCCGACAGATCGGCCCCGGCGCTCAGCGCGAGGTTACGCAGCGCGAGGCCGCCCGCCGCCGCGATCACGACGAATGCGATCAGGATCGCGATCACCCACGGGATCGGCCCGGAAAGCCGCGTCGGCGGCAGTAGCCGCGCCGCTGCTCGCCCGCGCGGCGGCACCGGCAGCGCATCCGCAGCTTCACCCTCGGGCGCGGCGGGCAGCGGGGGGAGCGTGCTCATGCACCGCTGCTCCCGCTGCTAGGTCCAGAGGGACGCGGCGGATAGCGCAGCGCGCCGGTGGGATCGGACAGCTGGCCCTTGTGCAGCCGCATAATCAGGGAATCCGGCACCTTCTTGAGCAGATGAACATCGTGGGTCGCCACCACCACCGTGGTGCCGACGCGGTTGTTCAGCGCCTCGAACAACCGCAGCAGCTTCAGCGCCATGTCGGGATCGACGTTGCCGGTCGGCTCGTCGGCGATCAGCATCTTGGGCCGCCCGATTACCGCGCGGGCGATGGCGACGCGCTGCTGCTCCCCGCCCGACAACCGCGCCGGGACCGCATGCGCCCGGTGCGACAGCCCGACCCAGTCGAGCATGTCCGAGACCGACTTGACCACGCGCTTCTCATCGGTGCCCGACAAGCGCAGCGGCAGCGCGACATTATCGAATGCGGTGAGGTAAGGCACCAGCCGGAAGTTCTGGAACACCACCCCCAATCGCCGCCGTAAGTCGGGCAGGCGATCGCGCGGCATGGTGATGAGATCCTGCCCGAACATCCGGATCCCCCCGCGCGAAGGCCGCTGAGCGAGGTAGAGCAGTTTGAGCAAGCTGGTCTTGCCCGCGCCGCTCGCCCCGGTGAGAAAATAGAAGCTGCCAGGGTAGAGCGTGAAGGACAGATTGCTCAACACCTCGGGGTCGGTGCCGTAGCGCAGCCCGACATTGTCGAATTTGACGTGCCCCTCCAGACGATCACTCATCGGGCAGGCCTATCAGGGGGGCAGGCGGCGGGATAGCCGCAGATCGCGTAACTTGCACCGGGAATGGCCGATTTT
>JBBQWH010000025.1:0-28738 GCA_038210785.1 Sphingomonadales bacterium | reverse complement strand
GTGGGAAGGGATCACCGGGTGCGCCACCCTGGCATCGGGGATCGATGTGATGAACCCCGCCGCCGCGCCGCTAATCCGCTGCGATGTGGCGCCGTGGGATCTGTTCGGGATTTCGCTGGCGGGCTTCAATTTCCTGATTTCGAGCCTGAGCGGTGCGGCCATTGTAGCGCTGGCTGCGTATCGCAAGTAGGACACGCCCAAGACTTGGGGCCGCACAGGAGCCGATGATGGAACGCGAAGACCTCCACCGCATGATCCGGGTCGATCAGGCCGGCGAATTCGGCGCAACCCGGATTTACGAAGGCCAGCTTGCGGTGATGGGCGACCGCGGCCCGCATTCTGCCGAAATCCGCCATATGGCAGCCCAAGAGGCAGAGCACCGCGCCAAGTTCGATGCGCTGCTGACGCGGCGCGGCGTGCGCCCGACGGTGTTGCATCCGATCTGGTCGGCGGCGGGTTATATGCTCGGCGCAGGCACCGCGCTCCTCGGCCCCGAAGCGGCAATGGCCTGCACTGCTGCTGTCGAAACCGAGATCGACAAGCATTACACCGAGCAACTTGAACAGCTTGAAGCGACCGGCGCCGACCCTGAGCTGGCTGAAATGATCGCAGCGTTCCGCGAGGACGAGCGCGAACACCGCGATGCCGCCTTTGCCAACGGCGCCGAACGCGCGCCGGCCTATCCGCTGCTGGCCGGCGCGATTCGGCTGGGGTGCCGGATCGCGATCAAGGTGAGTGAGCGGATTTAGGGGCTTTTGTTTGCGCGCCCGCCTGCGCGGGTGCGTCATCGGTGTTGTTTCAAGCCCTTCGGCCTTAAGCAATTGCGGGTGGGCGCCTGAACCACTTCGTGGCCGTAGCGCTTGCGCGCGAGCTCTTTCACAAGCTCCAGTAAACCAGCTCCTCCGGCATTCCCGCCCGCTCCAGTGCGCTTTTAACGTCGACCAGTATTCCGCCGCTGCGCACCCGGGCAACCAGCGCCGCCGGGTCGGCCAGATACTCCGCGTGGTTCACCGCCACCACCAGTGCATCCAGCCCGGTCAGCGCAGCCTCCGGGCTGAGTGCGATCCCATATTCGCGGCGCGCCGCCGCAGGATCGGCCAGCGGATCGCTGACCAGCGCGGTGATGCCGTATTCGGCCAGTTCAGCGAGAATATCGGGCACTTTGGAATTGCGGATATCGGGCACATCCTGCTTGAAGGTCAGCCCCATCACGCCGACCCGCGCGCGGCACGGGGAGACGCCGCCCGCGATCAGCAGCTTGACCACCTTTTGCGCAATCGCCTGCCCCATCGCATCATTGATCCGCCGCCCGGCAAGGATCACTTCTGGCCGGTAGCCGAGCTTCTCCGCCGCCGCCGTGAGATAGAACGGATCGACCCCGATGCAGTGCCCGCCGACCAGGCCGGGGGTGAAGGGCAGGAAGTTCCACTTGGTCCCCGCCGCCGCCAGCACATCACGGGTGGCGATGCCCATCCGGTCGAAGATCAGCGCAATCTCGTTCATCAGCGCGATGTTGAGATCGCGTTGGGTGTTCTCGATCACTTTCGCCGCTTCGGCGACCTTGATCGAGGGCGCTTCATGCAGGCCCGCATCGACAATCGCGCTGTAAACCGCGCGCATCCGCTCGAGCGCGGCGGGGCTGTCGGCGGCGATGATCTTGGTGATGGTCTCGAGCCGGTGGACATGGTCGCCCGGATTGATGCGTTCGGGACTATAGCCGAGCGTGAATCCCTCACCCTGCACAAGCCCCGAATGCGCTGCCAGCCACGGGCCGCAGATATCTTCGGTGACACCCGGGAACACAGTCGATTCGAACACCACCAATGCGCCTGTCTGCAGCCGCGGGCCAATGGTCTCGCAGGCGCGCTGCAGGGGCGTGAGATCGGGGCGGCGTTCCTGGGTGATCGGGGTCGGCACGGTGACGATGATCAGGCTCGCGCCGTCCAGCACCGCCGGATCGTCCGAGACCGCAAGGCCGCACGACGTCAGCCGCGCGTCAGTGATCTCGCGGGTCGCGTCATGGCCCGCGCGAAGCTGCGCCACCCGGTCACGCGCAATGTCGAAGCCGGTTACGCTGACGCCGCGCGCCGAAAGCCGCTCGGCCAGCGCCACGGCCACCGGTAGGCCGACATAGCCAAGCCCCACGACTGCGATTGTCCGGTCCATCAGCGGTCGTCTAGCTTAGCAGGACTCAATTTTTCGCTAACCACGCGCGCCTTGCGGCTTCACCCGGGGTTCAGCCCGCTTGTCGCAGTGCAGGGCTGGACAAGCGGCCCCGGTCGCGGGCAATGATTGCCCGGACATGCACCCGCGTCTGTCAGAGGATCCAAGCGCCATGAAGCACCTGTTCGCCCCCGTCGCTCTTGCTGCCCTTGGCGCTGCCCTTGCCGCTGCCGCCCCCGCCGCTGCGCAGAGCGCGAGCGAGAAGATCAACATGGTGATCGCCTATGACGCCTCCGAGTGCCCCGTCGCCAAGCAAGGCGAAGTGGTGATTTGCGAGATTCTGGTCGAAGCTGATCGGTACCGTATCCCCTCCAACCTGAGGCAGAGCGATTCGCCCGCGAACATCTCTCCCGCGCGGCAGGTGGAGGAGATCAAATATGTCGGCGATTTCGGGGCGATGAGCTGCAGCCCTGCGGGCGCAGGCGGGTTTACCGGCTGCACTCAGAAGTTCATCGAAGCCGCCTATAAGGACCGCGCC
This sequence comes from Sphingomonadales bacterium, assembly GCA_038210785.1. Classification (GTDB taxonomy): domain Bacteria; phylum Pseudomonadota; class Alphaproteobacteria; order Sphingomonadales; family Sphingomonadaceae; genus Erythrobacter. The sequence continues at coordinate 26,037 of JBBQWH010000025.1, read as the reverse complement.
GAAGCCGATGGTATCCGGTTCGGCCTGCTGATCGAACAGGCGCGGGCTGAGCGTCTGTCGACCATCGACGCCGATGCCGCGGCCGAACAGGACCGGGTCGAAATGATCGAGCGCGAATATATGGAACGGCTAGAGCGTGAGCGTCAGGCCGAGCTACCGGGCGAAGCCGCGCTCCCCGCGCCTTCGCCGACACCGCCCAAGACTGGCGACCAACCGCAGTAAGCGCGGCTGTCAGATCCGGTAGTAGTCCCGGTACCACGCCACGAACCGCGCGACACCTTCGCGGAATGAGGTCTGCGGGGCGTAGTGGGTGAGCGCGTGCAGCAGGCTGGCATCGGCCCAGGTCGCAGGCACATCGCCTTGTTGCATCGGCATGAAGTTCTTGACCGCTTCGCGCCCGCATTCAGCCTCGATCGCGGTGATGAAGTCCATCAGCCGCACTTTCTCGCCATTGCCGATATTGACCACCCGAAAGGGGGCTACAGCCGAGAGGCTGTCGCCGGGCGCAATGTCCTCAGGCGCCTCGGGCCGCACTGGGGCTGCGTCGATCAGCAGCCTGATAGCGCGCACCAGATCGCTGACGTAAGTGAAATCGCGGTACATCTCGCCATCATTATAGATGTCGATCGGCGTGCCTTCGAGGATCCCGCTGGTGAACTTGAAAAGCGCCATGTCGGGCCGCCCCCACGGGCCATAAACGGTGAAGAACCGGAACATCGTGGTCGGCAGGTCCCACAGATGCGCATAGGAATGCGCCATCGCCTCGTTCGCCTTCTTGGTCGCGGCGTAATGGGTCAGCGGGGTGTCAACCTTCTGCCCTTCGTCGAACGGCATTTGCGTGTTCGCGCCGTAAACCGAGCTGGTCGAGGCCATCAGCAGGTGATCCACCGCCAGCTCGCGCGCGCATTCCATCACGTTGAAGGTGCCGATCAGGTTGGCATCGATATAGGCGCGCGGATTTTCGAGTGAGTAGCGCACCCCCGCCTGCGCCGCGAGGTGGACGATCACATCGGGCTTTTCCGCCTGCGCCAGCGCGAGCAAGCGATCGAAATCCTCCAGCATGCCTTCGGTCGCACTGAAATGCGGGTGTTGCAGCAGCATCTGGTGGCGCCGCTGTTTGATCCGCACGTCGTAGTAATCGGTCATCCCGTCAAAGCCTATGACGCGGAAGCCTTCCTCCAGCAGCAGCTGCGACAGGTGAAAGCCGATGAACCCGGCAGAGCCAGTGACAAGAACAGTGCGCATCGTCGGTTCAGACCATCACGCTAGGTGAGCGCAATATCGGGCGCGTCTTCCTGCTTCATGCCGACCACGTGATAGCCCGCATCGACATGATGTGTCTCGCCCGTGACGCCTGAAGCAAGGTCGGACAGCAGATACAGGCCCGCGCCGCCGACGTCGTCGATTGTGACATTGCGGCGGAGCGGCGCGTTCAGCTCGTTCCATTTCAGGATGTAACGGAAATCGCCGATGCCGCTCGCCGCCAGCGTCTTGATCGGCCCGGCGCTGATCGCGTTGACGCGGATATTGCGCGGGCCGAGGTCGTTGGCGAGGTACTTTACGCTGGTCTCCAGCGCCGCTTTGGCCACGCCCATCACATTGTAATGCGGGATGACCTTTTCCGCGCCGTAATAGCTCAACGTCAGGATCGCGCCTCCGGTATCGGGCATCATTGCAGCAGCGCGCTGGGTGATCGCCACCAGCGAATAGGCCGAGATGTTCATGGTCATCAAAAAATTGTCGAGGCTGGTGTCGACATAGTGCCCGCGCAGTTCGTTCTTGTCGGAAAAGCCGATCGCGTGGACCACGAAATCGAGGCTGTCCCAGCGGTCTTTCAGCGTAGCAAACGCGGCATCGAGCGAAGCCATGCTCGAAACGTCGCATTCGAAGGTGAAATCGCTCCCCACTTCAGCGGCGAGCGGGATCACCCGCTTGGCCAGCGCGTCACCCTGATAGGAGAACGCCAGTTCGGCACCGTGCTCGGCAAGCTTGCGGGCAATGCCCCAGGCCAGCGACTTGTCGTTGGCGAGCCCCGTGATCAGGCCGCGTTTGCCGGCCATCAGCCCGGGCATCAATCCGTTCATTTACGCCTTCTCCTCATGAGCCTCGGCGGATGGCGCCTGCGCCAATGCTGCGTTCAATTGTGCGCCGATAACGAGGCCGAGCCCAACGAGCCAGAAAAAGAACAGCGTCACCATGCTCCCGGCGAGACTGCCGTAGGTCGTATCATAGGTGAAGGCGCCGCTCAGCACCACCGGCAGCGCCGACGCGACCCCCAGCCACCACAGCGTGGTGAACACGGCGCCGGGCCATTTGGGGCACCCTGCACGGCGGAATGCGCGCGGGGTCAGTGTGTAAAAGATCACAAACAGCGAGCCTGCCACCCCAAGCGCCGGGACAATCCGTGATAGGCTGAGCGCGCCGATCCATTTGCCGAACTGCGGAAACGCAGCGGCGATTACCTCTTGGGCGGCGCCGATCACCACCTGCGCGAACAGCGACAGCATCAGCACCACCACCGCAGCCAGGATCAGCCCGGCCGAAAACAATCGCGCTTTCCACAAGGATCCGCTGCTGGCCGCCCCGTAAGCCCGGCGCAGAATGTCGCGAATCGTTTCGATCAGGCTGGACACGGTCCACAGCGCCACCGCGCCGCCGATCCACAGCAGCCACCCCGAACGGGCGTAGATCACGTCCTCGGCCACCGGCACGATCACCTCCGTGACCGAAGCGGGCATGGCCTGCGCCACTGCGGCGATCATCGTCTGGGCATTGTCGCGCCCGCCGATGATATCAAACAGCGCCGCGCCGAGGATGAAGAACGGGAAGATCGACAGCATCGACAGGTAGGCAAGGTTGCCGGCATGGATGAAGCCGTCGGAAAAGGTGTTGGCCGCGACGCGCCCCGCCACCTGCCAGACCCTCGACAGGTTCGGCATCCACGCAGCGTGGGTGGTTGTGTCAGACATCGGGTCAGCCTTCTGCCATTCGGCCGTTACAGGCCGAACTTCTCGCGCGGGCGGGCGGTATCGACCCAGCCTTCGAGCCGCTGTTCGAGCGCGGCCAGATCCGCCGGGAGCTGGATTTCGAGCGTTACCAGCTGGTCGCCGCGTTCGGGCTTGCCGTCGATCGGCTTGCCGTTCTTCCGAGTCCAGCCCTTCCCCGCGAGCCGCAGCACTGTGCCGCCGCCCGAGCCGGGCTTGATCGTCAGCATCACCGCCCCGTCAACCGTGGGGCATTTGACCTTGGCCCCGCGCACTGCTTCATCGAGCGTGATCGGCAGGTCCATGCGGATATTGTCGCCCTCGCGCCGGAAGAACGGATGGTTGCCGACCTCCACCATCACGATCCCGTCGCCGTTGCCGCCGAGGCCCGGGTGACCCTTGTCTTTGAGGCGCATCAACGTGCCATCCTCAACGCCTGCGGGGAGCTTTAAGTTGATCGCCTTGCCATCGGCAAGCGTGATGCGCTGGTCGCGCCCGGCGGCGGCATCGACGAACGGCACCGCGAGCCTATACTGGATGTCTGCGCCAGGCTTGGGCGGCGGCGGGGGCTGGCGACCAAAGCCGCGCCGCGCGCCGCCATTGGGGGGCTGCTGTTGTTGACGCGCGCGGTTGCCGAACAGGCCTTCGAACAGATCGCCAAGATCGGCCTCGTCAGCCCCGAAACCGCCGAATTCGCTGCCCGGCGGCGCGCTGCCCGCGCCATAGCTGCCGCCCCGGCCATAGCCTGCGCGTGCGCCCATGCCAGCGAAGGGATTGGCGGGATTGCCCTCCCCGTCGATCTCGCCGCGATCATACTGCGCGCGCTTGGCTTTGTCGGACAACAGATCATAGGCGCGCGTTATGTCGGAGAATTTCTCGGCCGCGTTGGGTTGGTCCTTGTTGCGATCGGGGTGCAGTTCCTTGGCGAGCTTGCGATAGGCGCTTTTGATGTCCGCTTCCGACGCGGTGCGGGCAATGCCAAGAGTGATATAGGGATCGCGCATGGTGAGTTAGCTAGGTGAGACAGCGCCCTCGCGCAAGCGCGCGCTGGGGGCAACCGGGCGATGAAATTGCGCGGCCGCACTTTCCCCGTCTCGAACCAGTGCCTATGTCACGGCTTTGGTTCAGCAAGGAAACCCGTCTGTGAGCAATGCCGTGCCTCTCGACGACGCCCAACTGGCAGACAGCGTGCTGCCCGCAGGCGGCGACCCGTTCGCGCTGTTCGAGGAGTGGTTTGCCGCAGCCCACGTGGGCGAATTGAACGACCCCAATGCGATGGCGCTCGCCACCGCCACGCCCGGTGCCGCGCCTTCGGTGCGGATGGTGCTATTGAAGGGCCATGGCCCTGGCGAGATTGCAGGCGGCGGGTTCACCTTCTTCACCAACGCAGACAGCCGCAAGGGGGGGCAGATCCGCGCCAATATGCAGGCCGCGCTATTGTTCCACTGGAAAAGCCTGCGCCGCCAGATCCGCATCGAAGGGCCGCTGATCGAAGTGACGCCCGACGCCGCCGACGCCTATTTCCACTCGCGCCCCTATATGAGCCAGGTCGGCAGCGCGGCCTCCGACCAGTCGCGCCCCTTGCCCGACCGTCAGACCTATTTGGACAGGGTCCAGGACATGTCGGCCGCGCATGAGGCGGACGGCAAGGTGCCGCGCCCGCCGCATTGGACAGGATTTACTTTGTCGCCTGTAAGAATCGAATTCTGGATCGACCGCGATAACCGGCTGCATGATCGCCGCGAATTCACCCGCGCCGGGCTGGACGCGCCGTGGTCCGACACGCTACTTTATCCTTGAGGCCCGCAATGACGCAGAAAATTCCCTACTGGCACGTCGATGCCTTCAGCGCCCGGCCGTTTGGCGGCAATCAGGCGGCAGTGATGGTGCTGGAGGAATGGCTGCCTGATGATGTGCTGATCGCGATCGGGGCTGAGAACCTGTTCGCCGAGACCGCCTTTGTAGTGCGCGATACAACAGGAGAGGCCGATTGGGAGCTGCGCTGGTGCACGCCAACCTATGAAATCGCGCTGTGCGGCCATGCGACGCTGGCGAGCGGGCATGTGCTGCTAACCCGCGACGCCGAGGGACGGGCGCTTGACCGGGTGACGTTCCGCACGAGGCTGTCGGGCGTGCTCGAAGTGGTGCGCAAAGGGGCGGGTTACGAACTGGCGCTCCCCGCGATCGCCACTGAGCCGGGTAGCCTCCAGAACCACGCCGAGGTGATCCGGTTGCTCGGGGCCGAGCCGTTGGAAGTCTATCGTTCGGAGCTGGGGTACAACATCTTTCTGTATAAAACCGAAGCGGCGGTGCGCGGGCTGACACCCGACATCCGCGGGCTGGAGCGTCTCGGCAAAGACCAGTTTATCGTCACCGCGCCAGGGGATCACACCGAAATCGTCAGCCGGGTGTTCGTCCCCGGCGGCGGGGTGGACGAGGACAGCGTCACCGGATCGGCGCACGCGGTGCTGACGCCGTATTGGGCAAGACGGCTCAATCGTATCAGCTTCACCGCGCATCAGGCGAGCCAGCGAGGCGGAGACCTTACGTTGCGTCTCGATGGCGACAAGGCGTGGCTCGGCGGGCCGTGCGTGACCGTGGTCGAGGGCAGCTTCTACCTCTGAGGGTAAAGTTCCAAAACGTCCGCCGCCTGTTGCAACATCGCCGCGCGCTCCTCGCTGTCCGAATGTCCCAGCCGCACCAGTGTCACGCGCTGCGCAGGCGAAACCAGCACATATTGCCCCATATGGCCGATCAGACTGAACAGGCTTTCCGGGGCCCGGTCGGGAAACAGCGGGTGGTCGGCCGGAGCGCGCCCGGGGATCGGGCGGTTGAGCCAGGTCTGGAAACCATAATGAGCGCTGGCCGGGCTGGAGGTCACCATCGCTTCGACCCAGCGCTGCGGCACCAGCTGTTCGCCGCCCGGCGCGCGGCCCTTCAAGCGCAGCATCTCGCCCAGTTTCGCCCAGTCGCGCGCTGTCGCGTGCATCAGGCTGCCGCCGATCAGCGTGCCGCTCGCATCGAACTCGGGCACCATGCTGGTCATGGCGAGGGGTGCGAACAAGCGCTCCGCAAGGTAATCCGCCACCGCCATGCGCCGGGCTTCGGGCTTGGCACTGGTGGTGAGCGCGCGCGCGGCGATATCGGCGAGGATGACGGTGGTGTTGGAGGAATATTCGAACTGCTTGCCCGGCTCGGCTTCGAGCGGCTGTTCCGCGGCCCACTTGGCCATATTGTCGCGCCCGTCGAGGAACAGCATCCTGACCTCGCTGCTCTCGTAGGGCGGATCGCCGCTTTCGGTGTGGCGCAGCCCGCTGCGCATCTGGAGCAGCTGGCGCAAGGTAATCTCGGCGCGCGGATCGCCGGGGCGCTGCCACAAGGGGACAGGCGCGGGGGCATCGAGGCTCAATTTGCCATCGGCGACCAGCATTCCGATCAAGACCGCGGTGACGGTCTTGGCCATCGACCAGCTGATAAAGCGGGTGTCCTTGTCATAGCCGGGGCCGTAACGTTCGGCGGCCAGCTTGCCCTGCGCGATCACCACCACAGCGCGGGTTTCGCCAAGGTCTTGCATCGTGAACAGATCGTCGATCGCACGTGCAAGCTGATCCTTGGGCGCGCCCGCGTCCGCCGTGACCGCCGCCAGCGCGGCTTGGGTGAGCGGTGCGTCGGCAGGGGCAGGAGGCGGCGCGGCGCCGCACCCGGCAACCATAAGCAGTGCTGGCACGAGCAGGGCTGGCAGGCGCGGGGCTAGCGCGCGCGGAAACGCATGGTTATGGAGGGTCGCAGACAGGGTCATCGCGCCCTCAATTCCCGATGCAAAAGAGCTTGGCAATGGCGAAATCATCTTCCCCCCTCGCGCGCCCGTCCGGACGCCAGCGTCCGCGCTATGGATTGTGGCTGCTGGCGATCATCGCGCTGGCGCTGGGCGGAGCGGCCTGGGCGTTCCGTGAGCCGATCAATGGCTATGGCAGCATCGCATCGGCCTATTCGGCGCGGGTCGCCTGTTCGTGCCGCTATGTCGCTGGGCGCAGCCTCGAGGATTGCGGCAAGGACAGGCTGGCGGGGATGGAGATGGTCACGCTGGTCGAGGATGCCGAGACCAAAAGCGTCACCGCGCGTTTCCCGTTGGTGGCAGAGGCGACCGCGACCTACCGCAAGGGCTATGGCTGCGTGCTGGAGCCGTGGGAGGGGTAACGCGCTTAGGCGCTGATCTTCTCAGTGCTGTCGATCCAGCCGCCGCCGATTACCCGTTCGCCGGCGTAGATCACCGCCGCCTGCCCCGGCGCGACGCCATATTCGGGCGCGGCAAAGCGGATCGTGACCGCCACTCCGTCTCCCAATGACCCCTCGAGCGTGATCGGCACGGGTTTGGCAAGGCTACGCACCTTCGCGCTCAGCGGCTCATTCGGCATTTGCCCGATGCGGTTGGTTTCGATCAGGCGCGCGGCGCGGACCGCCAGCATCCGCTTTGGCCCGACCAGCACTTCGCGCTTCGCCGCATCCAGCCCGATCACATACAGCGGTTCGGGCTGTCCGCCGATCTCCAGACCCTTCCTCTGGCCCACGGTGAAGTGGACGATGCCCTTGTGGGTCCCCAGCGTCTCGCCGGTGGCGGCGTGGATGATCGCGCCCGGCGCTGCGCCTTCGGGCCGCAGCTTGGTGACGATCTTGGCGTAATCGCCGTCGGGCACGAAGCAGATATCCTGACTGTCGGGCTTGGCCGCGTTGCGCAGGCCCGCTGCCTTGGCCAGCGCGCGCACCTGCGGCTTGGGCATCCCGCCCAAGGGGAAGCGCAGGTAATCAAGCTGCGCTTCGGTTGTGCCATAGAGAAAGTACGACTGATCGCGCGCCGGATCGAAAGCGCGGTAAAGCTGCGGGGTACCGTCTGCGGCCATCACCCGGCGCACGTAATGCCCGGTCGCAAGGCAATCCGCCCCCAGCTCGCGCGCCATGCGAAACAGGTCGGTGAACTTGGGCCCCATGTTGCAGCGGATGCAGGGCACCGGGGTGCGCCCAGCGAGATATTCGTCGGCGAAGGCCTCGACCACATCTTCGCGAAAAGCGCTTTCATGGTCGAACACGTAATGGGCGATGCCCAGCCGGTCGCTGACGGCGCGCGCATCGCGGATATCGTCGCCCGCGCAGCACGCGCCTTTGCGCCCCGTCGCCGCGCCGTAATCATACAGCTGGAGCGTGATGCCGATCACTTCGGCTCCGCTGGCTGCGGCGAGCGCGGCGACCACCGAGGAATCGACCCCGCCGCTCATCGCGACAACGATCCGGCAGTCGGCCGCCGCGCGCGGCAGATCGAACAGCGCGGCGGCGTCGGACCCGGACAGCGGGCTGGCATCTAGAACGGCGGAGCGGAGGGCGGGCATGTCCATGAGAAGAGCGCGATATAGCGATCCTTGCGCTTCTTCGCCAGTGGCGCGCGCCAGAATTGGAGGGGCGCAGGGGTTGCGCCTTCCGGCAGCACTATTCCTAAGCTCGGGTAAATGGCACTTTTACCGGATTTTGACGCACTCGGGTTAGAACGGGTGATGATGTTCGAGAAAGCCAATCCCCGGTCTGCGTCCCAAAGCCCCCGCGCCGCCGGTCCCCGCCCCGGTGCCCGTCCCGATGAGCGCGCTGGCCCGGCGCGCCGCGCGGGCGACGCCCTGCGCGCGGTCGAGTGGAGCGATATCACTGCCCGCCTCAACGCCGCGCGCGACCTGAGGCTGTTGCTGCGGACCGAGTCGCAGGCCCCGATCGAGGCTGTCGCCGCCAGCTTCGGCGATGCCGCAGCCAGTTACTTCGCACTTCTCCAAGACAATTGCCAACCGGGCGTTAACCCTGTTGGTTTAGGGCAATCTAAAGCCTTGAGTGCGATGCTTTGCCATAGTGATGCAAACCGTCCGGGCGATGCTAACGGAGCCAGCTCCGATGCAGACCGAGGCGATGCGAGAGAAATGCAATGATTGAGAACCAGGACATCCGCCCCGCACAGGTTATCGGTCCGCTCGGCGAGCCGCTGACCCTTGCCGACTTGCCTGCGCCCGAGACCAAGCGTTGGGTGGTGCGGCGCAAGGCCGAGGTGGTGGCCGCAGTCAACGGCGGGCTGCTGACGCTCGACGAAGCGCTGGCACGCTATGGCCTGACGCTTGAGGAGTTCGCGTCGTGGCAGCGCGCGGTCGACCGTTCGGGGATGCACGGCCTGCGCGTCACCAAGATCCAGCACTACCGCGATCTTTACGAACGCCAGCTGAAGTATTGATCTGGGCGCGCGCCGCCGCGCCGCTCTCGCTTCATCTCGCCGCTGACCCGTCCTGCCCGTAGCGGGTTGCGCAACCGCCACATTTGGCGTCCCCTGTATCCGTCCGTGCCCGATCGGTGCGCGGCGAGAACGGGGAGGCGGTCAATGCTGGGATTTATCTGGTTTATCATCATGGGCGGCGTGATCGGCTGGCTTGCCAGTATCGTCATGCGGCGCGATAGCTCGATGGGCATGGCGGCGAACATCATCGTCGGCATCATCGGCTCGTTCATCGGCAACAGCGTGCTTTCTTTCCTGCTCGGCGGCGGGACAATCGGCGCGTGGCCGCCAGACTGGTCAGGCGTGCTGGGCGCGTTGATCGGTGCGGTTGTGCTGCTCGGCATCCTGAACGTGGTCCAGCGCGGGCGGGTGCGCTGAACGCTTCAGCGCCCGTCACCTGCCGTCACGTATCCGTCCGCCCCCATTGCCGGGGCTACGCGCAAATCGCCGCAGGCCAGCGCCTTTCGTCTAGGCGGCAAGTCACCGGTCGATGCACGCATTGCAGTGGGGCACCTGACGATCTATCAGACGTTGAAGTTGGTGACTTATGCGAGTAATACACTCAGAGCCAATATCGGCCCGGCGGCCGGTTTCGCCTGCGTGAGGGAATGGCAATGAATTATGAGACAACGATCACTGCAGAGGCGGCCGACGGAGTGTCCACCGAGTTTGCCGGTGCGCGCACGCTGGCCGCACCGACGATCCCGCGCTGGCTGGTGCTCGGCGGGCTTGGCGTGTTTGGGCTGATGCTGGCAATCGCGGCGTGGTTCGCGTTGGCCGGCGGCGAGCCGGTGGCGGTTGATGACGACAATTCGCAGGCCCCCTCGGTCACGGTGGTCACCCCGGGCAAATCAGTGGTTGCAGGCGAAATCGAGGCTCCCGGCACGCTTGCTGCGCGGCGGCCGATGCCGGTCGGCGTGGTGGGCGAGGGCGGGCAGGTGTTGCGCGTCACCGCCGATGCGGGCGACTGGGTGCAAAAGGGCCAAGTGCTGGCGGTGATCGACCGCTCGGTCCAGGTCCAGCAGGCTGCGGCCCAGTCAGCCCAGATCGACGTTGCGCGCGCCGATGCCAAACTCGCGCAGGCCAATCTCGACCGGTCGTTGCAGCTGGTGGCGCGCGGGTTTGTATCCAAGGCCGATGTTGATCGCCTGACTGCGACGCGCGATGCCGCGGCGGCGCGGGTCAAGGTCGCCGAGGCACAACTGCGCGAACAGCGCGCGCGCAATGAACGGCTTAACATCTATGCTCCTGCCACCGGCTACGTGCTTCAGCGCAGCGTCGAGCCCGGCCAGACGGTCGGCGCGGGCACCCCGGCGCTGTTCACCATCGCCAGCGGCGGCGAGATGGAGTTGCTCGCCCAACTCTCCGAGGAGCAGCTGGCCAAGCTTGCAGTCGGCACCGCTGCGACCATCATCCCGACCGGATCGGACAAGCGCTTCACCGGGCAGATCTGGCAGCTTGCACCGGTGATTGATGCCACCACCCGGCAGGGTACCGCGCGCATTGCGCTGTCCTTCGCGCCCGAACTGCGCCCCGGCGGCTTTGCTACAGCGCGCATCAATTCGGGCAACATCACCGCCACCGTGCTGCCAGAAAGCGCGGTGCTGGCCGATACCAAAGGCGCCTTTGTCTACATCGTCGACAAGGATAACAAGGCGGTGCGCCGCGCGGTCAAGACCGGCGCGGTGACCGCCAGCGGCGTCGTGATCACCCAAGGCCTTGCGGGCACCGAGCGCGTGGTGCTGCGCGCCGGCGGGTTCCTTAACCCCGGCGAGACCGTCAACCCGCAAGCGTTGAAGAAATAAGGCGCCATCCCCCGGCATTTGGCCTGCGTAACTGACGCGGGCCAATGCCCAGACCCGGCGAAACACAGGTAGGAATATCATGGCTCTACGCGACATTTCGGCCTGGTCGGTCCGCAATCCGGTGATCCCGTTGGTGTTCTTCACCGGCCTATTGTTTGCAGGCATCGTCAGCTTCCTGCAGATGGACGTGATCGACAAGCCAGATGTCGATTTCCCGGCAGTCAGGGTCGTCATCGCCCAGCCGGGCGCCTCGCCAACCGAAATCGAGAACCAGATCACTCAGCGGGTTGAAAGCGCGCTGCGTTCGATCAGCGGGGTCAACACGCTCCAGTCAACTGCGAGCGAGGGCAGTTCGTTCACATTTGTCGAGTTCGAGATCGGCACCAACCTGATTGAAGCGGTGAACGAGGTCGAGACCGCGGTTGCGAGCGTGCGCGGTAGCTTGCCCGATGGGATCCTCGAACCGCAAATCGGCAAGGTCAATGTGGTGGGCCAGCCGATCGGCTATGTCGCAGTCGAAGCCGACGACATGACGCTCGAACAATTGAGCTGGTTCATCGACGATACCGTCGCCAAGCGGCTGCTCAAGATCGAAGGCATGGCCGAAGTGTCGCGCTTCGGCGGGGTCGACCGGCAGATCGAGGTGATCCTCGACCCTGCGCGGATGCAGTCCTTCGGCGTCACTGCCTCGCAGATCAACGCTGCGCTGCGCCAGACCAACATCAATGCCGCGGGCGGGCTTGCCGAAATCGGCGGTACCCGCCAGTCGCTGCGCGTGCTCGGCAATTCTGACAGCGCGTTTGCGCTGTCGCAAACCCAGGTGCAGCTCAGCGGCGGGCGCACCGTGCGGCTCGCCGATATCGCCACAGTGCGTGACGGGATTTCCGAGCGCAACTCGATCAGCGAAGTCAACGGCAAGGAAGTGGTCAACTTCCTGATGAACCGCGCGCGTGGCTCATCAGACCTTGCGGTCTATGACGCGGCGCTGGTCGAGATGGACAAGATCGAAGTCGAAAATCCCGGGATCAAGTTCATCAAACTGTCGACCACCACCACCTACACCCGCGGCCAGTACAAATCCTCGATGTGGGCGCTGGTTGAAGGCGCGGTGCTCGCGGTGGTGGTGGTGTTCATGTTCCTGCGCGATTGGCGCGCGACCTTCATCAGCGCCGTCGCGATCCCGCTCTCGGCGATCCCGACCTTCTGGTTCATGGACCTGCTCGGGTTCAACCTGAACTTCCTCTCGCTGCTGGCGCTGGCGCTGGTGGCAGGCGTGCTGGTCGATGATGCGATCGTTGAGATCGAGAACATCGTGCGCCACATGCGGATGGGCAAATCGGCCTATCAGTCGAGCATCGACGCTGCCGACGAGATCGGTCTGCCGGTGGTCGCTACCAGTTTCTGCATCGTCGCGGTGTTCCTGCCTGTGGGCCTGATGCCGGGCGTCTCGGGCCAGTTCTTCCAGAATTTCGGGATCACGGTTGTGATCGCGGTGCTGATGTCGCTTGCCGTGGCGCGGATGGTGACGCCGCTGATGGCGGCTTATTTCCTCAAGGCCAAGGGCATTGCCGAACACGGCGAAGGGCCGATGATCAATGGCTATATGCAGGTGCTTGCGTGGACGCTCGACACCGGCCGGATGGCGGCGCGCCGCGCCGGGATCACTGGCCCGCGCCGCCGCGCGGTGTATATTCCCGCGCTGCTGCTCACAGCGATCGTGCTGCTGGCGGTGCCTGCGCTGGTGATGTTCGAGCTGGCGAGCGGTTCGGTTTCCGCGATGGTCGCGCAGGGCGCGGGCGCCCCGCCGCCGTGGAAGGGACTGATCGGCCTCGAGGTGCCGCAAGCGATCGCAACGGCCGTTTCTGCCGACACCAATGCAGGCGTGCACAAGCTGGTCGCCAAGATGTTCGAAGTCATGATCGTGCTGCTCGTCTCGGTGCTTTCGTTCCTTGCTGCCTTTGCCACATTCAAGCTGATTGAGGCCCCCGCAGGCAACGACAGCGGCTTTGCCCGCGGCGTTCGCTGGATGACAGCACGGTTCTACGATCACCGCATCTGGATGCTCGGCATCGGCTGGTTCTCGTTCTTGGTCACGATCCTGCTGTTCGGTCAGATCCCCGGCCAGTTTCAGCCGACTATCAATGAACAAAACATTCAGGTCGCGATCGAGATGGTGCCCGGCACCACGCTTGCCGAGACCAAGCGGGCGGTCAATTCCGTAGCCGACCGGCTGCGCCGCGAGCCCGAGGTCGAGCAACTGCTCGAACGGGTGCGGCAGGGCGATAGCTCGTCGATCTTTGTCAAATTGCGCGAAGATCGCCAGCGCACATCGGATGAGTTCTCGCGCGATCTCGCACCTGAGCTGGCCAAGTTCCCTGATGCCCGCGTGCGGTTCCAGTCGCAATCGGGCGGGTTTGGTTCGGGCCGCGATATGACGGTGCTGCTGGCGGGCTCGGATCCGGTGTTGCTCGATCAGATCGCGACCCGGCTGGTCGAGGAGATGAAGGGGCTGAAGACCCTCGTCGCCCCGCGGATCAGCGCCGATCTCAAGCGCCCTGAGATCATCATCACCCCGCGCGATAAGATCGCTGCTGAACTGGGCGTAACCACCGCCGCGCTGTCGCAGACGATCCGCATCGCCACGCTGGGCGAGATCGAGCAGAACGCCGCGCGCTTTTCGCTGGCGGATCGACAGATCCCGATCGTGGTGCGCCTATCGCGCGCAGCCCGCACCGATTTCCGGACAATCGAGAACCTTCCCGTGCCACTTGCCAATGGCGGTTCAGTGCCCTTGAGCCGGGTGGCCGACATCACCTTCGGCTCCGGTCCGACTGCGGTCCAGCGTTACAACCAGAACCGCCGCGTGCTGGTCGGCGCGGACCTTGCCGCAGGCGTGCTCAAGGGTGAGGCGCAGGCGCAGATCGATGCCTTGCCGGTGCTCAAGACCCTTCCGGCCGGCGTCATCCGCGACACCGTGGGCGAGGAAAAGTGGCAGGAGGAACTAAAGGTCAACCTCGTGATCGCGATCATCGCCGGGTTCCTGCTGGTGTTTGCGGTGCTGGTGCTGCTTTACAAACGGCTGATGAGCCCACTGGTCAACATGACCTCGCTGGCGCTGGCGCCGCTAGGGGGCATCCTGTTGATCTGGCTGCTGGGCCAGCCGCAGTCGATGCCGGTCTATATCGGGATCCTGCTGCTGCTCGGGATCGTGTCGAAGAACTCGATCCTGCTGATCGACTTCGCGATCGAGGAGATGAACAAGGGCGTGGGCCAGCTCGATGCGATCATGGACGCAGGCCACAAGCGCGCGCAGCCGATCGTGATGACGACTGTGGCGATGACCGCCGGGATGATCCCGGTGGCGCTGTCGCTCAGCGGCGACGGGGCGTGGCGCCAGCCGATGGGGATCGTGGTGATCGGCGGGTTGGTGCTCTCGACCCTCCTTACGCTGCTGATCGTGCCGGCCGGCTTCAGCCTTGCCGACAGCTTCGAAAAGCGCGTCGGACCGTGGCTGCGTGCGCGGATGCTGACTTACAAGCCGGGCGACGAGAACGACCCGCTTGGTATGCCCGAATATGCCGGCGCATATGGGGCGGAACCCGATCTGCCGTTCCCCGGCCTTGCCAAGTCTATCCCCGTGCGGCGCGCGCCGCCCGGCGCTGAGCCAGCCGAGTGATCGGCCGGACGCCGGGAAAAGCGTGACGGACGCGCCCGAACCGGGCTAAGGCCGCGCAGATGGCGACACGTCTCACAAGGCCCCTGACCTTAGGCGGACAGCCGCTCACCGTCGATCGCGCGCGGCGGATGCGCTGGATTGCAACGGGCATGCTCGCCGCGATGGCGGCGGTGTTCATCGCCACCCACGGGCTGATCGCCGTGCACCCGGCGTGGGGCTACATCAACGCCTTTGCCGAAGCTGCAATGGTTGGCGGGCTGGCAGACTGGTTTGCGGTCACCGCGCTGTTCCGTCACCCGCTTGGCCTGCCGATCCCGCACACCGCGATCATCCCCGAAAACAAGGACCGCATCGCCGACACGATGGCGCAGTTCCTGCAGGAGAACTTCCTCACTCCCGCAGTGGTCGCGCGGCGGATGGCGGGGATGAACATCGCCAAGGCGGCCGGAGAGTTTCTCGCCGCCTCGCCGACACGCGGCCCCGACGGCGGGGGGATCGATCACCGTTCGCGCATCACCAGCGGGGCGGCGGAATTGCTGGCCGAGGTGCTGGAATCGCTCGATCCTGACCGGCTCGGCAATCAAGTGCGCAGCGGGCTGGCGGGCCAGTTGTCCAAACTCGATATCGCGCCGCTGGCCGGGCGAATGATCGAGACCACGATGGCGGACAAGCGCCACCAGCCGCTGATCGATGGCTTTGTGCGCTGGGCCGGGCTGACGATCGAGGATAACGAGGACACCCTGCGCGACATCATCCACCACCGGGTGGCAGGCGTGCTGCGCTGGGCCGGGATCGACAAGACGATCTCGTCCAGCGTGCTCGATGGGTTGTACAAGCTGCTGGCCGAAGTGCTGATCGATCCCGACCATCCCTTGCGCGGCAAGATCGAGGAGGGCTTGCAGAAGTTCGGCCAGGACTTGCAGCACGACCCCGAAACCCGCGCCAAGGTGGAGGAGATGAAGCGCGATCTGATCGCCAATCCGGCGGTGGCAGTGTGGTGGAGCGGGGTGTGGGAACGCATCCGCCGCTCGCTGATCACCCGCGCGCGCGATCCCGAAAGCGGGATGGGCGCGGAGATGCGCACCATGCTCGCCGAACTTGGGGGAGCGCTGCAACGCGACGCGCGGTTGCAACACCAGATCAACCGCTTTGCGCGGCGCACAATCGTCGGCGTGGTGACCCGCTACGGCGATCAGATCGTGCGGCTGGTGTCAGAGACGGTCAAGCGCTGGGACGCGCGCACCATCACCGACCGGGTCGAAGGCGCGGTCGGCCGCGACCTCCAGTTCATCCGCATCAACGGCACGCTGGTGGGCGGGCTGGTGGGGATGACGTTGCATGCGCTCAATGGGGTTTTGTGAGGGGGCCTGTGTGCCTCAGCCTCATCCCCCCAACTTGTAGGTGATCGTGGTCGCATAGAGCGAGCGGAATGCCTTCCCCTCGGCATCCAGCGCAGGCGCAAATTGCGCGCGTTCCATCACTTTACAGGCAGGCGATTCGAGACGCTTGGTGGTGGTCGCCTTGAGAATCCTGCAGTTCTCGACCCCGCCATCGGTGTTGACGATCACGCGCATTCGCATGATCCCCTGCTCGCCGTTGGCCTGCGCTTGATTCGGGTAGTCGGCGACGATCCGGCGCACCAGCGCGTCGCGATTGAGCCAGCGCGCCTCGCTTTGCATCGTCAAATGCTTGTCGGCATCGAGGCCCATGACGCGCAGCAGCTGGAGCGTGCATTGATTGAGCACCTCGAAGGGCGCATCGAGCGCCCCAGTCTCGAGGCGCACATTCTGACCGCCTTGCCGTACTTCGACGAAGCGCGCCTTCTTGCCGAGCTCGAGGTCCATCTGTTCGAAAGGCTTGTCCGAGATCGCTTCCCTCGTTTCCAGCGGTTCGGGCTGGTCAAGCCTGACGTTTGGAAAGATCAGCGCCTCGCCGATGTCGCCGAAGGTGCCGGTGAACGGGGTTGCCGGCAGCGGCTCCTGCCCCTCGTAGAACCTGACATCGGTCCGCGCGAGGCTGCGGAACTTGGCAAAGGCAGACCCGGCGAGAGTCAGGCCGGCGCGATTGGAGGGCCAATACTGCTGGAGGACCAGCACTTGCTTGTCATCGGCGCTGCCGAACAGCCGCTGAAGACGGCACACATCGTCGCCGAAATCTACGTTCCACGGGCTATAGGGCTTGAGCACGCGCGGCTCGGCCCCGAGCGGCCCGGCGGTGAGGGTGGTCGCTACAGCGGCAAGGGCGAGAAGAGTGCGACGCAAGAAAAAACCTCCGACAGTCATGACAGACTGCCGGAAGCTCATTTCGAAATAAAGACGTTTGCGCTGTTTTCCTTACAGCGCCCCGGTCAGCTCCGGCACTACCGTGAACAGGTCGCCCACTAGCCCGATATCCGCGACCTGGAAAATCGGGGCGTCGTCGTCCTTGTTGATGGCGATGATGACTTTGGAATCCTTCATCCCCGCCAAGTGCTGGATCGCGCCCGAAATGCCGATCGCGAAGTAGAACTGCGGGGCGACGATCTTGCCGGTCTGGCCGACTTGGTAATCGTTCGGAACATAGCCCGCATCGACCGCCGCGCGGCTCGCGCCGATGGCGGCGTGGAGCTTGTCGGCGAGCGGGGTGATGATGCTCTCGAAGGTTTCGGCGTCCTTGAGCGCGCGGCCGCCCGAAACGATGATCTTGGCGCTGGTCAGCTCCGGACGCTCGCTCTTGGCGATTTCCGAGCTGACAAAGCTCGAGGTGCCCGCCTCGCCCGCACCGCCGACGGCTTCAATCGTGCCTGAACCGCCTTCGGTCGCGGCTTTCTCGAACGCGGTGCCGCGCACGGTGATCACCAGCTTGGCATCGGTCGATTCGACCGTTGCGATCGCGTTGCCCGCATAGATCGGGCGGGTGAAGGTCTTGGGCCCCTCGACCGAGAGGATTTCAGAGACCTGCATCACATCGAGGTGCGCCGCAACGCGCGGGGCGATGTTCTTGCCCTGCGTGGTGGCCGCAGCGAGAAACGCGTCGTGGTGACCCATCAGCGCAGCGGCGAGCGGGGCGACGTTTTCTGCAAGGCCGTTGGCATAGGCCGCATCGTCCGCCACGTGGACCTTGCCCACGCCCGCGATCTTCGCAGCAGCCTCGGCCACCGAGCCGCAATTGTGGCCCGCGACCAGCAGATGAACTTCGCCCAACTGCGAAGCGGCGGTGACCACTGCGAGCGTCGCATCGTGCACCTTGGTGTTGTCATGTTCGACGAGAACGAGGGTCTTCATCACTAAGTATCCTTGTTAAGAGTGCCGGTGCGCTTACGCGATACCGAGCGCTTTGACCTTTTCGACCAGTGCAGCGACGTCAGCGACCTTTTCGCCCGCCTGCCGCACTGGCGGCTCGGCGACCTTGAGGGTCATGAGCCGCGGGGTAAGATCGACGCCGTAATCGGCGGCGGTTTTGTGCGCGAGCGGCTTTTGCTTGGCCTTCATGATGTTGGGCAGCGAGGCGTAGCGCGGCTCGTTCAGGCGAAGGTCGGTGGTGACGATCGCGGGCATGGCGAGCTTCACGGTCTGAAGGCCGCCATCAACTTCGCGCTTCACGATCACGTGGTCACCATCGACTTCGACGGTGTTGGCAAAAGTTCCCTGCGGACGGCCCATCAGCGCGGCAAGCATCTGGCCGGTCTGGTTGGAATCGTCGCTGATCGACTGCTTGCCGAGGATGATCAGGCCGGGGGCTTCCTCATCGGCGATGGCCTTGAGCAGCTTGGCGACCGCCAGCGGTTCGACCTCGTCATCGGTTTCGATCAGGATCGCCCGGTCCGCGCCCATCGCCAGCGCGGTGCGCAGCGTTTCCTGTGCCTTGGCCGGGCCGACCGATACGACCACGATCTCGGTCGCCGCGCCCTTTTCCTTCAGCCGGATGGCTTCTTCGACCGCGATCTCGTCGAACGGGTTCATGCTCATCTTGACGTTGGCAAGATCAACGCCGGTGCCATCGGCCTTGACCCGCGGCTTGACGTTGTAATCGATCACCCGCTTGACGGGGACGAGGATCTTCATGGGATGTTCCTTCCTCTCACAGAATCACGAACGTTGTTCTAGCGCTTGCCTAGCTTGCGTTTACGTAAACGTCAAGTGGGGTGGGCCCGCATGGTTGGGATGGGTTTGACTTGCAATCAGCCCCATCCGCGATGAGTTACGGGTCCGCGCGCCCGTTGGATCAAGCGGCCTTCTTCACTTCGGCGACAATCTTCTGCGCGGCGTCGCCCAGATTGTCCGCCGCCACGATTGCGAGGCCCGAATTAGCCAGGATCGCCTTGCCTTCGGCCACGTTGGTGCCTTCGAGCCGGACGACGAGTGGCACCTGCAGGTTCACGTCCTTGGCCGCCTGCACGATGCCGTTTGCAATCACGTCGCACTTCATGATCCCGCCGAAGATGTTCACCAAAATGCCTTCGACCGCCGGGTCCTTGAGGATGATCTTGAACGCCGCGGTGACCTTCTCGGTGGTCGCGCCGCCGCCGACGTCGAGGAAGTTGGCCGGGAAGGCGCCATTGAGCTTGATGATGTCCATCGTCGCCATCGCGAGGCCTGCGCCGTTGACCATGCAGCCGATGTTGCCATCGAGCTTGATGTAGGCGAGATCATATTCGCTGGCTTCGACTTCGGCCGGGTCTTCCTCGGTCTCGTCGCGCAGGGCTTCGATGTCTGGGTGGCGGTAGAGCGCGTTGCCATCGAAGCTCATCTTGGCATCGAGCACCAGCAGCCGGTCGTCATCGGTCTGGCACAGCGGGTTGATTTCGAGCATTTCGCAATCGGTGGCGATGAAGGCGTCGTACAGCTGCGCGGCCAGCTTCTGCGCCTGCTTGTTTAGGTCGCCCGTCAGCCCAAGCGCGAAGGCCACCGCGCGCCCGTGATGCGGCTGGAAGCCCTGCGCGGGATCGATGGTGAAGGTGGTGATCAGCTCAGGCGTGTCATGCGCCACGGTTTCGATATCCATCCCGCCCTCGGTCGAGACGACGAAGGCGACGCGCCCGGTTGCGCGGTCAACCAGCAGCGAAAGGTAGTATTCCTTGGCGATATCGACCCCGTCGGTGATGTAGAGGCGGTTCACCTGCTTGCCCGCATCGCCGGTCTGTATCGTTACCAGTGTGTTGCCGAGCATATCCTGCGCGTGGGCTTCCACTTCCTCAAGGCTTTTGGCCAGCCGCACGCCGCCTTTGGCGTCGGGCCTGAGTTCCTTGAACTTGCCCTTGCCGCGTCCGCCAGCGTGGATCTGCGCCTTGACCACATAAAGCGGCCCGGGGAGTTGCTTGGCAGCCGCGATCGCTTCTTCAACGCTCAGCGCAGGATGGCCGGCGGGCACCGCAATGCCGTGTTCCTTGAGCAGTTCCTTGGCCTGATATTCATGGACGTTCATGGCGTATCGATCCCTTCAATATTTATTCTGGGGAGAGGTCGTGTTGCGGGGGCCTAAGCACGGATCGACCCACTTGAAAAGTGCTCTGTGCAGGGCCAACTCGGGCAGCCCTAATGATTGCCAAAAATGATAGATCGTGACCGCTTTCAAACCATTGTCCGCGAGGCGGGCCGGATCGCCTATTCGCGCTGGCCTGGGGCAGGCCATGCCTTGCACAGCTGGGACAAGACCCCCGGCAACTTGGTCAGTGAGGCCGATCTCGAAGTCGACCGGTTCCTCAAGCGCGAACTGACCCGGCTCCTGCCTTCGGCCGCTTGGCTTTCGGAGGAAACTGCCGACGACAAGGCGCGCACCGCAAGCGGCCTGATCTGGCTGGTCGATCCGATCGACGGCACCCGCGATTTCGTGCGCGGGCGCAGCGGCTGGGCGGTGTCGGCGGCGTTGGTGAGCGCCGGGCGGCCGTTGTTCGGCATGCTGTCGGCGCCTGCGCGCGGCGAGGAGTGGGTTGCGGTCGCGGGGCAGGGCGCAAGGCTCAACGATGCGCCGATCCGGGCGAGCGCCCGCACTGTATTCGCCGGCGCGCGGGTGCCGACCATCAGCCTGCCGCGCGACGATGCCGATCTGGTCGCGGTCGAGCAGCCCAATTCGATTGCATTGAGGATCGCGATGGTCGCCGATGACCGCGCCGATCTGGTCGCCACGCTGCGCTGGGGGTTCGAATGGGACATCGCCGCCGCCGCACTGATCGCGCGCGAGGCTGGGGCTGAGGTGAGCGACGCTTTCGGCCGCCCGCTCGCCTACAACAAGCACGATCCGCGCGATTTCGGGTTGCTGGTGTGCTCGCCTGCGATCCACGCCGCGGCGGTCGAGCGGCTGGCCGAACGCGCGAAGGCGCTGCGATAAGGCCAAACGCTTTCGCCCGCAGCGATGCGACCTTCAGGTCGCGTGAGCGAGGGGTTGGGGCGTGGACGCGCCCCAACCCATCAACGAGCCCAACCGATCAACGAGAGCGCGCAGCGTTCACGTCTTCCTGGCTGATTGGTGTAATCTTGATTTCAACCCGGCGGTTGAGCGGTTCGTTGGCGTTATCGCCGGTCTTTACCCGCAGATAATCGTAGCTTTCGCCGTAACCCTGCGTCGCCATCCGCGAACGCGCAACGCCGCGGGCAGAAAGATAATCGGCCACTGCCTGCGCACGTTGTTCCGACAATCGCTGGTTCAGGGCTGTAGAACCGGTGGTATCGGTGAACCCATAAACGTCGATCAAACTGTTAGGATAGCGCACCAGACTGTCAGCGACATTGTTGAGCGTGTCGGAGAAGCCGGGGTTGATCGCAGCGGACCCGGACGCAAAAGTCACGCCGTCGGGCAAGCGGACCAGGATCGCATCCTGATCGCCGATTTCCTCGACGTCGACACCGCTACCGGCGGTCTGTTCTTTCAGTTCCTTGATCTGGTCATCATACTGCTTGCCAAGCACTGCGCCCGCCGATCCGCCGATCCCGGCGCCGATGATGCGGCCGGTATCGCCGCCGATTACGCCGCCGAGCAGATAGCCGAGTGTGCCGCCAAGTCCGGTGCCGATCGCGGTGCGCGAAATCTTCTTTTCGCCGGTGTTCGGGTCAGTAACGCAGGCGGTGGTGCCAAGCAGCGCTAGCGCAGCGGTGCCCGAAAGCAGAATGCGTGAAATGGTCATGATTTGAATCCTCTTTTTTGAACTTGATGCCGGCAATGGCACACGCCCCAAGCGGCCACACGTCGCGGCGTGGCTCATTTTCTTGCCTCTGGAGGATGGTGCATTGCTGGCAGTTGAACGCCTTTGGTGGCTACCTGCAAGGTCTGGCGCAATTGCGTTGCTGGCAAGATTGCGCGTTTATGCTAGCGCAAAGTCGTGACACCCTTTCCCTGGACCGACCTTGCCATCATCATCGCGCTCGTTGTGATCAACGGCGTATTCGCCATGTCCGAACTCGCAATCGTTTCGGCCAAGACCAGCACGCTTGAGGCCAAGGCCGAGGCCGGATCGACCAGCGCGCGGATCGCGATCGAGCTGGCGGCGGACCCGGGCAAGTTCCTTTCGACCGTGCAGATCGGCATCACTCTGATCGGGATCATCGCCGGGGCCTATTCGGGGGCGAGCCTTGGCGGTCCGGTGGGCGAGCGGCTTGAACTGATGGGGTTACCGGCCGAATATGCCGACGAGACCGGCTTTGCGCTGGTGATCGCCTTCACCACCTATATCACCTTGATCGTCGGCGAACTGGTGCCCAAGCAGTTTGCGCTGCTCGCGGCGGTGCCGGTTTCGTTGGTGATGGCGCGGCCGATGGCGTTCGTGGCGACGGCTGCCGCGCCGCTGGTGTGGTTGCTCGACAACAGTTCTGCAGGCGTGATCCGCCTGTTCGGGATTCGCGGCGGTGACGACGCGATGGTCACCGCCGAGGAACTGCAAATGATCTTCGCCGAGGCGACGCGATCGGGCGCGATCGAGGCCGAACAGCGCCAGCTGCTCACCAGCGTGGTGCGGCTGGCCGAACGCCCGGTGCGCGAGATGATGACGCCGCGCACGGACATTGACTGGATCGAAGCCGACGCCGACCTCGCCAAGATCCGTGATACGATCGAGGACAGCTCGCACTCGCTGCTGCCCGTGGCCGAAGGCTCGCCCGATGTCATCCTCGGCGTGGTCAAGGCGCGCGACGTACTGGCGGCGCTGGTGGCGGGCCGGCCGGTGTCGATCCGCGCGATGATGCGCAAGGTCGAGGTGGTGCCCGATCAGCTCGATGCAATGGATGCATTGCGCGTGCTGCAATCAGCCGAAGTGGCGATCGCAGTGGTGCATGACGAATACGGACATTTTGAAGGGATCGTAACCCCGGTTGACCTTCTGACCGCGATCGTCGGCAATTTCGCGAGCGACAGCGATGACGGCGATCTGCCCTCTGTGGTCGAGCGCGAGGATGGATCGCTGTTGGTCTCGGGCTCGCTCTCAGCCGATGCGCTGGCGGACCGGCTGCGGCTTGAATATGGCGAGGACCGCGAATTCGGCACGGCGGCGGGCTATGCGCTGTCGGTGATGAAGAAGCTCCCGCACGAGGGTGAGCACTTCACCGCTCAGGGCTGGCGGTTCGAGGTGGTGGACATGGATGGCCGCCGGATCGACAAGCTGCTGGTCAGCCGGGTGCATGAGGGCGGGGAGTGAAACCGGCTCTCAGATCAGTGCTGGAAACGGTCGCGTAGCGACCGCAAGGCCGACCGGCCGCCCGCAGCGACGCGACCTTTAGGTCGCATGAGCGAGGATTTCGCACGCCGGAGGCGTGCAGGACATCAAGACGGTATTACCGTCGTCGCCGACTGCCCATCACCCTCAGGCGCAGCGATGATGTCGCGGGTGACGCGGCCCTTGGCGACGGTGTTTGTGCGGTTATCGCCAACCTGGCTGCGGATGCTCGGCGCGGCGCTGCCGGCACGGTCGATCACGCTTGCTTCGATCCGGCTGCGCGGTGCGGGGCCGCCAAACAGCGCTTCAAGCGCTTGCTCGGACGCGGCGCCTTCAGCCGGACGCGGCGCGCCCGGCGCGGGCGGGGTCAGAGTGAAATCGGGCGGTACCACCAGCGGGGCCTGACGCTGCACCGCGAATTCATCGGGCCGCTCGCGGTTGAACACCCCGCCGCCGCCGCAGGCGGCCAGCAGCGCCGTAGCGCCGACAAGCAGGATAACGGGAGCAAACTTACGCATCTTCAGGCTCTCCACGGGGCGCGTCCCCGGTTTCGGTTTCCACCTTGTCGCGCACCAGCAGGCTGCGGGCAAGGATAATGACAACGCCGATGCTGATCGCGGCGTCGGCGATGTTGAAGATCAGGAACGGGCGGAACGTGCCGATATGCAAATCGGCATAGTCGATCACATAGCCCAGTTCACAGCGATCGCGGATATTGCCCACCGCCCCGCCTAGGATCAGCGCAAGGCCGAGAATGTCGCCCAAGCGCTTCTCGCGCATCAGCCACACCAGCACCACCGCTGCGATCACCGCGGTGAACGCCACCAGCAGCCAGCGGGTCTCCATGTTGTTGGCCTGCAACATCCCGAGCGAGACGCCCTTGTTTTCGGTGTAGGTGAGGTCGAAGAACGGCAGCAGATCGATATGCAGCACTTCGCGCAGGCGCAGCGGCCCAATGACGTACCATTTCACTGCCTGATCGATTACCGCCACAAAGACGGCAAGCAGCAGGCCGACCAGCCGGTTGCGGGTGAACGGGCCGCTCATGCTGCGGCGCCGTCCAGCGCATCGATCGCGGCGACGACTGCTTCGCAGCGCCCGCACAGCGCAGCTTCATCGGCCACGTCTGGCAGCAGCCGCCAGCAGCGGCCACATTTGTGGTTGTCGGTCTTGGTCACACTCACGCTGTCGCCTTGGTCGCGCGTCACTGTCGCGGTGATGAACAACTCGGCGAGATTTTCGTCGGTTGCGCCTTCGGGCACCGCGCTGGCAGGCACCGCGACCTCGGCCTCGAGGCTGGAGCGGATAGTCTTGTCGCGGCGCAGCGGCTCGATTGCCTCGTTGACGGAATCGCGCAAGCTGCGCAGCTTTGCCCACTTTGCATGATCGATCACGACGCCCGGCACGCTCGGCCATTCGAGCAGGTGGACAGAACCGCGCTGCCCGTCCTCGTCCGGCTCGCCATCCTCGGGATAGCGGCTGAGCCACACTTCTTCGGCGGTGAATACAAGCACCGGCGCGGCATAGCGCACCAGCGCGTGGAACAAGAGATCGAGCACGGTGCGATAGGCGTTGCGCGTGGTGCTATCCGGCCCGTCGCAATAGAGGCTGTCCTTGCGGATATCGAAGTAGAAGGCGGAGAGGTCCTCGTTGCAAAAATCGACCAGCAACCGGGTGTAGAGGTTGAAGTCATATGCCTCCGCCGCCGCGCGCAACTTGCGATCCAGATCTGCCAGTAGCGCGAGGATATAGACTTCCAGCTCTGGCAACGCCCCCCCATCGGCCATATCGCCGACAAACCCGTCAAGCGCGCCGAGCAGATAGCGGAAGGTGTTGCGCAACTTGCGGTACTGATCGCCCACGCCCTTGAGGATCTCGTCGCCGATGCGGTGATCCTCGGTGAAATCGACGCTCAGCGCCCAGAGGCGGATGATGTCGGCGCCGTATTGCTCCATCACCGTGATGGGGCTGATGGTGTTGCCTTCGCTCTTGGACATCTTGCGGCCCTTGGCATCCATCGTGAAGCCGTGGGTCAGCACCTGGTCGTAAGGCGCGCGGCCGCGCGTGGCGCAGGATTGCAGCAACGAGGACTGGAACCAGCCGCGATGCTGGTCCGATCCTTCAAGGTAGAGGTTGGCGGGCCATTGCAGGTCTGGCCAGCGCCCGCTTTCCAGCACGAAGGCGTGGGTGCAGCCGCTATCGAACCACACGTCGAGAATGTCGGTGACCATTGCGTAGTCGGCTGGGTTGTGGTCCGGGCCGAGGAAGGCCGCTGTGTTGGCGCTGTTCCACGCGTCCATGCCGTCCGCGTTTACGGCGGCGACGATGCGGGCGTTGACTGCGGGGTCGGCCAGATACGAGCCATCAGGCCGCACGAACAGCGTGATCGGCACGCCCCACGCGCGCTGGCGGGAGAGTACCCAGTCAGGCCGCCCCTCGACCATCGCGCCAATACGGTTGCGGCCCTTTTCGGGGATGAATTCGACGCGCTGGATTTCGCTCAACGCTACGTCACGGAGCGTTGAGTCCCTTCCCTTGCGGGAAGGGGTTGGGGATGGGTGTTCGGCGGTCGCGGGGGGCAGGGGGGGGGGGGCGCCCGCCCCCCCCCCCCCCCCCCCCCGGCCGCCGCGGCGCGGGGCGCCGGCCCCCCCCCCCCA
>JBBQWH010000024.1:0-28892 GCA_038210785.1 Sphingomonadales bacterium | reverse complement strand
GCGGCGGGCACATTTCCGCAAAGCCTAGCTGGTGCTGACTTGGAAGCCATTCTGGCGGCTGGTGACGCGGCAAGGGGGCAGGCATGACAAACCGTAAAAGCGGGCGCGATACGGCTGGGCGCTTTGGCCCCGGCAATCCCGGCAAGCCTGTTGGAGCGCGCCATAAGGCCACACAAGCGGCGCTGGCGCTCCTGGATGGGGAAGCGGGCGCATTGACCCGCAAAGCCGTGGAAATGGCTCTGGCGGGCGATACGACGGCGCTGCGGCTTTGTCTGGAGCGCATTGCCCCGCCTAGGCGTGATGCTCCGGTGCAATTCACCTTGCCCAGAATGGAAACCGCACGGGATGCGGCAAAGGCGGCTGGTGCGGTGCTGGAAGCCGTGGCGGCTGGGGAACTCACGCCAACCGAAGGCGCGCACCTAATGGCGCTGGTGGAGACATACCGGCGGACGCTCGAAACAACCGAACTGGAAGCCCGTGTGGCGGCTCTGGAGCATGGCAAATGACACTATCGAAGCGACTGGCGCGGCTGGAAGCCGAGCGCGGCAACGGTGCTGGCGATGTGCCTAGAGTCATTTTCCTTTGCGATGGGCAAACCGGCGAACCGGGCGCGGCAATTATCGTGGGTGGCGGGACTATCGCTCGCGAACCGGACGAAACAGCGGACGCCTTTCGAGCGCGTGCTGAGAGCTTGGCGCATATGTAAGAGCAAGTCCACCTAAGGACTTTACGGTATACCAGCCGCAGACCTTCGGAGTGCGTCAATCATCTGGTTTGTTTCGCATCGTTCATCTTCGACCCCAAACCAACCCACGCACTGCGGATATTCGCTCGCCTGACGTGCGCTGGTCTGAATCAGAAAGCCGAGATGAACGGAAAAGCACAATAGAATTACGCTAACAATAATAGCGGTTTGCTGTCTCGTTGTCATGTCTCATGCCCCATCCAAGCTTTAACTACGGGTGACGCAATAGCAAAACCCCACAATGGGCGTAAAGCGAACCTGAGATGCGGGCGTCGCGGCGCACGCTTTTCGGGAAGCCGAACGTGCTACCAAGAAAGCCTCTATCGCCGCCCTTTAGGGGGACACAAAAGGGGATAAAGGGCAGCGTTACAAAAAATAAATCCGACTTTTCATACGCCTATCTGAAAAGTCTGGTGCCCAGAAGAGGACTCGAACCTCCACGCCCTTGCGAGCGCCAGCACCTGAAGCTGGTGCGTCTACCAATTCCGCCATCTGGGCACGGTATGCTACCGGGCATCGGTGCCGGAAGCTGGGTAGGCGGGGCGATTAGCGGGGGGGAGAGGGGCTGTCAATCCAAACCTAGCTCGCCTGTCCGCAGGGGGTCGGCGTGGCACTAATGGCCTGCCAGAAGGCGCTCGCAAATAGCACGCATTCGGGGTGCAAGGGCGGTCAGGACGGGATCTGGCAGGGGTCGAGGCGCTTACAGCACAGCGCAAAATCGCCTCCCAACCGCCAGCCCTTCCGCTGCTCCTATCATGGGAACCCTTGTCTGACCCGCTGCGTTAACGCATGGCGCTGATTGCCGTCTGCCAGCCCCATGCCAGTCACGAAGAGCACCCGAACCCATGCCCAATTCCTCTCCGCTTACCGGCCAGCTGGTCACAATTTTCGGCGGCACCGGCTACATCGGCAACTACGTTGCGCAGAGCTTGCTGGCGCGCGGCGCGCGGATCCGGCTCGCCAGCCGTGCGCCAAACAAGGCCCAAGGATTAAAGCCGCTCGCCAACCTCGGCCAGTTGCAATTGATGCCGTGCGATATCACCCGCGACGATCACATCGCCGCCGCGCTCGACGGGGCGCAGCATGTTGTCAATCTCGTCGGCGCGTTCGATGGCGATCTGGTCAAGCTGATGGGCGAGGCGCCGGGCACCATGGCGCGGCTAGCGGCAGCGGGCGGGGTTACATCTCTTGTATATATCAGCGCGATCGGGGCCGATGCCGCTTCGCCTACCGCCTATGCGCGCGGCAAGGCGCTGGGCGAGGAGCGCGTAATGGCAGGCTTCCCGATGGCGACGATCCTGCGCCCTTCGATCGTGTTCGGCCCGGATGACAATTTTCTCAACCTGTTTGGCGGGATGATCGAAATGCTCCCGGTGCTGCCGGTGTTCGGGCCGGAGGCCAAGCTGCAACTGGTCTATGCCGATGACGTGGCCGAGGCGGTTGCGGTTGCGCTCGAACATCCCGAACTCCACGGCGGGCACGTTTACGAATTGGGCGGGCCAGAGCAGCTTACGATGATGGATATCCACCAGCGGATCGCTACCGCGCAGGGGCGCAAGCGGCGCTTTATCGCGGTGCCCGATACGCTGTCGGCGACCTTCGCCGCGCTCCCCGGCACCCCGATGAGCCGCGATCAGTGGACGCTGCTCAAGCCCGGCAGCACCGTCGCGCTGGGCGCGCGCGGGTTTGCAGAACTGGGGATCGAGCCCAAACCGCTCGGCCTGTTCCTTGACAAGTGGATGACCCGCTACCGCAATCATGGCCGCTTTGGTCTCAGCAATGACCGGGCCAAGGCACGCAAGGGGTAGACCGAGGGCGATTGTCTTTGCTGCGGGTCTGCTTGCCCCTGAAGTCTGCCGAAAGCTGCCGTTCGGCTATCGACCCCTAATCTGCCGCTAGGTCCGCACGACTATCTCGACCTTGTCGGGGCTAACCTCGAACAGGGCGGCGATTTGCCGTTTCAACTGTTCAAGACGCTCACCTCGGCTCACTTGAGGCGCTGAAGTTGCTTCTTCGGAATTTGGGGAAATTG
This sequence comes from Sphingomonadales bacterium, assembly GCA_038210785.1. Taxonomy (GTDB): domain Bacteria; phylum Pseudomonadota; class Alphaproteobacteria; order Sphingomonadales; family Sphingomonadaceae; genus Erythrobacter. The sequence goes on along the minus strand of JBBQWH010000024.1, from coordinate 26,115 downwards.
GATCTTTCTTGAGCCCATGATTCCTCAATTGAACCCAACTTACTTCAAGTTCTCGTTCCAGATCCAGCATGACCTCCATTCTGGGGATCACCCCATTCTCTTCCCAATTGTGTACCGCTGTCGGGCTGACCTTAATCCGTCTGGCCAACTCCGATTTGCTAAGCCCCGCAAGCTCTCGGAACCGCTTTATATTGGCCCCGACGCGCTCTGCTCTATCCATGGCAAACTCCTTGCGTTAAAACATCCATGAATCGTTTAATTGAAACATTCGGTTCAAACAATAGTGGAATTGCTCTTGCTTGATCAAAGTCTGTCGCGTCTGGAATCCACCCGGTATCCGTCATTGATAGATGCTGGGCACAATCTCGACCCCTGTGACAAGCCGCTCGCACGAGATTTTGCTATCGGTAAGGGCTTATTGCGCCGAGACTGGAAGAGGCTCCCTCGCCGCACGGCACGATTGGACAATGCCGCTTGAGCGTCCATGGCGCAGAAGCTAGACGTTGGATCGGGAACAGGGGAAATGTATGAAAACAAGAATTTTTGCAGCTGCCGTTGGCATCTGCGCCATCATGCCGTCGATGGTAGTAGCGCAGACAACCATTATTCATGCAGGTCGCCTGATCGACGTACCTGGCGAGGCTCCGCGTGGACCATCGACGATTATTGTCGAGGATGGTCTGATCGTATCGGTGGTTGATGGGCACGCCGACCTCCCCAAAAACGCCGAATTCATCGATCTGCGCGATCGTACCGTGCTCCCCGGACTGATCGATAGTCATGTGCATTTGACCAGTGATGCCGGCGGGCTGGCGGGCCAATTGGAGGCGGTGACTTTGTCTCCCGCCGCCCAAGCGTTCAATGCTCAGGCTAATGGGATGAAGACGCTGCGAGCGGGGTTTACCACGGTGCGCAATCTGGGCGATGGTGAAGGCGCGGTGTTCGCGCTGCGGGACGCGGTCAATGCCGGCAAGGCGATGGGGCCGCGGATCATTGACGCCGGCAGTAGTTTGTCGGGTACGGCCGGCCACTCCGACGAAGCGCTTGGCTATCGTGACGAACTGCGCCCCTTCTTTGCGGGCGGCGCCAATACCTGTGACGGAGCAGAAGACTGTCGCCGCGCAACGCGGCACCAGATCGGGCGCGGCGCCGACGTCATCAAGATGACCATCACCGGCGGGGTCAACAGCCGGATTGGCGCGGGTCTGGGCAGCCAGATGTTCGATGATGAGGCGGCGGCAGTCGTGGCCACCGCGCGAATGTTCGGGCGCAAGGTGGCGGTTCATTCGCACGGCGCGGACGGGACTCTTCAGGCGCTGAAACTCGGCGTGGATTCGATCGAACACGGCACGATGCTCACCGAAGAAGTCATCACGCTGTGGGCCAAGAGCAAAACCTATTATGTCCCGACGCTGTCGACCGTTAACGGGTATAAGGAAAGGCTTGCGGCCAACCCCGAAGCCTATGAGCCCGATGTCCTCGCCAAGATCAAATGGCGCATCGACATCACCGGCAAGACGCTTCAGGTGCTGGTCCCACGCGGCATCCGTATCGCCTTTGGCACCGATGCGGGTGTGTCGAAACATGGCCGCAATGGCGACGAATTTGAACTTATGGTCGCAAACGGAATGACACCCGAAAGCGCATTGGTTGCAGCCACGATCAACGCTGCTGACTTGCTCGGCCTTTCTGATGAAGTGGGCACGATTGAACCGGGTAAAAGCGCCGACATCATAGCAGTGGCGGGTGATCCGTTGACAGATGTGTCGGTTTACAAGGATGTTCAGTTCGTGATGGCGCGTGGCAAGGTGATCGGACTGGAATAATCAGCCGGTCGGTATCGGGCTGATACTGGTGGGTATGGGATTGCTCACCCCGCGACGGCGCATCGTGATTATCTGGGCAATGTCGGCTTCCCGCCCAATTACGGCCATCAATTCGCCACGTGCACCCGACCGAAAGCGGCCAGCAAACGGGTGAAGGGTCGCTAGGCGATTTAAGGGTAGTGAGCCTGCCGCCGCCTACTTCCGACACCCCGCCTAAAGCTCGGGCCTAGGGCGTCACAGGGCATCGCCTGCCGCCCTAGGTCCCAGCTTTCGCTAGGATGATGAGATAGTTTACGCCAACGCCCCTTTGTAGAGCGCCAGCAGATCCGCCTCACCTAGGCCCGCAGCCGCCGTGTTATAGGCGGGGCTGTCGGGGACCATCCAGCCGTGATCACCTGCATAAACCGTGACCGTGGCTGGCACAGCGGCGGCCTTGGCGGCGTCGGCGAAGGTGACCTTGTCGGTTGGCGCCTCGGCATCGTCATTCTGCGCCACCGCGATCAGCAGGCTGGCTTCGACCTTATCGAGCACCTTGTGCGGGCTCATCGGATTATTGGGCCGTACCAGCCCGCCGCCGTGGAAGCTTGCCGCCGCCTTGATCCGCGCTGGCACGGCGGCCGCGCTCCACACGGTGAAGGGCCCGCCCATGCAGTAACCCTGCGTGCCGATACCCTTGGCCTGATCGACGCCGTCCTGCCGGTCAAGCCAGTCGACCGCAGCGGCGGCATCGCGCATGATCGCATCGGCGGTTAGCTTCCCGCGCCACGGACCGACCTTCTGGAACCCGCCGCCTGAAATGAAGGCGGCGAAATCGGCGAACTGTTCGCCGGTGACGTCGCGGTAATAAGGATTCACCACCAGTACGGCATGGCCCGCGCTCGCCAGCTTGCGAGCGATGGTGCGCTTGGCTTCGCGGATGCTGGCGATATCGGGCCACAGGATCACAGCGGGGCTATTGGCGTTTTCAGGCTGAACGAAGAAGCCGTCCATGGTGCCGTCGGCAGTGACGAAGTTGACCCCGCGCTCCTTGAGGCCCTTGATGGGGGGCTGCGCCTTGCTCTCGCTTTCGCCCGAAGCGCAGGCCGCCAGCGCAGCCGCGCCTGTCAGCGCGCCGAACTGGCGGCGGTTGATGGTGGCCTTGGCCCACTCGGCCAGCTTGCTTTCATCGCACATCAAACACTCTCCTGCCTGCGCTTTTGCCCTTTTGATACTTTAGCCTTGGTCGGCGCTGATCGACAAGCGGCAATGGACAAGCGGCGCGCAGCGCGGCAACATAGCGCAAAAGAAAACGGGGAGAGCGGGAACTATGAACTTCAAGCGGTGGGCGTGCGGCGCGGCGTTGTTGCTATCGGCCGGTACGCTGGCGAATTGTAGTCAGATTTTCGCAGGCGAGGGCGCGGTCGGTGAGGGCATTACCACCGCCATGCTGGTGGGCGCCGATGCCGATAGCGCCAACTGGATCAGTCACGGGCGCACCTATTCCGAACAGCGGTACTCGCCGCTGGGCAAGGTGAACACCGAAACGGTGGGCGATTTGGGCCTTGCGTGGTCCGCCGATATGGACACCGCGCGCGGGCAGGAGGCGACCCCGCTGGTGATGGATGGCAAGCTGTACCTCACCACCGCGTGGAGCAAGGTGAAGGCATTCGATGCCGCCACCGGCAAGCCCTTGTGGGAGTATGACCCCAAGGTGCCGGGTGAAACCGCAGTGAAGGCGTGCTGCGATACGGTCAACCGCGGGCTCGCGGCGTGGGGCGACAAGCTGTTCCTCGGCACGCTCGATGGCCGGCTGGTGGCGCTTGACCGCGATACCGGGACAGTGGTGTGGGAAAAGATCACGGTCGATCAGTCCAAGAGCTACACCATTACCGGCGCGCCGCGGGTGATCGATGGCAAGGTCATCATCGGCAATGGCGGAGCCGAATTCGGCGTGCGCGGCTATGTCGCGGCGTACAGCGCGGATGACGGCGAGGAGCTGTGGCGGTTCTACACCGTACCCGAAGGCGGCGATCCCAAGGATGCACCGGCACACCTCCAGAAGGCCGCCGAAACCTGGAACATGGACGTGCTGGGCGCGTCGGACGCGATCGGCGGCGGCGGCACGGTGTGGGATTCGATGGCCTACGACCCGGAGCTTGATCTGCTTTACATCGGGGTCGGCAATGGCAGCCCGTGGAACCGCGCCTATCGCAGCCCCGGCAAGGACGGACGCGGGGAGGGCGACAACCTCTATCTCTCGAGCATCGTCGCGATCCGGCCTGGCACCGGCGAATATGTCTGGCACTACCAGACCACGCCGGGCGAAACGTGGGATTTCACCGCCACCCAGCACATCATCCTTGCCGACATGGCCATCGACGGAAAGCCGCGCAAGGTGCTGATGCAGGCACCCAAGAACGGGTTCTTCTATGTAATCGACCGAGAGACGGGCAAGTTCATCAGCGCCAAGCCGTATGTCAGCGTCAACTGGGCATCCGGGATCGATCCCAAGACCGGGCGTCCCATCGAAAACCCCGAAACGCGCGTCGACCTGACCGGCAAGCCAGCGATGGTCACGCCGGGCGCGCTGGGCGGGCATAACTGGCACCCGATGGCCTACAGCCCGAACGAGAAGCTGGTCTATATCCCGGCGTTCGAGGCAGGGATGATGTATGCGCCCGAGGCCAATTGGAAGCCCGACACCGCGCGCGGCTTCAATGTCGGGTTCAACCTTGCGGGCGATCTGCCGCCCGACGGTGGCTTCCGCAAGCAGGTGGCAGGCACCCTGCGCGGCATGCTGGTGGCGTGGGATCCGGTGTCGCAGAAGCCGCGCTGGACGGTCGAGCATCCCGGACCGTGGAATGGCGGCGTGCTGGCGACCGGCGGCGGGCTGGTGTTCCAAGGCACCGCTGGGAGCGAGTTCAACGCCTATGATGCAGGCACCGGCAAGAAGCTGTGGAGCTTTGCCGCGCAGACCGGGGTGGTCGCGCCGCCGATCACCTACACGGTCAATGGCGAGCAATATGTCGCGGTGCTGGCCGGATGGGGCGGAGCCTATGCGCTCAGCGTTGATGGCGACCTCATCACTCGCAAGGCGCCGGTGCGCAATATCTCGCGGCTGCTGGTGTTCAAGCTCGGCGGCACCGCCAATCTGCCGCCCGAACCTGCTCTAGCCGACCTGCCGCTAGATCCGCCGCCCAGCAAAGCGAGCGCGCAAGTGATTGCTGTCGGGCAGACCAAGTATGGCCGCTATTGTGCGGTGTGCCACGCACCGGGCGCCGTCGGATCGAACGTGCTGCCCGATCTGCGCCGTGCCGGATCACTTGAAAGCGCAGCTGCGTGGTCCGCGGTGGTTGAAGGCGGTATCCTCAAAGACAACGGCATGGCGAGCTTTGCCGGATCGCTGTCGAAAGACGAGATCGAAGCGATCCGCGCCTACGTGATCCAGCGCGCCAATCAGGACAAGGCGCTGGAGGGGGCAAAGAAGGTGGCGCGGCGGTGACGGCAACGCGGGATCCCGCCGACATTCGCAATTGGCAGCGGCGACCCGGTGGGATCACAACCTCAGGCAAGCTTGAAGCGCATGATCCCGCGCGGCTCGCGGCGATCGGTGTGCGCCACGTCGTGAACCTCGCGCTTGATGACCACCCTGAGGCGCTGGCGGACGAGGCTGCGCTGCTGGCGGCTGCGGGGATTGCCTATACGCATATCCCGGTACCGTTTGACGCGCCCACGCCTGCCCATGTCGCCGCGATGGAGGAGGCTCTGGCAGCCCATCCCGGCCCATCGCATGTGCATTGGATCATGAACTGGCGAGTGACCGCGTTCTTCTACCTGATTAATCGCGCAGGCGGGGTGCCCGAGACCGAGGCGCGCGCGCGGATGCTCGAGGTCTGGAACCCGCTCGGCAGCGACGATCTGTGGACCGCCCCGTGGCGCCATCTGCTGGCAGCGGCGCGCTAGTCCCCGAAGAAATTGAGTTCGAGCAGCACGTTGTTGGGATCGGCGGTGAAGACCTGCCTGAGGCCGATGGCGGACAGATCGTTGAGCTTGTAATCAGCGCCTCGCGCATCGAGCCGTGCTATCACCGCGTCAAAATCCCCGCAGCGCAGCGCAACATGGTGGATCGCGCCCGTCTCCGCCCCCGGCTCGACCTTGCGGTCAAACGCGCGCGGGCAATCGACCGAATTGAGGTGCAAGATCGCCTGCCCGCTGCTGTCATACATCCAGCGCACCAGCTCCGGCCGGGAGGGCGGAGGGCCGTCGCGCTCTTCCAGATCGAGCACTTCGGCATAGAACTGGGCGGTTTCCGCCAGCCGGTCGGTAATGATGTTCACATGGTCGAGGCGGGGAGCGATCATACGCGGTAAATTGCACCGCGCGCAGCGCCCGTGCACCTGCGAAAATCGCTTAGTCTGAGAACCCTTCCGCTTACTTGGCTAGTGCCGTCTCGCACTGGCTCATCAGCTCGGCGATGATGGCGGCGGCGGGCTCTTCGGCTTTGACCATGCCGACCGATTGCCCGGCCATCACGCTGCCATTCTCGACATCGCCGTCCATCACCGCGCGGCGCAGGGCGCCTGCCCAGAAATGTTCGATCTGCAATTGCGCCTCAAGCATGTCGACCTCGCCTGCATCGAGCAAGGCCGCGACTTCGCGCTGTTTGGCAGTGAATTCCTCGGTGCCCTTGTTCTTAAGCGCGCGCACCGGGATTACCGGCAGGCGCGGGTCGACCTGCAAGCTGGCGATTGCATCGCGGGCATTGGCGCGGAAGAAGGCTTTCTTGAAGTCGGGATGGGCGATGCTTTCGGTTGCGCAGGCGAACCGCGTGCCCAATTGGACGCCGGCTGCGCCCATTTCGAGGTAACTGGCAATCGCCTCCCCCCGGCCGATGCCCCCAGCGACGAAGATCAGGTGATCGGCGGCAAGCTCGGGCAGCATTTCCTGCGCAAGCACCGAGGTGGAGACCGGGCCGATATGGCCGCCCGCCTCCATCCCTTCGATCACCAGAGCATCCGCGCCAGCCCCTGAGCTTTGGCGCAGCAACTTCTTGGCGAGGGCAAGGGTGGGGGCGAAGCAGATCACCTTGATGCCGCTGCCTGCATCTTTAAGCGCCTCGACGCTGCCCTTGGGCGGGATGCCGCCTGCCAGCACAACGTGCGTCACACCATGCTTGCGGCACACCGCGATCAGATCGAATAGGCCAGGATGCATGGTGATCAGGTTCACGCCGAAGGGCCGCTCCGTCAGCGCTTTGGTCGCGGCGATCTCGCGGTCGAGCAGATCGGGCGTCATGGCCCCGCAGGCAATCACGCCGAACCCACCCGCGTTGGAGATCGCGGCGACCAGATTGCGTTCCGACACCCAGCTCATCGCGCCGCACAGGATCGCGGTCTCGCAGCCGAGGAAGGCGGTGCCGCGCTGCATCAGGTCGGCGGTGTGGGGATAGGTCGTCATCATCGTCCTTCGTTTCGCCAGGGCGTTAGGCGCTGGCGCGCCGCATCGCAAGCCGCCGCCGATGATGTGAAGCCTGTGTTGCACGCGCGGCGTTTTCAAGTCGAACAGATGACTTGATTATGATTGCTCCATAACGAAACTTTCTTTCAACTGTCCGCAACGTGTAATCAGCCGCTGCCATTGGCGTCTCGTCAGTCGGGCTCATCTCCCCCTTTCTTCCGGCCGGCACATTTGACGGGCACGTTTGCAAAGGAACCCTACCATGCTGAAAAGTGTTGTTATGCCCGCGCTCGCGCTCGCGCTTGCCTGCGCTGCTCCCGCTATTGCCCAGCCGGTCACGCTGACCGTGCCTTATGGTGATCTTGATCTGACCAACGAAGCTGGTCGCCAGGCCCTCGATGCGCGGCTTGACCGGGCCAGCCGCAAGGTGTGCGGCGGCACTGCGCCGGTGCGCGATCTGGCGCGGATAGCAAGCTGGCGTGTGTGCGTTGCCGCAGCGCGCGCGAGCACGCGCGATCAGGTCGAACTGGCGCTCAACGCCGCCAATGCCCGCCGTGTTGCGGTACTGGCGGACAAGCTGGTCCTGCTCGTAAGCTTCTGATCGGCCAAAACGGGGCGGCGGCGGGTCAGGCGCGGCCGCCCTTTGGCGCATCAGCGATAGATGATCCGCACGCACTCCGCCGCTGCTTTGGCGAGCCCTACCGCGCCGCCTGCATCCCCGGCACGGGCCAGCGCGACGCCCATCCGGCGATACGGCCGGGTGACAGGCTTGCCGAAAATCCGCACATCGACCGCGCCCGGATCAAGCGCTAGCGCATCGGCCAGCCCTTCATAGCTGAAATCTTCACAATCCCGGTCGGCCAGGATCACTGCCGAGGCGGCCGGGCGGGCGGCAATCTCGGCAGGCACCGGAAGGCCGAGGATCGCCCGGGCGTGAAGATCGAATTCGTTCAGATCCTGCGAGACCAGCGTCACCATCCCGGTATCGTGCGGGCGGGGGGAGAGCTCGGAGAAGATCACTTCGGATTCCCCATCCTTGTTTTTGGCAACGAAAAACTCCACGCCATACAATCCCCAGCCGCGCCCTTCGCCTTGCAGCGCGTTTACCACCTTGGCGGCCATGGCCTGAGCCTTTGCAAGCGTCTCCGGCCCCATGGCTGCGGGTTGCCAGCTTTCGCGGTAATCGCCGCGCTCCTGCCGGTGGCCGATCGGCGCACAGAAGCTGATGCCGCCTGCATGGCGCACGGTAAGTAGGGTGATCTCATAGTCGAAGGCGATGAACTGCTCGACGATCACCCGCGCCCGGTCGCCGCGCATATTGGCCGCTGCGTAATCCCATGCGGCCTCAAGCGCAGCGGCGCTATCGACCTTGCTTTGGCCCTTGCCCGATGACGACATAACCGGCTTCATCACCAACGGAAAGCCGATGCGCGTCGCCGCCGCTTGTGCCTCGGCAAAGCTGGTCGCATAGCCGTAGGCCGAGGTGACCAGTCCCAGCTCGCCCGCAGCCAGATCGCGGATCGCATCGCGGTTCATGGTCAATTGTGCAGCGCGGGCCGAGGGGACGATGGTGAAGCCGTGATGTTCGAGCTCGCCCAGAACTTCGGTGCGGATCGCCTCGATCTCGGGCACGATCAGATCGGGTTGGTGGCGGAGCACGGCTGCCCGCAGCGCCTCGCCATCGAGCATCGAAAACACCTCGCGCGCGTCGGCCAGCTGCATCGCGGGCGCATCGTCGTAGGAATCGCAAGCGATCACCCGCGCGCCAAGTCGCTTGGCGGCAATAGCGAATTCGCGGCCCAGCTCGCCTGAGCCGAGCAGCAGGATGGTGGCAATGTGGCTCATGGCGTGGGTTTAGCCGCCCGTGCGCGGCTGTCCAGTGGGGGATCAGGCCGCCCGCCGGTGGCCTCCCACCGCAACCTGACGCCCGCCGCCTGCCCGCGCCATGACAAGGCCTAGCTCCGCCTCGCGCAAGGTCCAGTCGACCGTGCATTCGACCCGTGCCAGCCCCGCGCTGGCGGTCAAATGCTGCGCCTTGGCCGATGCCGGCGCCGCGAGGCCCGCGAAGGTCGCGATCACATCCTCGGCCCATTCGCGCGCGGCGCGCGGAGTCACTCCCGGCAGCAGCACCGCAAACCGCTCGCCGTCGAGCTGCGCCAGTTCATGGCCCGGCAGCGCCATCGTCTCGAGGAACTTGGCAAACCCCCACAACACCTCATCGGCGGTGCGCTGGCCGTAGCGCAGCAGCAGCGCGCGCATGCCGTCGACCGCGATCACCGATACCATCTGCCCGCCGCCCTGGGCCAGATGCCTCCTGAGGCCGGCGCAGAACGCCTGACGGTTGGCCAGCCCGGTCAGCGGATCGGTGACCGCGCGGGCGTGCAGTTCGCCTTCGAGACTGCGCACTTGCTGAACCGAGCGCATCAAGCACAGTGCGCCATCGGGCGCACCGGCAGTATTGCACATTGGCCGGAGGCTGAGCGCGTACCAGCGCTGGCACTGCGTCTCTCGGCAGGAATCGCGCTCGGCGCAGGCGATCACTGGAAACTCGACCCACCCGATCTGCGCGCGCCCGGCCAGTACCGCGCCGACATGCTCGCCCAGAAACACTGCGTGCTCGCGCTCGGCCAGATCGGTGATGTGCGGGAGCAGCAGCGCAGCGGAGAGATCCAGCCCCAGTTCGGCGATGTTTGCAGATGCGTGGATGATGAAACCGTGCCGGTCGAGCCTGACGACAATATCGCCGGAAGCTTCTTCAAGCAGGCCGTGCAAAACGCGGCCTTCGACATCGTTTAAACCAATTTTCATACCGACAATGCCCCAGCGGTCTAACGAAAGATTCGTCAACTCGCCTTTAGTCAGAATTACTTGGTAACTAACGAAATACGGCTCAGGACAAACATATCCCCTGTTTTCCCGAATGAGACCGTGAATAACGTTAGATAAGTAAACTTACCCGACTAAAAAACGAATCGCCTCAGGAGTTCATTTACCATATTTTCCTTATTGGGCAGCCGTTCCATACGTAATAGGCGCATTAAGTATAGAATCCTGTGGCGGGAATCGCATCGAATTCACAGTTCGATCATGATCCGTACGGCGCTGCGCGCGGCGCCGCTGGCTTCGGCAATGCGGGTCCGGCATTCCTCGATCAGCGCTCCGATTTCGCCCATGGGCTCGGGGTTCGGTGCGAGCGCTTCCGGCGCGACGCCGAGCGCTGCGGCGATGGCATCAAGCCGTTCGGGCAGCGGACGGGCCTTGCCCTTCTCCCACGCCCACACTGTCGGCTTACTCACCGCCAGCGTTGCGGCAACATCGGCTAGCGTCAGCCCGGCTTCGCGCCGCAGCCGGTTGAGCCGAGCGCCCAGCGTTTCGCCAGGGCGGGTTTGCGTGGTTGCAGGCGGAGCAGCAGGGGGCGACGCCAACAATTGCACCGCCGCCAGCGCCGCCGGGCCGAGCGCATCGGCAAAAGCGCAGCCAAACAAGCGCTCGCTGCGCCACACCACTACCGCCGTCACCGCGCCGGCCTCAGGCAGATCGAGCGCGAGCTGTTCGCCTTCGGCAAGGCCAAGCGCGGTTTCGATCAGCAGCCCGGCGGCGGAGATATTGTGGATGGTGACATTGGCCGCTCCCCTGCCCGTCTGAGCGCCGGGGCTGGCCACAAAGCCGCTGGTTTCAAGCCGTAGCGCACGGCGCTGGGTGGTGCGCGGGCCAGAGCGAGCGTCCGTGCTGGGGTCAGTGCCGGGGTCAGTGCGCCGGGTGGCGCGCGCAGCCGGTTGATCGAGATGGGCCTTGATGGCCATGATGTGCAACTCCCTCTCGCAATGAGAGCGCACCGTCCGGCCGAAAAGGTAAAGGCGGCGTAAGCCGGAATGGTTAATTCAGTCGAACCGGGCTATCGGTCAGCTAACCGCGTCCAGCCCATAGGCGGTGTGCAGCACCCGCACCGCGAGTTCGGTTTCGTCCTCGTCGATCATCACGCTGATCTTGATTTCGCTGGTCGAGATCGCCTGGATGTTGATGCCGCGTTCAGACAATGCGCGGAACATCGTGCTGGCTACGCCGGCATGGCTTTTCATGCCGACGCCGACAACGCTGATCTTGGCGATCTTGCTGTCGGTGATGATGCGGTTGAAGCCGATTTCGCTGCGGCGATCCTCCAGCAGCGCCTGCGCGCGGGCGAGATCGGATTGCGGCACAGTGAAGGTCACGTCGGTCTCACCCTTGTCGCGCCCGACGTTCTGGATGATCATGTCGACGTTGATCGACGCCTTGGCGAGCGGTTCGAAGATATTCGCCACCGCGCCTGGCCGGTCAGGCACGCGGGTGAGGATCACTTTGGCTTCGTTCTTGTCATGCGCGATTCCGGTCACAAGCTGGCGTTCCATCAGGCCTCCTTCCACCAATTGATCCATTTCTTCATCCGAGACGATCATCGTGCCGGGCAGATCATCGGCTGGCGGAGCGCCTTCGCCGATGAAGCTCGACAGCACCTGCACCCGCACCTTTTCCTTCATCGCCAGGCCGACGCTGCGGGTCTGGAGCACCTTGGCGCCGACGGATGCGAGTTCAAGCATTTCCTCGTAAGTCACCGCCTTGAGCTTCCTGGCCTTGGCGACAATGCGCGGATCGGTGGTGTAGACCCCGTCGACATCGGTGTAGATGTCACAGCGATCCGCCTTGATCGCGGCTGCCACCGCCACCGCCGAAGTGTCCGATCCGCCGCGGCCCAGTGTGGTCACCCGGCCATCGCCGGACACGCCTTGAAAGCCGGGGATCACCGCGATCTCGCCCGCCTCGAGCGCGGCGATCAGGCCGGGCGCGTCAATCGATTCGATCCGCGCCTTGGCATGGGCTTCGATGGTCTGAATCGGCAATTGCCAGCCGAGCCAGCTGCGCGCCTTGCACCCCAGCGATTGCAGCGTCAGCGCAAGCAGCCCGCTGGTGACCTGCTCGCCGCTGGCGACCACCACATCATATTCAGCCGGATCGTAAAGCGGGTTCGCCTCACGGCAGAACGTCACTAGCCGATCGGTCTCGCCCGCCATAGCGCTGACGACGACTGCAACCTGATCGCCGTTTGCGGCCTGCGCGCGAACAATATTGGCGACCCGGCGAATGCGCTCTGTCCCGGCCATCGATGTGCCGCCGAATTTCATCACGATCCGGGCCACAACGACGCGCTCCTGCTGGTGAGTGTTCGCGGGCGCTGTTAAGGGGCGTTCATGGGAAACGCAAACATCTCGAATGGAACGATCCGCCCCGAGGAGGCCGAATTCTTCGCTGCCCTTGCGCGCGACTGGTGGAACCCCAAGGGTCCGATGGCGAGCCTGCATCAGGTCAACCCGGTGCGGCTGGCGTTCATCCGCGCAGCGATCGATACGCGTTGGGCCGGAGCAGCCTCGCTTGCCAAGCCGTTGGCGGGGAAAGCGGCGCTCGACATCGGTTGCGGGGCGGGGCTGGTGTGCGAGCCTTTGGCGCGGCTGGGAGCGGCAGTCACCGGTGTCGATGCGGCGGCCGAGAATGTCGCGGCGGCAAGCGCGCATGCCGAAATGATGGGTTTCCCTTCTTCAGTTCCTTCGGGGCAGGGCGCGTTGCGTTACATGGCGGGCGAGGTGGCTTCGTTGGATATCGGCACTTTCGATCTCGTCACCTGCCTTGAGGTGATCGAGCACGTCGCCGACAAGCCTGCGTTTTTACGCGATGTTGCGGCGCGGCTTGCCCCAGATGGCCTGCTCGTCATGTCGACCCCCAACCGCACCGCAGCGTCACGCGTGCTGCTAGTCGGCGCGGCGGAGGCAGTTGGCTATGTCCCCAAGGGTACACATCATTGGCAGGACTTCATTACGCCGGACGAGTTCGAGACCCTGCTTGCCGAAGCAGGCCTTTTCGTTACCGCCCGGCGCGGGATCGCGTGGCGACCGGGCAAGGGGTTGCACCTGTCGGACGATACGTCGCTGAACTATATTCTGAGCGCCAAGCGGGTGTAGGCACCGGGTTACTTGGGCCCGTGCCTATTTGGGGGCGGCAGCCGGGACGGAGCACAGAAGGTTTTCCTTGCCGCCCTTGAGATAGCCCGCTGCCCTGCCCGGATCGTCGGCAAACACGCCTGCCACACCCGCCGCCTTGAGCATCTGCAACAGCGACCCGTCACAGCCTTTGCCCCCTGGATCATCACCCATACGCAACATCGGGGGCAGGAATTCATTCTCCGGCCGCACCGTCCAAGCGTGCACCGCCAGCCCCGCCGCCTTGGCATCGGCCACCAGCGCGGTCGGCGAGCCATCCGCGTTCAGGATCATGGCGATATTCGCGCCCACCCCATTGGCATATTTGGCGATCTCGGCGAGGCCGGTGGGCGTCACCATCTCGGAATACTTCATTGCCGGCTCGTCCGCTGGGCCTTCCGACGGGGAGACCAGCTGCACCAGCTGGTAGTCGCTCCTCGTTGCGATGCGCCGCAACGGGCCGACCTCGAAGCTCTGGATGAACAGCGGATCGGCGGGCGTCAGGCCCAGTTGCTTGAGATCGCGCAGGATCAGGTCGACCATGTCGATGCCAGCTTCCTGCAACAGAAATTCGGGGTGCTTAAGTTCGGGGTAAAGCCCGATCCGGCGGCCCGTGGCTGCCTCCTTGGCGCGCACCAGTTGGACGATCTCGGCCAAGGTCGGCACCTGATACAGCCCGTCAAACCGCGCGTTGGCCGGGCGGACCGTGGGGATGCGCTCTTTCGCGCGCAGGGTGCGCAGTTCGGCGAGCGTGAAGTCCTCGGCAAACCAGCCTGCGATCTTCTGGCCATCTATGGTCTTGTCGCGGCGCCGATCCTCGAATTCCGCGCGGGCCGCGACATCGGTGGTCCCCGACAGCTCGTTTTCGTGGCGCGAGACCAGCACCAGATCCTTGGTTGCGACCAAATCTGGCTCGATATAATCCGCACCCTGATCGATTGCGAGTTCATACGCGGCGAGCGTGTGTTCGGGCCGCTCGGCGCTTGCACCGCGGTGGGCGATGATGAGCACTTCGCGGTCCTGCGCTGCGGCCGACGCTTGGATCATCGCGGCACCCAAAACAATTGGCGCGATCAGAGCAAAGCTGCGGACCATTCTTCCTCCTTGAAGCCGACCAGCACGCCGCCGGGATGGTCGGCGATCGGACGCTTGATCATGCTCGGATGCTGGACGAGCAATGCGACGGCGGTGTGACTGTCGGCGGCGGCGGATTTATCGGCATCAGATAGCGCGCGAAAGGTGGTGCCCTGGCGGTTGACCACGGCATCGAGCCCGGCGGCGGCAATCCATGCAGCGATCCGATCGGGATCGGCGCCTTCCTTCTTGTAATCGTGGAAGGTGTAGGAGCGGCCATGCGTATCGAGCCAGATGCGGGCCTTCTTGACCGTGTCGCAATTGGGGATGCCGTAAAGGTGAACCACGCAAATCTCCGTTCAAGTCCGAGGGGTGAGATGGGCATCGGCAATTGCCACAGCCAGCGCGTCGGCGGCATCGCTCCCTGCGACAGCAACGCCGGGCAGCAGGACCTTGACCATCGCAGCAACCTGCGCCTTTTCCGCAGCCCCGGTGCCGGTCACCGCCTTCTTCACCAGCCGCGCCGCGTGTTCGTTGACGGCCAGCCCCGCCGCGCCGCACGCCGCCAGCACTGCGCCGCGGGCTTGCGCCAGCTTGAGCGTGGATTGCGGGTTGGCGTTGACGAAGATTTCCTCCGCTGCCGCGCGGCCGGGAGCGTGCACGGCGATCACCGCTGCCAGCCCGCTTTGCAGCACCGCGAGCCGCTGCGCCATCGGTGCGGCCGCATCGGTCTTGATCTGACCATTTGCCACATGGCTTATCCGCGCGCCTTCGCTGCGGATGATTCCCCAGCCGGTGCAGGATAGCGACGGGTCAAGGCCGAGGATCAGCACTTTTCAGAACCGGATGCCAAGGCGCGGCCCGAATTGCACCATCAGCAGGTAAAGCACGATGGTCAGGACGCAGCCACTCGCCAGCGAGGCCCAGAAGCCAAGCCCCTGCCGCAGCAACACCGGTATCAACAGGAACATCGGCAGGCTGGGCAGCACAAACCAGAAGGTCGACTGTGCATGGACAGCCATGTTCTCAGCATCGGGCCGCGCTTGCCACAGGAATATCATGCCGAGGATCGAGACCAGCGGAAGCGATGCAATCAGCGCCGCCATAGCCGGCAACCTGCGTCCAATTTCCGCAATCGCCGCGATTGTGACGCCTGCCAGCAACGCCTTCGCGGCGAAGGACCATATCAACCCAGCGTCTCCATCACCGCGTCCGAGATTTCGTAATTGCCCCACACGGTCTGCACATCGTCATCATCATCCAGCGCGTCGATCAGCTTCATCAGCGTGCCTGCAGTCCCCTCGTCGACATCGACGCTGAGGATCGGTTTCCACGCCAGCTTCACATTGTCTGCCGGGCCGAGCACCTTTTCAAGCTCTCCCGCGACGCCGTGCAGCGCATCGGCGGCGGTCCAGATGGTGTGGCCGTCTTCGGAGCTTTCGACGTCATCCGCGCCCGCCTCGATCGCGGCTTCGAGCACCTTTTCCTCGTCGCCCACGCTGGCGCTATACTCGATCAGCCCGCGCCGTTCGAACCCGTGGCTGACCGAACCTTCTGAGCCGAGGTTGCCGCCGTTCTTTGAAAAGGCTGTGCGGACATTGGTGGCGGTGCGGTTGCGGTTGTCGGTCAACGCCTCGACGATCAGCGCGACGCCGCCCGGGCCATAGCCTTCATAGCGGATTTCGGCGTAATCCTCCCCGCCCGCCATGCTCGCTTTGTCGATTGCGCGCTGGATATTGTCCTTGGGCATCGATTGCGCCTTGGCCGCATTGACCGCGAGCCGCAGGCGCGGGTTCATGTCCACATCGGGCATGCCCATCTTCGCCGCCACGGTAATCTCGCGGCTCAGCTTGGAGAACATCGCCGAGCGTTTCTTGTCCTGCGCACCCTTGCGGTGCATGATGTTCTTGAACTTGGAATGGCCTGCCATTGGACGAACTTCACCGGGATGTTGGAAAACTAGGGGCCGGCCTTACTCCGATGGGAGCGGGGGATGCAAGGGCGCTCGTGGGGGGCGTTATGGGCTGGCGCGCACGGGTGGTGGATGTCGCCCGGTTCGCGCTGCGCCCGACCTATGTCAGGCGATCAATGGCGATGCGACCTGGTTACGCATCAGCCCTGGCGCTGCTGCTCGGGCTCAATCTGCTGCTCTTGCCACTGGTGAGGGTGCTGATCGAAGTAGCGCTCGGGCCAAGCGGGGTCCTGCCTGATTCCGCCGTAGAGGACACGCTGGGCCTGCGTCAGGTGCTGGAATATGTGGTGCTGGCACCGCTGCTTGAAGAGACGCTGTTTCGCGGCTGGCTGAGTGGACGCCGCGCGAGCCTGCGCTTTGTCGCTTACGGCGCGGTCGCGCTTGGACTGCTGCTGGCCGGGTTCCTGTTAGCGCCTGACATCCGGCGAATCCTGACGCTTGCAGCGGTGGCGGCGGTGTTTGCGGGGCTCGTCCACTGGAGCCTGACCCGCCACCGTGATCGCGCCGTGTCCGGCTGGTTCATTCGCCATTTCCGCTGGATCGTGTGGGGTTCGTCGCTGGTGTTCGGGCTCATCCATCTCGGCCGGTTCGAGGCTTTGGCGCACCCGCTCGGGGTGCTAGTGGTGCTGCCGCTGATGCTGGGTGGAATGCTGCTCGCCTATACCCGCACCCGGTTGGGGCTGCGCGCGGCGATGGTCCAGCATGGCTGTTACAACGCGGTGCTGGTCGGCCTAGCGCTGTCCGGAGCCTAGGGCGCGATGTCGAATTGCAACGCGGTAATCTCGTCGCAGGCGAGGGTGCGGTAGAGCGCGCGCGCGGGCTCGTCTTCGGGGACGGTGTCGGCCTGCACAAAGATTATCCACGCGCCGATTTCGCGCGCGGTGGCACGCAGATGGTCGATCAGTGCGGTGGCGACGCCTTGACGCCGCGCGCTCTCCAGCACCGCGAGATCATAGAGATAGACCTCGCTGCGCGCCTGCTCGCACTTGGGCAGCACATAGGCGGTCAGAGCGCCCACCGCAGCGTCTCCGGATTGCGCGATCAGCGCGATGTGGTTGGGGTTGGCGAGCCATCCCGCCGCCCATCCATCGCCGGGCGGGAAGTCGGCATAAGACTCCGGGTCTTCGAACCCAGCTGCGAACAGCCGGTTGATCGCCCGGTAGCCCGCGATATCGCCCGCGCCGAGGCGGCGGATGGCCAGCCTGTCGCTCAGACCCGCACCGCGGTGCCGCTGGCGCTCACCATCAGCATCGATCCATTGGGGCCTATTACCTCGTAATCGAGATCGATCCCTACCACGGCATTGCCGCCCAGCGCGCCGCATTCGGCCTGTAACTCCTCGATCGCCTGCTTGCGCGCGTCGGCCAGGATGCGCTCGTATGAGCCCGAGCGTCCGCCGACGATGTCGCGGATATTGGCGAACAGATCGCGGAACAGGTTCGCGCCGACGATCACTTCGCCCGTAACGATGCCCAGATATTCCTGAATCGGGCGGCCTTCGAGCGTCGGGGTGGTGCTGACAATCACGACGCGCGCGTCTTTCCAGGGGGATGCCATCGCAGGTTCTCCTATTGCTGTGTTAGCGAGATAACACAGGCGAGTGATAATTCAATGGCCAGTACACGCCGCAGCACGGCTCACGCCATACCGAGCGCGGCCTTGTAAGTCTCCAGCAGCATGTCCTGTTCGCTGCGATCGTCGGGCTTCATTTTCCTGAGACGCACGATCTGACGCATGATCTTGGCATCGTAACCAACTGCCTTGGCCTCGGCATAGACATCGCGGATGTCGTCAGCGATGCCCTTCTTTTCGTCTTCGAGGCGCTCGATCCGCTCGATCAACAGGCGCAGGCGGTCATCCGAGGCGGTGGCGTTATCGGGCATGGGGCAGGCTCCAATGGAAATGAGAATCGAATGGATCCGATAGCCAGCCTGCCGCACCGATTGAACCGGCGGCGCAAATTAATCCTGTGCGTTCTTCGCCACACTTGCATCCATCACCGCGATTTGCGCAGGCGTGGCGGGGGATTGGAAGCGCTCCTTCCACTCCGCGCTCGGCATTCCGTGGATCAGTTCCCGCGCCGCTTCCTTGTCGCCTGCGTATCCCGCATCGCGGATCCAGTCGGCCAGACAATTGCGGCAGAAGCCGGCCAGACCCATCAATTCAATGTTCTGCGCATCGTGGCGGTGGCGCAGGTGCCGCACCAACCGGCGAAACGCGGCGGCTGCCTCGGCATCGCTCAGCGCATCATCAAGCAAATCCGGCATATCGGCATTGGTATTCATCGCGGCTTTTCCTTGAGTTGCAAAACGGGGCTGTCATAGCCTGCCGAAACGAGGGACAGCCAGCACCATGACACGATGTGATCAGACACGGATCGACCCGCGGGGTCGCAAGGTCAAGATTCTTGCCACTGTCGGCCCCGCCAGCCGATCACCCGACATGCTTGCCCGTCTGATCCGCGCTGGGGCTGACGCGTTTCGGATCAACATGAGCCATGGCATCCACGCCGATCACGAGGCCGCGATCCGTGCGATCCGCGCGCTCGAGAAGCAGTTCGCGCGGCCGATCGCGATTCTTGCCGACCTGCAGGGACCCAAGCTGCGCGTTGGCACTTTCAGGGATGGGCAGGCGGTGATCCGCCATTCTGGCCACTTCGTGCTCGACCGTGACGAGACCCCGGGGGATGAAAACCGCGTCTGCCTGCCGCATCCCGAACTGTTCGGGATCATGGAGCGCGGCCAGCGCCTGTTGATCAACGACGGAAAGATCCGCTTGAAGGTGCTCGAAGCCGATGCCAGCCGCATCCTCTGCAGCGCCGAAGTTGGCGGGGTGATCTCTGACCGCAAGGGCGTCAACGTTCCTGATGCCGAAGTGCCGATACCGGCCATGACCGATAAGGACCGCCGCGACCTCGCCTTCGCCACCGACCACGGGGCTGACTGGATCGCGCTGTCCTTCGTTCAGCGGCCCGAGGATATTGCTGAGGCGCGCAGGCTGATCGGCAATCACGGCACCGCCCAAGCCCCGGGGATCTGCGCCAAGATTGAGAAGCCGCAAGCCGTCCACCGGCTCGATGCGATCATTGAGCTGGCGGATGCGATTATGGTTGCGCGCGGCGACCTCGGCGTGGAGCTCGAACCCTACGAAGTGCCGCCACTGCAAAAACGCATCGTCAACGCCAGCCGCAATGCCGGCAAGCCGGTGATCGTGGCGACCCAGATGCTCGAATCGATGATCGAGAGCCCGACCCCGACCCGCGCCGAAGTGTCCGATGTCGCCAATGCGGTCTATGACGGGGCAGATGCAGTGATGCTTTCGGCCGAAAGCGCGGCAGGAGCGTGGCCGGAGGAATCGGTGGCGATGATGGACCGCATCGCGGTGCAGGTCGAACGCGACGAAGGCTACAAGGCGCGGGTGCGGTTCCTCGACACCCCGCCCGATGCGACCACCTCTGACGCGCTGGCGCATGCTTGTATGACCATCGCCGACACGGTACCGATCAGCGCGATCACTGTGTTCACGATCAGCGGATCGACCGCGCGGCGGGTGGCGCGCGAACGGCCCGCCACTCCGGTGCTGGTGCTCACCCCCTCGATCCGCACCGCGCGCCGGGTCGCGCTGCTGTGGGGCGCGCATGCGGTGGCGACCAAGGATATCGGCAGTTTCGAGGAGATGATCGGCAAGGGTAAGCGCATGGCGCTGCGCCACGGCTTTGCAGCAGGCGGAGCCAAGCTGATTGTGCTCGCAGGCGTGCCGTTCGGGACGCCTGGGGCGACCAATCTGCTGCACGTGGTAACGGTGACTGGTGACGAGCTCGACAAGCACGGGGGGTAATCCCCGTGGTTATCTCGGTCCGTCAGAACGATTGGCTGACCCTTAGGTTGATGCGCGGAGAATTGTCGCCGGTGTCGTAGCGCGGCTCGGTCAGTGGTACCGCGATCTCAAGGTCGAGATCAAAGTCCGGGGTAAGATCAGTGCGCAGTCCGGCGCCGCTGGAGGCGAGCGTGCCGCTGCCAAGGCCCCCATCAAGGTTTGAAACCGTGCCGCCATCCGCGAAAGCATAGAGCTGGGCATTCCGCACCGCGCCAAGCGCCTCGGGCCAATCATAGCGCAGCTCCGCCATCCCCGCGACACCTTCGTCCCCGACCCGCTGGGCAAAATCATAGCCGCGCAGGAATCCTGTTCCGCCAAGCGCAAAGCTTTCGCCGATCAGCAGCGGGACATTGGTAAGCTGGCCAGTGGAGGCGAGCGAAAGGCTGACCCGCGGGGCGATGCCGCGCCGCCAGTTGAGCCACCACGACAAGGCGGTGAAATCGGGCTGGGCATCAAACCGCGAGGCGAGCGGGTCGGCGGTGCCCGTTGCGTCAAGAATGGCAAAGCCTTGGCTTATGGTAATGCGGCCTTGCACCGTGCCCCCCGCAAGCGGGCCGTAACCGTAGAACCCAAGCCGGGCGAGCGCGATCCGATCGCGCCGGGCGAGCGTGCCGAGACTGTCCTGCCGCAAGTCCTGTAATTCGCCGCTCGCTTCGAGCCACAGGCTGCGCGCTTGCGTGCGCAGCAGCGGGTGGCGCAGCCGGATTCCGCCCTGCCACGCTTTGCCGATCAAACCGCGATCGGCCAGGTATGCGCCCGGTTCGGTCTGCGAATATGAGCCGAACAGGCCGAGGCTGGTGCCGCCAACGCCGACGATCACAGTGTAACGCGCACTGAAGAACGCCAATTCGCCGGGCTCAAGGGGCGTTGTCGAGAAGCTGAGATCGACCCGGTCGCGCGGCGATATTAGGCCATTGGCGTCAAAATCGATCCGCGCCCGCACCGGGCCAAGCGGTCTGGTGCCGTCGGTGGCGATCAGCAAGTTGCCGCCGACATCGCTGCGCCCAGCGTCAACCACCAGCACCCGCCGCGAGCCGTCCCGCTCAAACCGGGTGCCGCGGATCCATACGCCGGGCAAATCGTCTGCCAGCAGCACCTCGCGCTGCAAGGCCTCCATTGTCAGCGGGCGGCCGGTTACCAATCGTTCAAGCTGACGGCGGATCGCTGGATCGTCGGAGCCTTCGATGCGTAACGCGTCGATGGTGCCTTCATCGATTTCGACCCGCAGCATCCCGCCGACCAACGTTTGCTCGGGGATCCAGGCGGTGGCGAGCAGGTAGCCTCTTTCGCGTGCCGCTTGCGCGATCCGATCAGTCAGCTGCACCAGTTCGTCCCGGTCCAGCGGGCGCCCGGCGAACGATTCAATCGCGCTTGCAAAAACGGAGCGGTCGAGCGTTACGAGTCCGTCGATCACGATCGCTCCGACATCGAACACGCCCGTGCTTTCTGACGGCAGCAGCGTTTCCAGCACCGGCTGCACTTCGATCCGGATCGGAATTTGCGGCGCCTGGGTGAGATCATCGCGACTAACTTGACTGGCAGGATTCGTCCGGTCGAACGAATCCTGCGCTGCCAGTGGGGTGCCCACCAGCAGCGTTATTCCAATTATCCAAATCTTAACCGCCCGCAAAATTTTTTGAGCCCTTCGAGGAACATGGTCACCTTTCCTCTACATCTGAAAGGTTAATCAAACATCGGTGTAAGTCCTCATTAACCATTCGTTTAAACAGGATACACGCGGTTGACGTTTATATCGCAACTACGAGGAAAGTTATGCGTCAGCTATTACACTTGTTGGTTCCGTTAATTTTACTGCTCTTTAGCAGCGTGCCCGCCTATGCCCAGAAGGCTGGTTGGACCGTCAGCGAAATCAAGGGTGTTGTGCTCGTAATTGACAGCCGCGGGAAGCGCGCGGCCACGGCTGGATCGGCTCTGGTGGCGGGCGCGACGATCCGTACCGAAGCGCGGTCATCGGCCGTTCTGGTTCGGGGGCGAGAATTTGTTACCATGCGTCAGAACGCGCAACTGCGCTTGCCCGCAGCGACGCAGGAACGCTCAGTGATCCAGATCTTGCAGGATTACGGCAGCGCGCTCTTCAGCATCGGCAAACAGCCCAATCCGCATTTTGGCGTGGAGACGCCCTATCTTGCCGCGGTTGTGAAGGGGACGACTTTCGTCATCACCGTCAGCAGTGAGGGTGCGAGCCTGCAAGTCACAGAAGGCGCAGTTGAAGCGGCAACGGCCGATGGCGGAGTGCGCGAACTGGTCCGTCCTGGCGCTGTGGCGATGATCGCCGCGACCGATCCGCTGCGCATGGTGATCGAAGGCGAAGGCCGCAGGGTGCTAGACTCGCCAGCGCGTCCGGCGGGCGGGCCAGCAGCTGCGTCGCCTTCGTCCGCGACGGTTGAGCCTGCGGCGCAATCCGGCGGGGGCCAGGCACGGATCGAGCAGGCCATCCTCAGCACGCCGGGCGATCTTGGCGAGGCTTCGCGCGGCTTTGTGTCTGGCGAGGTATCGGTGCTCGCGGCCAACCTTGTGGCGGACAACACCAGCCGGGGCAGCGCGCCGCCGTTCGGTAACTCGGGCGGTCGGAGCCAGGACGCAGTTGTATGCGCTAATGGGGTATGCGGTTCTGGCGGTAACGGTTCCGATAATGGGCAGGGCAGCAATGGCGGCAATGGGGACTCTGACAACGGCGACGCGGGCAACGGCGACGCGGGCAATGGCAATGGCAATGGCGGCGGCAATGGTGGCGACGATCCCCGCAACGGCGGCGGCAATGGCAACGGTGACCCTGGCAACAGCGGCAATCCCGGCAACGGCGATCCCGGCAACGGCAACGGCAATGGCAATGGCAATGGCAACGGCGGCGGCAACGGAGACCCCGGCAACGGCAACGGCAACGGCAATGGCAACGGCGGCGGCGGCGGAAAGAATTCGCACTTGCTGCTCACCAGTAGCGAGGTCTTTGCCAACGGCGTGAAAGCTGACGCAGAATTGCGCCAGTTCTGAAACCTGCTTGCCCCGCAGTATGACCCCGATGCGCGCGCCCCTTTCCGCTGAAGCGGCCTTATCTGCCCCCGATACCCGATGGGCGGCGCTCTTGATGGTCGGCGCACTTGCGCTCGTTATGGTGCTGGCAGCGATGGCGGGTGCTTTCCGGACCGCCGAGAACCGGGTCGAGGAACTCGCCTTCGCGCTGCTCAACCGTCCCGCAAGCGGGCAGGTTCATATTGTCGAGATGGATGCGGCAAGCATGGCGGCTATCCGGCGATGGCCGTGGCCGCGCGATCACTATGCGCGGCTGGTCGCGCATCTCGATGCCGCAGGTGCCCGCTCGATCAGCTTCGATGTCGATTTCTCGAGCAGCGCCGATCCGGTTGGCGATCGCGCCTTCGGCCGCGCGATTGCCGCCGCCAAAGCGCCCGTGGCGCTGCCGACCTTTGCCCAGAAAGCCGGCTTCCGCGATGGTCGCCAGCTCGATTCGCTCCCGATTGCGATCCTGCGTGAACATGCCCATCTGGCTTCGGTATCGGTAATGGCCGACGCCGACGGCTTCGTGCGGCGAATTCCGCTAGGCATCGTAACCGGTGGCACCGCGCGCCCCTCGCTCGCGGCCTTCGTTGCCGGCCGCGCGGGGACGGTTGGAAGCAGCTTCCCGATCGATTTCGCGATCGATCCTGCCAGCATCCCGCGCCACAGCTTTGCTGCGATCGAACGCGGGGCCATTGCGCCGGGTAGCCTCAAGGATAAGGATGTGATTGTCGGCGCGACCGCGATCGAGCTGGGCGATCGCTATCCCGTGCCGGGGTCCGGCGTCATTCCGGGCGTGATCATTCAGGCCTTGGCCGCCGAGACCTTGGCGCAAGGAATCCCTGCCTACGGTTCGTGGCCTGCGGCGCTGCTGCTGGCGGCGGTGTTGGCGCTGCCGATCCTGATGTCGCATCGCCGGAAAACGATGTTGCTGCGAACAAACGCTGCGGCGCTCGCGCTGTTGGCAGGGTGGATTGCAGCGCGCCTTGGCGCTGGGCTTTGGTTCGAGATCATCCCGGCGCTGGCGATGGTTGGATCAACCGGGGTGATCAGGTTCATCATCCTGACCCAGCGTGCAGCGATCCGTCGGCGGCAGATCGATGCCGAATGCGGATTGCCCAACCGATTGGCGCTAGATGCCCGGCCGCGCTCGCCGTCCGACCGGTATCTTGTTGCGGCCCAGATCGACGATTTCGATGCGTTCAAGCTAGCGGTCGATGGCAACGGTCTGGGCCCCTTCTTGCAGCGCATTGCCGAACGGCTTCAGGCGGCTAGCGGCGATAGCACGATCTACCGCGCCGACGAACGCACGCTGACGTGGGTCTCGCCGCTGACAATCGACGAGATGGAATCACAGCTCGCAGGCTTGCGCGCGCTTATGCGCAGCCCGTTCGAGATCGGCGGGCGCAGGCTTGGGGTGTCACTGACCTTCGGGGTTGCGGCAAGCGACTCCGCTGACCCGGCCGCTCAGGCGGCGCACGCAGCCAGCCTCGCAAAGCGCGCGGGCAGGTTCTGGCGGCTGCACGCACAGGACGCTGGCGAGACGGCGTCGCAACAGTTCTCGCTCCTTGGCGAGCTTGAAGATGCGCTACGCAACGGGAATATCACGGTGCTCTATCAGCCCAAGCTCAATCTTGAGACGCAGGCAATTGATGCGGTCGAAGCGCTGGTGCGCTGGCACCACCCCGAGCGCGGTTTGCTGCCGCCCGATTGCTTCATTCCGCTGTTCGAGGAACACAACCGCATCGATGACCTCACGCTGGCAGTCATGGCACAGGCCATGGTCGACATGCGCGGCTGGTGTGATCGCGGGCTGACGATCGGAGTGGCTGTCAATATTTCTGCGGCGTTGCTGACCTCGAATAGTTTTGCCGACCGCGCGCTGGCGCTGATCACCCGGGCTGGTCTGCCAGCGCAGCGGCTCACCTTTGAGGTCACCGAATCCGCCCAGTTCGAGAATACTGATGTGGCTATCGCGACGCTCGAGCGGTTCCGGGCCCGCGGCATCCGCATCTCGATGGATGATTACGGGACCGGTCAGTCGACGCTCAACTACCTCAAGGTGCTGCCCCTGTCGGAGCTAAAGATCGACCGGATGTTTGTCAGTCAGGCGCATGTCGACAAAGGCGATGCAATGCTCGTGCGCTCGACCGTGCAACTGGCGCACGAGCTTGGCCTCAAGGTTGTCGCCGAGGGAATAGAAGACCCAGAATGCCTTGCATTCCTGGTTCAGATCGGCTGCGATTACGCGCAGGGCTTTTTTATCGGGCGCCCGCTCAAGGCTGATGATCTGGCCGAGCTGGCGGGCGCTTCTTCCCAGCCGGCGCGAGCACGCGCAGGCTGATTGGCCCGCCGCGCGCTTCTCATTCCGGTTGCGGCCTGATACTTCGCGATAGAGGTGCGCCAGAGCATCGCGCGCATGAGAGGAAAACATGGAAGGCTTGGTGATTGCCCGGACCGCGGTTTCGCTGGTGACCTGCATTGCCGCCCCGCCGCACTATCACAACGGCAACAATGCCACTCAGGCGTTGTGCACGCCGATCATTTACGAAAGCGACGCACACACCCCGCGCTGGGGCCCGTCAAATCGTGTGTGGATGAGGGTTTTCCTGCAGAACCGGGTGAAAGTGCTTTATGGTGCGCGCATGACCATCGCGCGGATCACCTGCCGATGAGCGCCGAGGACTTCGGGCGGCAGCGGACAACCTCGGGTTCGCCTTACGAAGCCACGTTTGGCTTTGCTCGCGCGGTCAGGGTGGGCAACCGGATTATCGTGGCTGGCACCGGCCCGGTTGAACCTGATGGGAGCACCACTTCTGGAGACGCCGCCGCGCAGGCGGTGCGGTGCTGCGCGATCATTATCGCCGCAATCGAGGAGCTGGGGGGCACC
>JBBQWH010000023.1:0-30271 GCA_038210785.1 Sphingomonadales bacterium | reverse complement strand
GAGGATAATGGTCACACCGCGTTCTTTCAGGGCGGCGATCTGCTGCCACATGTCCTTGCGCAGTTCCACATCGACGCCTGCGGTGGGCTCATCGAGGAACAATAGCTCGGGATCATGCGCCAGCGCCTTGGCGATCAGCACCCGGCGCTTCATGCCCCCGGAGAGCGCGCGGATTTGCGTGTTGCGCTTGTCGTAGAGCGAGAGGCTCCTGAGGATGTCCTCAAGCCGCGCCCCATCGTACGGCTTGCCGAACAGCCCTTGGGAAAAGGCAATCGCGCTCTGCACGGTCTCGAACATGTCGGTGGCGAGTTCCTGCGGCACCAGCCCGATCCGTGCCCGCGCCTTGCGCCAATCGCGGCTGAGGTCCTGTCCGAAGGCAGTGATCGTACCGGCGGTGGGCCGCACCAACCCGCACACCGCGCCGATCAGCGTGGTCTTGCCCGCGCCATTGGGTCCGAGCAGCGCGAAAATCTCGCCCGGCCGGATGTCGAGATCGACATTGTCGAGCGCCCGCGTGCCGCCCTTATATGTCTTGGTCAACCCGCGGATCGAGAGGATGGGTTCGCTCATGCAACCCAACTAGGGAAGCAGCAGCGAAGAGTCACCATAGGAATAAAACCGGTATTCGTTGGCGATTGCATGGGCGTAGGCTGCCATCATCCGCTCGCGCCCCATCAGCGCGCTGACCAGCATCATCAGCGTCGATTTGGGCAGGTGGAAATTGGTCATCAACCCGTCAACCGCGCGCAAGCGGTAACCGGGGGTGATGAAGATCGCGGTGTCGCCTGCAAACGGTTGGATGATGCCATCGGCGTCCACTGCGCTTTCGAGCAGCCGCAAGGAGGTGGTGCCGACCGCGATAATCCGGCCCCCGGCAGCGCGCGCTGCGTTGAGCCGGTCGGCGGTCTCAGCCGAGATACGGCCAAATTCGGCATGCATCGCGTGGTCAGCAGTATCCTCAGCTTTCACAGGGAGGAAGGTGCCCGCGCCGACATGCAGCGTCACCATCGCCCGCCCGATCCCGGCGGCGTCCAACGCATCGACCAGCCTTTGCGTAAAATGCAGCGATGCGGTGGGCGCCGCGACCGCACCTTCCTCGGCTGCGAACATCGTCTGGTAATCCTCCAGATCCTGCGCATCGATCCCGCGCTTGGACGCGATATAGGGCGGCAGCGGCATGGTGCCCGCGCGGGTCAGCAGCACTTCGACCGGCTCTTCACCTTCGAACAAGAGCGTGATCGAGCCATCAGCATGGCGCGCTTCGGCCAGCGCAGTGACTCCGCCGCCGAATACCAGTATGTCGCCCACCTTCACCCGCTTGGCGTTGCGGATGAAGGCCTGCCAGCGGCGCAGGTCGATCCGCTTGTGCAAGGTGGCGCCGATCTTCGCCTCACCATCCTTGCGGCGGCCTTCGAGCTGGGCGGGGATCACGCGGGTATCGTTGAACACCATTACATCGCCGGGGTTGAGCAGGCTCGGCAGATCGCGCACGCCGCAGTCTTCGAAACGCGCATCACCCCCGCGCACCACCAGCATCCGCGCCGCATCGCGCGGTCGCACGGGGCGCAGCGCAATCCGTTCTTGCGGCAGGTCGAAATCGAACAGGTCTACCTTCATGACGCGCGGCCCTAGCCGCAAGGCGCTGCGCCGGAAAGCCCTTAGCCGATCGGCCTGCTCAGCATATCGGCCGAGATCGGCGCGTCGCTCGCCGGGGCAGGCGGCGGCGGCGGAGGGAGGTTGTCGCTTTCGATCGAGGCCTGGACGATATAGCTCGGGCTGGCAGGCGGCTCACCCCGGTTGATCGCGTCCACCGCTTCCATATTCTCGATCACCCGGCCGAAATTGGTGTATTTCTTGTCGAGGCTGAAACGCGGGTAGAAGACGATGAAAAATTGGCTGTTGGCGCTGTCATCTTCCGAAGCGCGCGCCATCGAAAGCGTTCCGCGCACGTGCGGCATCGGGTTGAACTCGGCCTTGAGGTCCGGCAGCTCGCTGCCGCCCTGCCCGGTCCCGGTGGGATCACCGCCTTGCGCCATGAACCCATCGATAACGCGGTGAAACACCACACCGTTGTAGAACCCGCTGCGGGTAAGCGCTTTTATCCGCTCGACATGGCCCGGCGCCCAATCGGCCTGAAGCCGAGCCTTGATCCGCTGACCGTTCGACAGATCGAGCACCCAGACATTGTCCGGATCGACCGCAGGGTCATAGCTGATCGGCGCATAGACACGCGCCGCCGTCGGAGCGGCCTCGTCATCCGGCGTGCCGGCATTATCACCGAAGGCCACAGGCGGAGTATCGTCGCGCTGCTTCTGGGCCGCGGCCGCATGCGGGGTGGCAAGCAAGAGCAGAGCAGCAAGG
The DNA here is from genome assembly GCA_038210785.1 of Sphingomonadales bacterium. Lineage (GTDB taxonomy): Bacteria > Pseudomonadota > Alphaproteobacteria > Sphingomonadales > Sphingomonadaceae > Erythrobacter. The sequence continues at coordinate 27,910 of JBBQWH010000023.1, read as the reverse complement.
GCAGGCATAAGCTTGATGATGATCATGGTTCCATCCGGATTTGTCAGCGCGTGTAACCTTGCCCGGCTGACACTGCAATGAACGATGGGATGATTACCGACATCCCTTGCCGCCTCAGTAATCGCCCTTCAGCCCCAGTTCTTGCACCCGGGCGGTAACTTCCTCGCGCACCGCAGGGCTGACAAAGCGAGCAACATCCCCGCCGTAGAGCGCGATTTCTTTGACCAGCTTGGAGGCGATCGGCTGGAGCGAGACGTCAGCCATGAGGAACACGGTCTCAATATCGTCGTCGAGCTGCTGGTTCATGCCTGCCATCTGATATTCGTACTCGAAATCGGCGACCGCGCGCAGTCCGCGGATGATGACGCTGGCGCCCTGTTTCTGCGCAAACTTCACCAGCAGCGCATTGAACCCCACCACCTCGACATTGCCGAGCCCGAGATCGGCGACCTCGCGCTCGACCATGTGGAAGCGTTCCTCGTTCGAGAACATCGGGTCTTTGGAAGGGTTGGTGGTGACCCCGATGATCAACCAGTCGACCAGCTTCGATCCGCGCCGGATGATGTCGGCATGACCCAAGGTCATGGGATCGAAGGTTCCTGGATAAATTCCGACGCGGCGGGTCATGCGATAGTGCCCATGATGCTTGGTATCCCCTCAGACGAATGCTTTACCGTTCAGCCGATCCGCGACGATGGCGTCACCCACACGCTGCCCTTGCCGCGAAGCTTGTAGACGAACCCTTCACCCGATCGCAGCGCAGAACGCAGCCCCTTGACCAGCGGTCCGATGGTGACTTCGAGCGCGGCGGAATACATCAGCATGAAATCGCCATCGACCACGACTTCCTGCCCCGGCAGCACCGCGATCTCGTCGATCTCATCAACCGGCACCGGGCTTTCGACTGCGAACACCCCATTGCCAACGATTTTGGGCTGCGCGAGGCCGTTGCCCGAAAACATGCCCGAGACCGACTTGTGCATGTGGGTGGAGAGCGCAATTTCCGCCGCGCAGGCATAGAACGCCCGGTCATCCAGCAGCAGTGCATCCTGCGGGCCGTCCATCGTCGCCAGCACGAAATGGCGCCGCACCGGCTCGCACCAGATTGTGCCGGTGCCGCTATAGCGGGTAGCATGAGCAGATTCGCCGGTCGCGGCAGAAGCGGCAGCGCGCGCGAAGAAGCCCTTGTTCGGCTCGTGCCGGACCACCTCGACCGACAAGGTTCCGTAAGAATATTGCAACGCGCCAGGCTCAATCAGAACCGCAGCATTGCTGAGCTCGATCTCGAGCTGGTGCACATCGGTCGGCTCGGCGATGTAATGGAACTGGCCCTCGAGGCCGGTGGGTAGGCCGCGCGCCACCATCTTCTTTTCGACATAGCGATGCACCCGCATCGTCACGCCGCCTTGGGTTTCCTCTTGGATCAACTGCCGAAACGGCATCAGCTCTTCCCCCGCTTGTTATCTGATCCGGCGCGGCCTCAGCGGTCACGCTCGACGATGAAGCGCGCCAGCGCGCGCAGGATGTCGGCCTCGGTACCGTAGGACGCGAGTCGCAAGACCGCCTGATCGACTAGCGCGCGCGCCTGTTCGCGCGCCTTATCGACTCCCATCAGCGTCACGAAGGTCTGCTTGCCTTGGCTCTCGTCCTTGCGCAGCGCCTTGCCCGCCTTGTGCTGGTCCCCTTCGACATCGAGCAGATCGTCGGCGATTTGAAACGCAAGACCAATATCGCGGGCGTAGGCCCGCAGATGCATCCGGCCCTGCGGTGCGACCTTGCCAAGGATCGCGCCCATTTCAACGCTCGCAGCCAGCAGCGCGCCGGTTTTCAGCTGCTGCAACCGGGTGATGGCGCGCAGATCGTAAGTCACGCCTTCCGCATCGGCGACCATGTCCATCATCTGCCCGCCCGCCATGCCATGCATGCCCGACGCGCCCCCCAGCGTCGCGATCAACTCGCTGCGGGTGAAGGGGTCTTCACTGGTCGCGTCATCGGCGAGGATCTCGAAGGCGAGCGCGTGGAGTGCGTCACCAGCAAGCACTGCGGTGGCTTCGTCATAGACCTTGTGCAGCGTCGGCTTGCCGTGGCGCAGATCGTCATTGTCCATGCACGGCAAATCATCGTGAATCAGCGAATAGACGTGGATCGCCTCGATCGCCGCGCCGGCACGCAGCGCGGCATCGCGCGACACGCCAAACAGGCTGGCGGTGCTGCAAACCAGCAGAGGTCGCACCCGCTTGCCCCCGCCGATCGCAGCGTAGCGCATCGCCTCAACCAACCGCGCGCTGGTGTCCTCGGGCACCGGCAGGAGCGCATCGAACAGCGAATCAATGTCGGACTGAACACTTTTGATCGCATCGCTGAGCAGCGTGCTTCCGCTTTCCACCAGCATCACCCTCAGTTGTCCGCGTCGAACGCTTGGGTGCCGGTCGCCCGGCCATCGGCAGCGGTTACGATCCGCTCGATCCGCGCCTGCGCCGCATCGAGCCGCTGCTGGCACGCAAGCCGCAGCGCCTCTCCGCGTTCATACAGGCTGATCGACTGATCGAGCGGCACATCGCCGCGTTCAAGCTGTTGCACGATGGCCTCAAGCCCCGCGAGCGCCTGCTCGAAGCTCATGCCTGTGATGTCCTGCCCTGTGGCGGCCGGTGCTGTACCCTCGTCCATGCCATGGAGCATTGACGAGGCCAGCGGGCGCGGTCAAGGCTGGCTGTGGCGGGCGGGATCACCAAACACAGGAAATGCATTCTCATGACAAAGTGGATCATCGCCTATGGCGTGGCGGCCGTCGTCTTTCTGGCACTGGACGCGGTTTGGCTGCGTTGGGCAGCGAACAATCTCTACCGCCCGGTGATCGGCGAGATCATGGCCAAGGACTTCAAACTCGGTCCGGCAGCGGCGTTTTACGTCATCTACATCGCCGGTATCACGTGGTTCGCCATCCGTCCCGGGCTTGAAGGCGGCGGTGTGCAAGCAGCGATGCTCAACGGCATCCTCTTGGGCGCGCTGTGCTACGCAACCTTCGACCTGACCAGCCAGGCAGTCATGAAGGTATGGTCAACACAGATCAGCGTGCTCGACATCCTGTGGGGCGCATTCGTGACCGGTGCGGCCAGCGCGATTGCCACCTGGGCAGCCCTGCGCTTCGCCCCGGCGGCCTGAGCGCGCGCCGCCGCCCGTGTTCATCGGCCACTTCGCCCCTGCATTCGTCGCAGCTGCTGTCAGCCCTAAAAACCCGCGGCTCGGCACGATGTTCGTCGCTGCTCAGCTAATCGATTGGGGGTTCTTCGCGCTCGCGATCATCGGGGTGGAGCGGATGCGGATTGACCCGGCGGCGAGTGTGATGGTGCCGTTTGATCTTTACTCCATGCCTTACACCCACAGCCTTATCGGAACTGTGATATGGGCGGCAGCCTGCCTCGGAGTGGTCGCAGTGCACCAGCGCAACGTGACCGTCGGCATGCTGGCAGGGCTGGTGGTGGTTTCTCACTGGGTGCTCGATTGGCTGGTGCATGGGCCTGACCTGACGTTTGACGGCGGGCCGCCCAAATTCGGGCTCGGGTTATGGAATTATCCATGGATTGCGATGCCGCTCGAACTCGCGATCACGCTGGGCGGTTTTGCGTTTTACCTGGGGCGCACGCGCGGTCCGGCGGGGCCGCCTGCGATCCTGCTGGTGACGATGCTGCTGCTCCAGGCGATCAACTGGTTCGCGCCACATCCGGCCAGCGCTGGGCTGTTTCTTTACCTGCAGGCGCTCATCGCTTTCGGGGTGTTGACCGCGCTCGCGGCGTGGGTCGGGGAGAATCGCTGGTTCAGAAAACGCGGCGGCTTGGCGATGTCGGGCATGTGATTTAGGGGGCCTCGTCAAGGAGCTTGCCGGCATGTCCACCATCACCCCAGAAATTGTCGAACAGCACGGCCTTTCGCGCGAGGAATATCAGCGCGTTCTGGCGGCTTTGGCGCGCGAGCCGAACCTTCTGGAGCTCGGGATCTTCTCGGTAATGTGGTCCGAGCATTGCAGCTACAAATCCTCGCGCCTGCACCTCAAGAAATTGCCCACCGAAGCCCCCTGGGTGATCTGCGGCCCGGGCGAGAATGCAGGCGTGATCGACATCGGCGATGGTCAGGCCGCGATCTTCAAGATGGAGAGCCACAACCACCCCTCCTACATCGAACCCTATCAGGGCGCAGCGACCGGGGTCGGCGGGATCCTGCGCGACGTCTTCACCATGGGCGCGCGCCCGATCGCCAATGCCAATGCGCTGCGCTTCGGACGGCCCGATCACCCTCGGATGAAGCATCTGGTGCAAGGCGTGGTCGCTGGCATCGGCGGCTATGGCAATTGTGTCGGCGTGCCGACGGTGTGCGGCGAGACCAATTTTCACCCCGCGTATGATGGCAACATCCTCGTCAACGCAATGACCGTGGGCGTCGCCGATGCCGACAAGATTTTCTACCCGGCAGCGACCGGGATCGGCAACCCGATCGTCTATGTCGGCTCCAAGACCGGGCGCGACGGGATCCACGGCGCAACCATGGCGTCGGCGGACTTCGGCGAAGATGCCGAGGCCAAGCGCCCGACCGTGCAAGTCGGCGATCCGTTCACTGAAAAGCTGCTGATCGAGGCCTGCCTCGAGCTGATGGCGACCGATGCGATTGTCGCGATCCAGGATATGGGCGCGGCGGGCCTCACCTCCTCCAGCGTGGAGATGGCGAGCAAGGGCGGCGCCGGCATCCGGCTCGACATGAACATGGTGCCGTGCCGCGAGGTCGGCATGACGCCCTACGAGATGATGCTGAGCGAGAGCCAGGAACGGATGCTGATGGTGCTCAAGCCCGGCCGCGAGGCTGAAGCCGAGGCGATCTTCACCAAGTGGGAGCTCGATTTCGCGGTGATCGGCGAAGTCACCGATACCGGGCATATGGTCTTGGAATTCAATGGCGAGGTGGTGTGCGATATCCCGCTCGCCCCGCTCGCCGATGATGCGCCGCTGTACGACCGGCCGTATCTCTCCAAGGAAGAATACATGGTCTGGGCCGGGGTCAAGCCACTCGCCGAAGTGCCTGCGAGCGACGATATCGCGGCGGACCTGCTGACGATGATGGCTTCCCCCGATCTCGCGTCGCGCCGCTGGATTGCCGAGCAGTACGATTCGCAGGTCGGCGGCGATACGCTCCAGGTTGGCGGCGATTCGGGCGTGGTCCGAGTTCACGGCACGACCAAGGCGCTCGCCATCACCACCGATTGCACTCCGCGCTATGTTTTCGCCGACCCCTATGAAGGCGGCAAGCAGGCGATTGCCGAGGCGTACCGCAACCTGTGCGCCGTGGGCGCGCGTCCGCTAGCGGTGACCAATTGCCTGAACTTCGCCAACCCGCAGCGGCCCGAGATCATGGCGCAGATCGTTCACGCGCTCGAAGGCATGGGTGATGCCTGCCGCGCGCTCGATTTCCCGATCGTGAGCGGCAATGTCTCGCTCTACAACGAATCCAAAGCCACCGGCGGCGGTTCGGCGATCCTGCCCACCCCGGCGATTGGCGGCGTCGGGATCATCATTGACCTCGCCAAGATGATGACCATGCCGTTCAAGCAGGCCGGCGATGCGATCTATCTTATCGGGCCGGAGCACTGGGCCAAGCCCGATCCGACCCGCTCGCACCTCGGCCAGTCGCTGTGGCTGCGGATTATCAAGGGCCGCGAAGAAGGCCGCACCCCCCCAACCGACCTTGTTGTGGAACGCAACGCGGGCGCGATTATCCACGAATTGATCGCCGACGGCCTGGTCAATGCGGTGCATGACCTCAGCGACGGCGGACTTGCCGTTGCGCTTGCGGAAATGGCGCTAGCAGGCGGGATCGGGGCCGAGGCTGATCTGGCAGGCAACCCCGATTACACGCCCACGCAGTGGTGGTACGGCGAAGATCAGGGGCGCTATCTGGTCACCGTGCCCGATGTCGCCGCGCTCAACGCGGCGCTCGCCAAGGGCACCCGCAATGCCGAGACTGCGCAGATCGGCTTCCAGCGGATCGGCACAGTCGGCGGCGATAGCGTGCTGGGCGTGCCGCTCAGCGACTTGCGCGCGGCAAACGCGCAGTTCTTCCGCGAGTGGATGGAAGGGTAAGCACTAAGTTTTCCCCCCCTTGAGGGAGGGAGGAAAAGCGCTCAGGCCGCTTGCGCCCCAGCGCCGCCCCCAGCGCCGCCCAGCGTCAGCGCCTCGCGGGTAATCCCCTCGCTTTGCAGGATCGCGAGACACTGGCGGTACACCACGGGCTGGCCGATGCCGAGCCGCGCGCGCGCCGCGCCGATATCCTCGCGCATCAACGCAGCGATGTCCTGATGCGAGATCTTCGCCGCCGCGCGGCCAAGCCGGCGACCTTCCTTGATCGCGGAAAACAGCGGCGCCTTGGTGCCGCTCACCTTCTTGATCTGGCGGGCGCCGGCATAGGCGATGAACAGAATGCCTTTGTTATGGTTCTGCTGGTAGCTGAAGCCCAGGAGGCTCACTTCGCCCAGCGCATCGCGGCCATAGCCGGTAAGCACGTGGAACAGGTCATGCGTGTCGCGCACCCGGTCAAAGTACCATTGTGTCTGGTCACGCGGCAGGTTTTCAGGCGGTGCCCACCTGTGGCTTTCCGCTACCAATCCAGCTGCGGAAAGGCCTTCGCGCTTCATGAAGGCAATGTAATGCGCGGCCACCGTGTTCGACCCGCAATCGGCCCAGCGCGTGTGATCATCGAGCATCGCGGGGATGTCGACCTCGTCGCGCAGGAAGCGCTCGCCCTCGTCTGAAGCAATGAAACCATGCGCCTGCGCGAGGCTGCGTTTGCCCTTGGTCGCCTCGATGATGTGGAACACCTGCTCGGTGTCCTCCTTGTCATCGATCAGCTTACCGAAATGGTGCAGCACCTTGAGCGGACGAAGACGCACAGACTTGCGTTCGGGCGCCATGAGCGGGAGACTGATCAAGGCCATTCTTCGAATCCTTTGCGCGACTCGCGAATTAGGTTCACATATCGCCACTTACATTAGTGTCAGTTAAATGTCTGTCAATCGCTTGATCCCACCCCCTGAATGAGGTCAAATCCGGCTTATGCCCCATCATGAAACCCGTCCCTATGCGCTCGAACGGCGCTCGGATTCTGACGCAATCGCGCGGGCTGAGGCCATGGCTGAGAGGTTGAAACAGCGCCGCACCTGCCGCGATTTTTCGCCGGAGCCGGTTCCGCGTGCCGTGATTGAGGCTGCAATCTTGGCCGCAGGCAGCGCGCCGAGCGGGGCCAATCATCAGCCTTGGCATTTCGCCGTGGTCGCTTCTCCCGAAACCAAGCAAGCAATTCGCGCGGCGGCCGAGGCGGAGGAACGGCGCTTCTATGGCGCGGACGGCGGCGAACCGAAGGCCGGTGACGAGTGGCTCGCCGCGCTGGCTGAACTTGGAACCGATGCGGACAAGCCGTTTCTGGAGACCGCCCCATACCTCATTGTCGTCTTCTCGCAGCGCAAGGGCGGCATTGCCGAGGACGGGCTGGCGCAGAATTATTACGTCAATGAAAGCGTCGGGATTGCCTGCGGGATGTTGCTCGCAACCCTGCACGAAGCGGGGTTGGCGACGCTAACCCACACACCCTCGCCGATGGGTTTCCTGCGGCAAGTGTGCAGGCGGCCCGAATGGGAAAAGCCGGTGATGATTGTGGTGGTGGGCCACCCGGCGGAAAATGCCACGGTGCCGGTTCAAGCGCTCAGGAAAAAGCCGCTCGAACAGATCGTCACCTGGCTATAACACGATCAGACGGCGAGTAACTCGGACTCGGAAGGCTTGCTGGCGAGGAGGTCGTAGGGGTCGATCCCTTCCGCGCTCCAGATGCGGTGACACTCACGATAGAGGGTCGGCTCGGGGATCCGCATTGCGGTGCGCACCTCGTCGAGCGGGCGTTCGAGCAGTGCCCGGATCGGCTGCGAAATGAGCGACGGCGCGCCCTTTCCGGTGCGCTGCGCCTGCCGGACCGCGCCGAAGATCGGTGCGCTGCTGCCCTTCGCCATCTTCTTGATGTTCGCCGCCCCGGCATAGCCGATCAGGAGGTGGCCCTGGCTGGGCTGTTGCCCGTGCGTGAAGAGCAGGACGCACTGCTCTCCCAGCGCATCGCGGCCGTAGCCAGTGAGGATGTGGAACAGGTCATGCGTATCGCGCGAGCGGCTGATGTACCACTCGATGAGATCGGGAAACTTGGGGCGGCCTGCCCGATCGTATTCGGCGTTGAGGCCCGCGGCCGAAAGTCCTTCGGCTTCCATGAAATCGCAATAGGCATGCGCAAGGCTGCCCTTCGGCGTGCGGCGCAGGGCTGCGTGATCGTCGAGGATTTCGGCCAGCGAAAGCTCGCTCGCGCGCAGGAAGGCGCCGCGCTCGGACAGCGCGAGAGTGCGCACCCGGGGGAGGAAGTTCTTCGGGGGGAGCGATTCGAAGATTTTGAAGACGAGGCTCGTGTCTTCCTTGTCCTTGATCAACGCCTGAAAGCTTTTCACCGCACGCAGCGGGCGATAGCGGGCCGCCGGCCGGTCAGGGTGCAAAAGCACCGTGCCATCGGCTGCGAACATCTGGCTGTACTCATCTCGGGCGGTTCGGGTCATGCGAACGGTGTCCTTGGCTATGGGCTGTTTCTAGCCCAAGCTTGCTTACACTAGTGTTAATAGCCGATTCGGTTCGTGAACTGCAACCTTTTTTAAACGCCCAGCTTCCGTCCGCCGGATGAGCTGCCCCGCCATTCCACGCGTGGTATACCAAGCAGGGTCAGCACAGCAGTCAGATCGCCGCAATCGACGCGACCATTGGCCGCCGCGCGCGCCTTGGGTTTGGCGCGGTAGGCAAAGCCATAGGTCGCAGCCTCGATCATCGGGATGTCGTTGGCTCCGTCGCCGGTGGCAAGGCTATGCGCACCCTCGCTCATTGCCGCTAGCTCTTCGCGCAGAACCGCCGCCTTGACCGCGCTGTCGGTGATCGGGCCGATCAGTCCGCCGGTTAGCTTGCCGCCCGCTACGTCAAGCCGGTTGCCCACCACCCGATCAAACCCGAGCATGGTCCCCACCGGATCGGCAAAGTGGTGAAAGCCCCCCGTCACCAGCACCGTGCGCGTGCCCAGCGCTGCGAGCGTCGCTACCAGCTTTCCCGCGCCGGGCGTGGGAGTGATTCGCTCGGCCAGGCAGGCCCCGATCGCACTCTCCTCCAGCCCCGCAAGCAGCGCCACGCGTTCACGCAAGGCCGCTTCGAAATCGAGTTCGCCCTGCATCGCGCGCTCGGTAATCGCGGCAATCTGCAGCTTCAATCCGGCGTAATCGGCCAATTCGTCGATGCATTCCTGTCCGATCATGGTCGAATCCATATCCGAGACAAACAGCTGCGGGATGGCGATCTCGTCCCGGCTGACCAGCATGTCGGCCGGCGCAAACACTAGGTCGATCGCGTCCAGCACAGCCACTGCGTCATCGCCGTCGAACCGCAATTCGAGCACATCCTCGCCGTCTGCGGGCAGCGCGGCGGCCGCGAGCGGCATCCCCGCCCCGGCAACTTCTGCAGCAAGCGTATCGAGACGCGTTTCACAATCGTCCGTCTCTGCTATCAGCCGCGCAATGAGCATGTCCGTCCCTCCAGCTTTGCCGCTCGCGCTCATTGCAGGGCCGACCGCCAGCGGCAAGAGCGCGATTGCGCTTGCGCTCGCCCATCGTCTGACCGCCGCTGGGAGCCGCGCCGTGGTGATCAACGCCGACAGCGCGCAGGTCTATGCCGATCTACGGGTGTTGACCGCCCGCCCTTCCGATGAAGAAATGGAGGGCATCGAACACCGCCTGTTCGGCGCGTGGGACGGGGCCGAAGCGTGCTCGGCCGCAGCTTGGGCGGCGCAGGCCAAGGCCGAGATCGGCGATTGCCACACGCGCGGCGCGGTTCCGATCCTGGTCGGCGGCACGGGACTTTATCTGAAGGTGCTGCTAGAAGGCATCGCTCCGATCCCCGCGATCGAACCCGATGTGCGCGCGATGGTGCGCGCGCTCGAGGATGACGGTGCCTACCGGCTGCTGCAGATCGAAGACCCGCAGCGCGCGGCCGAGCTTGATCCCGGCGACCGCCAGCGGATCGCCCGCGCGCTCGAGGTCAAGCGCTCAACCGGGGTGACTTTGGCCGACTGGCAGCAGGCCAAGGCGGGCGGGATCGCCGAGGAGGTCGACTTGCACCCACTTGTGCTCGAACCCGACCGTACGTGGCTCTACCAGCGCTGCAACCGGCGCTTCGAAGGGATGTTGCAAAGGGGCGCGGTCGAGGAGGTCGAGGCGCTTCTGGCGCGCGAACTCGACCCGGATCTGCCGGTAATGCGCGCAATCGGCGTGCCCGAGATTGCCGCCTATCTCGACGAAGCGATCAGCGGCGAGACTATGATCGCTGCCAGCACGCAGGCCACGCGCAACTATGCCAAGCGCCAACTCACCTGGTTCCGGCGCCAGCCCCCGCCCGAATGGCCCAGGGCGCATGTTGGCCCTGAATCGGAAAATATCGACATTGGCTTTTATTTTGCATCATTATTGCGTCAATAGGCCTTGACCTATCCGATTATAACCGATAGCGCGAAATTCACTTGGTCCGATGCGCTTCCCCCTGCATCGGGCCAATTTTGTTGTTAAAGCCCCGTCCACCCGGCCGATTGCGGCCCGTGCGATCCATCAGATGGAGTCCCCCGTGCCCGGCAAGCCGGTCCCTGCCCCAAGCTCCCTGCCCTCAGTCAGCAATGCACCCGCCAGCGCGATGAGCGGCGCGGCGATCTTGGTGCAGTGCCTGATCGAACAGGAAGTCGAATTTGTATTCGGCTATCCCGGCGGCGCGGTGCTGCCGATCTATGACGAGCTGTTCGGGGATGAGCGAATTCGCCACATCCTTGTCCGCCACGAAGCAGGTGCGGCCCACGCGGCCGAAGGCTATGCCCGCGCGACCGGCAAGCCCGGCGTGGTGCTGGTCACCTCAGGCCCCGGCGCGACCAATGCGGTGACCGGGATTGCGGACGCATGGATGGATTCGATTCCGCTGGTGGTGATCACCGGACAGGTGCCGACCGCGCTGATCGGCACCGATGCGTTCCAGGAAGCCGACACGGTCGGCATCACCCGCCACTGCACCAAGCACAATTATCTGGTCAAAGACCCGGCCGATCTCGCCGCCACGATCAAGGAGGCTTTCCTGATCGCCACCACCGGCAGGCCCGGCCCGGTGGTGATCGACATCCCCAAGAACGTGCAAATCGCAGTCCCGTCCGAACGCCGCGCGTTGACCCGCGCGGGCGCGCAACGTTATGCCCCGCAAACGGTCGCCCCGGCCGAACAGATCATCGAGGCGGTGGAGCGGATCGCGCAGGCGCAGCGCCCAATTTTCTACACGGGCGGCGGGGTGATCAATTCTGGGCCTGAAGCAAGCCGCTTGCTGCGCCAGTTGCAGGACATCACCGGCGCGCCGGTCACTTCGACGTTGATGGGCCTCGGCGCTTTTTCGAGCGATCATCCCGATTGGCTCGGGATGCTAGGGATGCACGGCACGTTTGAAGCCAATATGGCGATGAACAAGGCCGACGTGATGGTTTGCATCGGAGCGCGCTTTGATGACCGCGTGACCGGCAGGCTCGATGCCTTCTCGCCCGATTCCAAAAAGATCCATATCGATATTGATCGATCCTCGATCAACAAGACCGTGCCGGTAGACCTCGGCATCGTTGGCGATTGCGGCACGGTGTTGGCACAGATTATCGCGGCATGGGGCACCCGAAGCCCTCGCAATCTGGGCGAATGGAAGGCGCGGATCGCTGGCTGGCGGGCGCGCGAATGCCTCGCTTATCCCGAACGGTCGGTAAAGCACCCGGGCATGATCATGCCGCAAAAGGCGATCGAGCGGCTTTATGCGCTCACGCACTGCCGTTCGCCGATCATCAGCACCGAAGTCGGCCAGCACCAGATGTGGGCTGCGCAGTATTTCGGGTTTCAGGAACCGAACAAGTGGCTCACTTCCGGTGGGCTCGGCACGATGGGTTATGGCCTCCCCGCCGCGATCGGCGCGCAGCTTGGCCACCCTGATGCGCTGGTGATCGACATCGCAGGCGAGGCCTCGATCCAAATGAACATCCAGGAACTCGGCACCGCGTCGCAATACCGGCTGCCGGTCAAAGTGTTCATCATCAACAACGAATATATGGGCATGGTCCGCCAGTGGCAGGAACTGACCTATGAAAGCCGCTATTCGAACAGCTACTCCGACAGCCTGCCCGATTTCGTCCGCCTCGCCGAAGCTTATGGCTGGAAGGGCATCCGCATCCATGACGAGACTGAACTGGACGACGGGATCTTGCGGATGCTCGATCATAATGGTCCGGTGATGGTCGATTGCCGCGTGGCGCAGGATGCCAATTGCCTGCCGATGATCCCGTCGGGCGCAGCGCATACCGACATGATGCTGTACGGCGACAAGGTCGACGGGACGATGGACGACGAAGCCAAGGCACTGGTGTGAGCTGCTGCTTCAGGGAAAGATCGGACATATGAAAATCACCGAAGCTGCCTCTGAGCGCCACGTCTTGGCCGTCACGGTCGATAATGAGCCAGGGATCCTCGCCAAGATCACCGGCCTGTTCACCGCGCGCGGCTACAACATCGACAGCCTGACCGTGGCCGACATTACCGAAGACCGCGCGCTCAGCCGCATTACCATTGTCACCAACGGCCCGCCCCAGGTGATCGACCAGATCGAGGCGCAGCTTGAACGGCTGGTGCCGGTGCACAAGGTCACCGACCTCACCACCGCCGGACCGCACGTGGAGCGCGAGCTTGCGCTGATCAAGGTCGCCGGCAAAGGCCGCCAACGGGTCGAGGCCCTCCGGGTGGCGGAAATTTTCCGCGCGCATGTGGTCGATACCACCACCACCAGTTTCGTGTTCGAACTCACCGGCGCGCCCGCCAAGATCGACAGCTTCATCGTGCTGATGCGCGAACTCGGGCTGGTCGAAGTCGGGCGCTCGGGCGTGGTCGGCATGATGCGCGGGGCCGAGGGGGTCTGATACGCCGTAATTTTCTCACTCCGCCGTCCCGGGCTTGACCCGGGACCCCGCTTTCTTCGATCCACCCGGAAGGCAGCGGGACCCCGGGTCAAGCCCGGGGCGGCAACAACAGCAAAGCAGGAACCAAGCAATGAAAGTCTATTACGACGCCGATGCCGATCTCGATCTGATCAAGCCCAAGAAGGTCGTGATCCTCGGCTATGGCTCGCAGGGCCATGCCCACGCCCAAAACCTGCGCGATAGCGGCGTCGCCGAGGTTGCGATTGCACTGCGCGAAGGCTCGGCCACCGCGAAGAAGGTGGAAGCCGCTGGGTTCAAGGTTCTCTCCAACACTGCCGCAGCGCAGTGGGCCGATGTGCTGATGATCCTCGCCCCTGATGAGCATCAGGCCGGCATCTGGGAAAACGATATCAAGGGCCACCTGAAGCCCGGCAGCGCGCTCGCCTTTGCGCATGGGCTCAACGTGCATTTCGGCCTGATCGAGCCGCCCGCCGATATCGACGTGATCATGATCGCGCCCAAAGGCCCGGGTCATACCGTGCGCTCCGAATATGTGCGCGGCGGCGGCGTGCCGTGCCTGATCGCGATCCTTCAGGACGCCAGCGGCAGCGCGCATGACGTTGCCCTCGCCTATGCCAGCGCGGTCGGCGGCGGACGCTCGGGCATCATCGAGACCAACTTCCGCGAGGAGTGCGAAACCGACCTGTTCGGCGAGCAGGCGGTGCTGTGCGGCGGGATCACCCACCTAATCCAGGCCGGGTTCGAAACGCTTGTGGAGGCAGGCTACGCTCCGGAAATGGCCTATTTCGAGTGCCTGCACGAAACTAAGCTGATCGTCGACCTGCTCTATGAAGGCGGCATCGCCAACATGCGCTATTCGATCAGCAACACCGCCGAATATGGCGACATCACCACCGGCCCGCGCATCATCACGGACGAGACCAAGGCCGAGATGAAGCGCGTGCTGGCCGATATTCAGTCGGGCCGGTTCGTGAAGAACTTCGTGCTGGATAACCGCGCCGGCCAGCCCGAACTCAAGGCCGCGCGCAAGGCTGCGGCCGCGCACCCGATCGAGCAGACCGGCGAGAAGCTGCGCGCAATGATGCCGTGGATCGCCGCGAACAAGCTGGTCGATAAGGCGAAGAACTGACGCGATTGGCAGTGGAACAATGTCGCTGCATCGGGGATTGAAGCGCTGAACCAATAGGAGGTCACCCCGATGAACCGTCTTGCTCTTGCCGCCGCCGCTACCCTTGTCGCAGTCACCGGAGGAATCACCGCTGCGCCCGCGATCTTCGCGCAAGGAGCGCCGCAGGTGCCCGGCGCCAAAGACCCGGCGCGCGTTACTGCCGGGACATATGCTCTCGACGCCAATCATACGCTGGTTGACTGGCAGGTCAGCCATTTCGGTTTCAATGATTACATCGGGTTGTTCGGCAACATCACCGGCACGATGACCATGGACCCGGCCAAGATCGAAGCCGCCAAGGTCGAAATCATGATTCCTGTGGCCGAAGTCACGGTCGCCAGCGCCGCGCTCAAGGATCACCTGCTGCGCCCGGGCAAGGACGGCGGCGCGCCCGATTTCTTCGGGCCGACCCCCGGCATGGCGAGCTTCACTTCGACCAAGGTGGTAAAAACCGGCGCAACCACTGCCGATATCACCGGCACACTGACGATGAACGGCAAGAGCGCGGCCGTGACGCTCCAGACCGAATTCATCGGTGCGGGCGCGAACCCGTTCAACAAAAAGCAAACCGTCGGCTTCCACGCGCGCACGGTGATAGATCGCACCCAGTGGGGCGTCAATTACGGCGTGCCGCTGGTCGGCAAGGACGTGACCCTGACAATCAGCGCGGCGTTCGAAAAGCAGTAAGTTCAGGGAGGCGACTGGCGGGCCAAAAGGGAGGGGGGAACCCGCCAGTCACCACTCGGAAGAGCGGATCAGAACCCGAAAAAGGATGATCCGCCGTAAACCTTGCCCGCAGGGATCTTCGCCCAGTTCGGACCGCCCTTGGCGACAAAGCCGGAAATGTTGCGCCGCCACTTGGTGCGGATGCCCTGATCATAGTTCAGGTACAGCTTGCCGCCGACGATGTCATAAGCGGACGGATCGCCTGGTGCGAGGTAGCCTTGCGCGATCGCCCAAGCGCAGTGCCCACCAAATTGCGGAGCATAAGTGCCCGGATTGGCCTTGAATGCTGCGGCGTTGGCCGCGTTGGCAAAGCGCCACTCAGCGCCTTTCCACGTGATCTTGTAGCTGCTGCTGCCCTTTAACGGCGCACCTTTGCCCTGGAAATAGCTGACGGTGTCGTAACCTCCGACAGCCACCTTCTCACGCGCGGTGCCGACATAGATCCCGCCATCGGCCATCGCCGCCGCCGCCGCCGGGAGTGCGAGCGGAACGGCGATTGCGACCAATGCCAAAAAAACACGGTTGAATGTCATCGGATACTTCCATCTGCTATGGGCCGCGCCGCGCATCGCTCTGCGAGCGAGCCGGAAAAGCCAAATCGGATCATCGGCGTGCTGCCGTCGTCAGTCTTTCGCGCGATCACCGCAAAAGGTGACAGGCGGCGAATGAAAATGTTCGACAGGTCGGCGCGGGTGTTCCAATGTTGGTGCCCGCCATGCGCATCAATGATTGCCACAATATCGACGACTTCCGCTTGCTCGCAAAAGCGCGCCTGCCGTTTCCCGTGTTCGATTACATCGACGGCGGCGCCGATGACGAACTGACCAAAGCGCGCAACACCTCAGCCTTTGCCAACGTCGATCTGGTGCCCGATGTGCTCGCCGGGGTGGAGGTGGTTGACACCTCCTGCACTATCCTCGGGCGCCGCTCGTTGCTGCCGCTGATGCTCTCGCCTACCGCCGTCCAGCGGGCCTTTCATTGGCAAGGCGAGACCGCCGTGGCGAAGGCGGCGGAGAAATTCGGCCTGTGGTTCGGCATCTCCAGTCTGGCGACCCGCAGCATCGAGGAGATCGCGGCGCTCACCAGCGGCCCCAAGTTGTTCCAGCTTTATGTCCACAAGGACAAGGGCCTCAACACCCACATGATCGAGCGCTGCCAGGCGGCCAAGTTCGATGCGCTGGCGCTGACGGTGGACACTATCGTATCGGGCAAGCGCGAACGCTGCCTGCGCTCTGGCTTCACCACCCCGCCGCGCTTCACCGCAGCGAGCGCATGGAGCTATGCCACGCGTCCGCGCTGGACGATGGATTACCTGCTGCGCGAAAAGTTCCGCCTACCCAACCTCGATACCCACGTGGCCGAGGGGAGCGGCAAGGCATTGAGCATCGCTGATTATTTCAACACCATGCTCGATACGTCGATGGACTGGGACACCGCCGCAGCGATCCGCGCGCAATGGGGCGGCACCTTTGTGCTGAAGGGCGTCATGAGCGCGGGCGACGCGCGGCGGGCGGTGGACATCGGCGCGGATGCAATCATGATTTCCAACCACGGCGGGCGGCAATTGGATGGCAGCCGCGCTCCGTTCGATCAACTGCCCGAGATCGTTGATGCGGTCGGCGGCGAGATCGAGATCATCTGCGACGGCGGGGTGCGGCGCGGCACCCATGTGCTGAAGGCGCTCTGCAGCGGAGCGAACGCGGCATCGGGCGGGCGGCTTTATCTCTACGCGCTGGCAGCAGCTGGGCAAGCGGGGGTGGAGCGCGCATTGGGAATTCTCAAGGACGAGATCGAACGCGGGATGCGGCTAATGGGCGTGACACGGACGGACCAGCTAACGCCCGATAGGTTACGGCGGCGGTAGGTACTGCCCTGATGCAGCGACGCGGTAAGGCAACCAAAGCGCCATCAAGCAGCGAGGCGATTGGGCATACTACAATGTCATAATACAGTAACGCGAGTGGCGCTTGAAACCGCCGTACTCCAGCGACCGGAACATCATCATGAACATCTTCCCGCGCATTGCTGCCTTTCTCTCCCTCACCATTGCCGCGCTGGCGCTTGCTGGGTGTGGGAGCGAGCCCGATAAGCCTGGCAACGACGCCGATAGCTTCGCTGCGCGGATCGGCTCCGGGGATGCGACGCCGACCCCCGCCCCTTCGGGCACGGTCGCGCCGACAATCGCCACTCCGCTGCCGGGTGCGGCCCCCGGCCCATTTGTAAGCGGCACGCTCACCGATCCCGCTGCAAAGACCTGCGGCGCGGTGCTGATGGGCCCGTTTGTCGGCAAGCTCGCTGACCAGCCCACCCGCGCCGAAATCGCCAAGGTGCTCGGCCGCACCAGCAATCTGCGGTTTGTCGCCTATGGCAGCATCGCCAATGTCAATCCCGATCCCACCAACCCGCGGCTTTCGATCATGCTCGACGCGCAGAACATCATCCGCGACGCGCGGTGTGGGTGAATTGGGGCGGGTGATTTCGGCGGTCAGGTTCCGGGTCAATCCCCGCTTGCGCGCTCACGGATAATCGGCAAAGGCTGCTTCCCATGACGCGGAACGCACTCCTGCTGCTTCGACTTATGCGCCCTTGGGCGTAGGAAGCCGTGTGCGAAGGATGCGCGCGGCCCTGCTCCCAGGGGTGACAGTGCCGCCAGCCTTCCCTTCCTTCCCGCGACGAGCTTTCCCGCCATGCCCATGCTCAAGCACCCAGACATCAAATATCGCCCCTTCGGCCAGATCGACCTGCCGGGTCGCCAGTGGCCGAGCCGCCTAATCAGCCGCGCCCCGCGCTGGCTTTCGACGGACCTACGCGACGGCAACCAATCGATTATCGATCCGATGGACGCGGTGAAAAAGCGCCGGTTCTTCGATCTGTTGGTGGAGATCGGGGTGAAGGAGATCGAGGTCGGCTTCCCCAGCGCAGGTGCAACCGAGTTCGACTTTATCTCTGGCCTCGTCACATCCGGCGCCATCCCTGATGATGTGACGGTGCAAGTGTTGACCCAGAGCCGCGAAGACCTGATCCGCACCAGCTTCGCCAGCCTCGAAGGCGCAAATCGTGCGATCGTCCACCTCTACAACGCGGTCAGCCCGGCGTGGCGCGACATCGTGTTCCGGATGTCGAAGGACGAGGTGAAAGCAATCGCGGTTGCAGGCGCCAAGGTAATGCGTGACGAGGCCGCGAAGTATCCGGGCACCGAGTGGCACTTCCAATATTCGCCCGAAACCTTCTCCACCGCAGAACTGGATTTCAGCATAGAGGTGTGCGCGGCGGTGATGGCAGTGCTCGCCCCCACAGCGGACCATCCGATCATCCTCAACCTCCCCGCCACAGTCGAGGCGGCGACGCCCAATATCTATGCTGACCAGATCGAATATTTCATCCGCCACCTGCCGAGCCGCGAGGCAGCGGTGATCTCGCTCCACACCCATAACGACCGCGGCACCGGCGTGGCGGCGGCGGAGCTTGGGCTGATGGCGGGCGCCGACCGGGTCGAAGGCTGCCTGTTCGGCAATGGCGAGCGCACCGGCAATTGCTGCCTCGTCACCATGGCGCTCAATCTCTACACCCAAGGCATCGATCCGGGGCTTGATTTGTCGGACATCGACCGGGTGATCGAGACCGTCGAATATTGCAATGGCATCCCCGTCCATCAGCGCCACCCTTATGGCGGAGAGCTGGTCTACACCGCATTTTCCGGCAGCCATCAGGACGCGATCAAGAAGGGCTTCGAAGCGCGCGAGACTCAGAACGACAAAGCCTGGCAGGTGCCCTATCTGCCGATCGATCCGGCTGATCTGGGTCGCAATTACGAAGCCGTGATCCGGGTCAATTCGCAGTCCGGCAAAGGCGGGTTCGCTTGGGTGCTAGAGAAGGATCAGGGCTTGAAACTGCCCAAGCGGATGCAGGCCGATTTTTCGCGCCACGTGCAGCGCCTCGCCGACGAACTGGGCCGTGAACTGACGGCTGCCGACATCTGGGATGCCTTCCGCCGCGCCTATCATGTCCAGATCAGCCCCAAGCATTTCCAGCTCATCCGCTACGAGGAAAGCCGCGCGTCCGATGGCACTCGAATCTTTGCCGGCACGATCGCGGTCGAGGGGCAAGAACAGAGCGTTTCGGGGCGCGGCAATGGCCTCATCTCAAGCGTGATGGGCACCTTGCGCGATGCCTTCGGCGTGGAGCTCGACGTAACCGATTATTCCGAACACGCACTGGGCGCAGGGACCGACGCGCGCGCGGCAGCCTATCTTGAATGCCGCGCGCCCGATGGCCGCACAGTGTGGGGTTGCGGGATCGATGAGGACGTCGCGACCGCCAGCGTGCGCGCAGTGCTCAGCGCGGGCAATGCGGCGATGGCCGGCTGACCCTGACACACAGCAACACCCATCGGAGGAGAGAACGATGAACGCCGCAACCCATCAGCCTGAAGAAATCATCGAACCCGAGCTGCCGATCATCGATCCGCACCATCATCTGTGGGACTTCAGGGCGATGTTGCAGATGTTCCCCGAACCGCGGCACCACTTCATCGCCGGGCTGGTCGACAATGCCTATTATACCTTCGATCAGTTCCACGCGCATCTGACCAGCGGCCACAACATCATCGGCACCGTGTTCATGGAATGCGGCGCATTTTACAACAGCGCTTACGGTGAGGCAATGAAGCCTGTCGGAGAGGTCGAGTTCGTCAACGGAGTTGCGGCACAATCGGCAAGCGGGCTGTACGGGCCTGTCCGGGCGTGCGCAGGGATTATCGGTCATGCCAATCTGCTGCTGGGGAGCGGCGCGGGCGCAGTGCTCGATTCGCTCCACGCCGCTGCGCCTGCGCGGTTCAAGGGTATCCGCCATGCGGGCGCGTGGGACAGCGATGCGGATGTGATCGGCCCTGCGATTCGTCACTCTGAAGGCCTCTACCGCGATCCGACCTTCCGCGAAGGGTTTGCCGAACTGGGCAAGCGCGGCCTTACCTTCGATGCCTGGGTGCTAGAACCGCAACTGCCCGATGTATTCGACCTCGCGCGCGCCTTCCCCGATCAGCCGATCTGCCTTGATCATTGCGGCACCCCGGTCGGGGTCGCGGCTTACAAGGGGCAGCTGGGCGAGCGCTTCGATATCTGGCGCCGCAATATCCGCAAGTTGGCACAATGCGAGAACGTGGTGGTCAAGCTCGGCGGGCTGGCGATGGCGTTCTGCGCGCTGCCCGATGATGGCCGCGCTGCCGGCCACGGATCGGAGCATCTCGCGGCCCTTTGGCGGCCCTATATTGAAACCTGTATCGAGGCCTTCGGGCCGGGCCGCGCGATGTTTGAGAGCAATTACCCGGTCGATCATTGGGGCGCGGATTATGCCGTGCTGTGGAACGCCTTCAAGCGGCTCACCCGCTCGGCCAGCGCAGAGGAAAAGGCCGCGCTCTATGCCGGTAACGCAGCCCGCTTCTACGGGATCGAAGCCTTGCTCAGCTGACAGCCTCCCTTACCAAAACTGCGCTTGGCAGCTTCGGAACCGCCGCTAGAGACGCGGGTTGAACCCGAACATGACTTGAGGAGAATCCGATGCCGCTTCCCGCCCCGTTCGATCGCCTGCGCCTGCCGCTGATCGGCTCTCCGCTGTTCATCGTGTCCGGGCCGGAATTGGTCATCGCGCAGTGCAAGGCGGGGATCATCGGCAGCTTCCCCGCGCTGAACGCCCGCCCGCAGACGATGCTGGACGAATGGCTGCACCAGATCACCGAAGACCTGGCCAAGCACAACCGCATGCACCCCGATCGCCCGGCCGCGCCGTTTGCAGTCAACCAGATCATCCACAAGACCAATGACCGCGTCGACGCCGACATGGCGACCTGCGAGAAGTGGCAAGTTCCGATGATAATTACCTCGCTGGGCGCGCGCGAGGAAATTTTCGCAGCGGTTAAGAACTGGGGCGGGATCACGATGCACGACGTGATCAACAACCGCTTTGCCAAAAAGGCGATCGAGAAAGGTGCGACCGGATTGATCCCGGTGGCGGCCGGCGCAGGCGGGCACGCGGGCGCGCTTTCGCCCTTCGCCTTGATGCAGGAAATCCGCGAATGGTTTGACGGGCTGGTGGCGCTATCAGGATCGGTCGGCCACGGCGCCACGATCCTCGGCGCACAAGCCCTTCGCGCCGACTTCGCCTATGCCGGCAGCGCCTTCATTGCCACCCGCGAAGCCAACGCCACCGATGGCTACAAGAACGGGATCGTTGAAGGCTCGTCCGAGGGCATCGTCTACACCAACCTGTTTACAGGCGTGCACGGCAATTACCTGCGATCATCGATTGAAGCAGCCGGGCTCGATCCCGACGATTTGCCGGTCAGCGATCCAAGCAAGATGAACTTCGGCAGCGGCGGCAATACCAAGGCCAAGGCATGGAAGGACATCTGGGGTTCGGGCCAGGGTATCAGCACGATCAAGCATATTGGCTCGGTTGAAGATCTGGTCGCCCGGTTCGAGCGCGAATATCACGACGCCAAGGCGCGGATGCTCGAAAATTGCGAATACACCGCGTGGGGCGCGCTTGCTGAGGCGGCAGAGTAAGCGCTCACTCAGCCGCCCACAGCGCTTCTACCATCCCGTCGAGCTCGTTGAAATCATATCCGGTGCCGAGCGGGTCCTTGCGGTTGAGCATAACCCGCCGGCGCTGGGCCAGCAGCTGGCGCCGCAAAGCGGTTTGCAACAGCTGCAATCGCAGCAGCGCTTCCCCGAGCGCAGCTTCCTCGTCTTGGCGGCGGGCGACTGACCAGCGCGCCTCGATCCGTCCAACGCGGGCGATTACCACCTCGTTATAACGCCGGTGCGGCCCGCGGTGCAGCGGCATCCCGGTGCGGATCGTCGTCGCCTCGGTCGCCGGCAAGAGCTGGCCGTTGGCGCGAAAATCGTCAAACCCGATCCGCGCCAGCCCGACTTGCGCGAACATCGCGCCAAAACAGCGCTCGGACAACAATTGGCGGGGCAACAGGTGGTGGCGTTGCAGCCCGGGATCATATCCCTCAGCGCTCGGCGCATTGACTGAGCGGAAGGCGATGGTGGTCAGGTTTTTGGTGCGCCCCCTGAATTGCATCTATTCGCGCTGCACACTGATGAGCGCGCGATTGCGCGAGGGACTGAGCACCAGACGGGTGCCGTCCGGGGCGACAATCCGGTCGTCTTCCTTTAGCCCGCCAATAATCACGAGCTGATTGACCAGACGGATGCCGAGCCGGGTGGCGGCCACCCGGTCGGCGCTGAGCGGTGGTTCGATCCTTAGCTCCTGACCGATCCAGAACCCGAGCCCCACACTCTCGAGCGCGTGATCAGGGGTTTCGACGAAAGCGGTGAGGCCCAGCGCCGGAAACGGCCCGCCATCGAGCCAGGCGGTGATGACGGATTCGAAGAACCGTCGCCCGATCGCACTACGGGCTGGACCCCAGCAGACCGCGGCCAGATCCTCGAATTGCCGCACCAGGTCACAGGCGAGCGCCAGCATCGTGCGGTTCAATGGCATGCTGCGACCACCCGCCGCTAGGTGCGGGCCTGCGCGCAGCGTCATCGCCTCATAACCCTCGGGCGTGGGAACCGCGGGCAGATCAAAGCGATGATCGATTTCCGGGAACATGCTTGCAGGGCCGGGTGCCAGGCCGCTGAGGTCGAAGGTCAGGCCGCCCGTCAGCAGTTCGAGCCAGTCTTGCTGCCCAGGCCACAGAGCCTCAGCATGCGAAGCGTCATCGGAATCAGGATCATGACTGATGCTCACCGCCTGCTGACGGGCCGCAAAAGCCCTGATCGCAGCACGATCGGGCCGCTTGCCCGGGGCAAACAGCAAATGCAGCTGTGCGGCATCGGCGCGCTGCGACTGTGAAATTGTTCAGGCTCCCCTTGTATCGCACCCGGAGTATCGCACCCGGAGTATCGCACCCGGAGTATCGCACCCGATGTATCGTGCCCGTCCGACGCAAAAACCGGTGTTATCAATGCCGTGTTTGCAGGCTATCGTCGAGTCCCCAAACCTCGGACCTGTCCCGTTTTGGAGCAATCTCTAAAACACCCCGAGCCGCAACCCTTCGGCTAGCGCCGCGCCTATTTCGCGGCATTGATTCAAAAGCTTGGGGGGCACATGCTTGTGCGCGGCAATGGTATCGGGGGTTTGCGCCGCGAAGTTGGCAATCAGCGGCGCTGTCACGCGCCGCAACCGCCACCCGGTCGCGATCCGATCGATCTGGCGCTGGGCCCCCTCTCCGTCCGATCCGGCTGAGATCAGCGTGGCATAGGGTCGGCCTTCGATCCGGCCCAGCACCGGATAATAGGCGCGGTCGAACATCTCCTTCATCAGCCCGCTCATACTGCCGAGGTTTTCCGGGCAGCAGAAAATATAGCCATCAGCGGCCAGCAGCAAGGAGGGCACAACATCTTCGGCCGCCACCAGCAACGCCGCCGCGCCCGCACCCTCGGCCGCGCCGCGCGCCATCGCCGCGCTCGCGCCGGTGCGGCTATGCCACACAATCAACAGGCAGGGTTCGGATGACGCGGGCAACATCGACCAAGGCTGACGCGCGCGCCTGTCGATTGTCAACCGCGCGCACCTGTCAGCCTATGCGCGGATGCGCTAGTAGCCTTATCATGGCAACCAACCCTCAGTCCTCAGTCGGCTATGCGCCAGTACTTGGCGTCGCTGTATCACTGTCGGGCAAGGCGTGGCGCTGGCGCGGCGGAAATATGGAACTGGACGAGAGCCAGACCGGCGGGCCGCACGGCCTCGATCGCTCGATCCTTGATCAGCTGCTGCTCACCCGCGGCGTGGCCGAACACGATCTGGCACGCCATGCCCAGCCCACCTTGCGTGCTTTCCTGCCCGACCCCTCAATCTTCCGCGATATGGACACCGCCGCGCAGCGCCTTGCCCACAGTGTGATAACGGGAGAGCTGGTAACGATCTATGGCGATTACGATGTCGACGGGGCGACCAGCGCGGCGCTGCTGGTGGTGCTGCTGCGCGATTTGGGGCTTGAGGCGGGCTATTATATCCCTGACCGCCTGCTCGAAGGCTATGGCCCGACCGGCGCGGCGCTGGTGCGGCTGGCGGAAACGGGATCGCAGCTGATCGTCACCGTCGATTGCGGGGCGATGGCGCACGAGGCGCTCGGCATGGCGAAGGCCGCAGGGGTGGATGTCATCGTAGTCGACCACCACAAGTGCTCGCCCGAGCTTCCGCCAGCGACCGCGCTGGTCAATCCCAATCGGCTCGACGAGAGCGATCTGGGCGCTGCCCACGGCCATCTCGCCGCGGTCGGCGTCGCCTTCCTGCTCGGCATTGCGCTGGTCCGGACCCTGCGCGCGCAAGGCTGGTTTGCGCAGCGGCCCGAGCCTGACCTGATGGCGTTGCTCGATCTGGTCGCGCTCGGCACCGTCGCAGATGTCGCCGCGCTCCACGGGCTTAACCGCGCCTTCGTGGCGCAGGGGTTGAAGGTACTCGCCCGGCGCGACCGGATCGGGATGGCGGCGCTGATGGATGCAAGCCGCCTCACCCGCGCGCCGCAAGCGAGCGATCTCGGCTTTGCACTCGGCCCGCGGATCAATGCCGGCGGCCGGATCGGCGAATCGACGCTGGGCGTGCGCCTGCTCACTACCACCGACCCCGAGGAAGCCCGCGCCATCGCCGCGCAGCTCTCACAGCTCAACGAGGCGCGCCGCGTGGTTGAGGCCGAAGTGCAGGAGGCTGCCGAGGCGCAGCTCGCCGGGCAGCACAATATGGCGGTACAGGTGCTGTCAGGCCATGGCTGGCATCCGGGCGTGATCGGGATCGTGGCAGGCCGGATCAAAGAAAAGACCGGCAAGCCTGCGGTGGTTATCGCGCTTGATGAGGCTCAGGGCAAAGGTTCGGGGCGCTCGATCAGCGGGGTCGACCTTGGCGCTGCGATCATCGCCGCGCGCGAGGCGGGCTTGCTCGTGGCAGGCGGCGGGCACGCGATGGCGGCGGGTTTGACGATCGACCATTCCCGGCTCGCCGATTTTGCCGAGTTCCTAGACCTGCGGCTTGCGCGCGATGTCGAGCGTGCGCGGGCAGGCGCGGCAATGCTGCTCGATCTCGCACTGGCACCGGGCGGACTGACGCCTGAGCTGGTCACAACGCTTGAGGCCGCAGGGCCTTACGGGGTCGGCTGGCCTGCCCCGCGGATAGCGGTCGGCCCTGTGCGGATCGTCAAGGCGGACATCGTCGGCAAGGATCACCTGCGGCTCGTCGCCAGCGGCAATGACGGGCGCAGCTTCAAGGCGATTGCGTTTCGCGCGGCTGAAACCGAGATGGCGCAGACCTTGCTCCACCGCAGCAACGGGCGGCGGTTCCATCTTGCCGGGCGGGCACGGATTGACGACTGGGGCAGCCGCTTGGCGGCCGAATTGCAGCTCGAAGACGCCGCTTTTGCCGACTGAGCGGCGCTCACGTGATTTTTCCGCCGCCTGCACAAACGGCGCTTGACCGGCCCTACTCACCCCCCTAGACGCGCGCTCTCGCAAACGGCGAGGCCCCTTCGTCTAAGGGTTAGGACGCGGCCCTTTCACGGCTGAAATACGGGTTCGAATCCCGTAGGGGTCACCAACGCAGATTTGCGCTGATACAGGGCTGCAGGTTTTGACCTCACCGCCCTTTTCATTTGCTGCATCCTGCCCCGCCCCTTCCCTCCACTTGCCCTTGGCTGTAAGACCATCGCCCATGGGCAGCGGCCAGAACATACCGATCGCGGGAATCCTGCTTGCGGCGGTGACCTTTGTGGCGCTGCTGCTGCTAGGGACCGATTTCGTCATCGCGCTCGCTGTGCTGACGGTGTGGGTCGGATCGCTTTTGGTCGCCGCCGGGCGCCCGCCCGAGCCGCCCAAGACCAATGTCAAGCAGCGCCTGACGCTCGATTCGATCCGCGATCTGGTAGAAAGCTCTTCGACCCCGTTGATCATCACCGAACGCAATACCATCGCTATTGCCAATCGCGCAGCGCGCAAGATGCTCGGGCCGCATGTGATCGGCCAGGATGCGCGCGTGGCGCTGCGCCAACCCGAGGCAATTTCGTTGCTCGGTGAAGACCGTCAGGGTGCAGCGATCGTGCGCGGGCTCGTGCGGCGCGGCGATATCTGGCAGATCAACCGGCAGCCGATCGACGACCGGCTGGCGATGCTCGAATTCATCAACCAGACTGCCGAGGCCGACATCAGTCGCGCGCACACCGATTTCGTCGCCAATGCCAGCCACGAATTGCGCACGCCGCTGGCTGCAATCCTCGGGTATGTCGAGACCTTGCAGGAAGGCGACGCAAAGCTCGATACTCCCACCGCCCGCAAGTTCCTCGCGATCATCGAACGCGAGGCCAATCGGTTGCACGCGCTGGTGAGCGATCTGATGAGCCTGTCTCGGGTTGAGGCGGAAAAGCACGAATTGCCGACCGAACAGATCGACCTTGTCTCGCTGGTCGAACGCGCCGCGCGCGATGCCGCCGGGCCGCGGCGGACCGACCGGCTCATCCTTGACCTCAACGCCGAGCCGATCGTGGTGGGCGATCTGCAACAGCTCGAACAGGTGGTGCGCAACCTTGTCGATAATGCGCTCAAATATGGCGCGCCCGATACCCCGGTTACTGTGGCGCTCGATCTGGCGCAGGCCGATCAGGCGCGGATCGCAGTGATCGATCAGGGCGATGGCATCGCGCCCGAACAGATCCCGCATTTGACCCGCCGGTTCTACCGCACCGATCCCGGGCGCAGCCGCGCGTCGGGCGGAACCGGGCTGGGGCTTGCGATCGTCAAACACATCGTTGAACGGCATCGCGGGCGGCTCGACATCACCAGTGAACTCGGCAAGGGTACGCGGGTGGTGGTACGGATACCGCTTGCCGAATCCGATACTCTCGATGAAGCTACCGCAATCAATCCGGTTGTTGCCGCTCCACGCGAGCCGGAAAGGCAACAACTGTCATAGCAGTGTCTTATTACTTCAACATGCGGTCGCCATGACAGTCGGGTCGGACATTTTGGGGCCATGCCGAACACATCCGCCTAGGCCTGAACACAACGCGCATCTGCTGCAAGGAAAACAGGTCTGATTCATGTCGCCGATCACGCTGATCCTGATTGCCTTGGGCCTTGGCTTGGTTGGCTGGCTGGCCGGACGCGCCAAGGCGTGGAGCTTCCAGACCGGCGATGTGGCCAACCGCCCGGCCTCGCGCCCGATCTATCATGCCTGGTATGTCGCAATGTGGGTGGTGATCCCGGTGCTCACGTTTGTGGTAGCATGGGCGGTGCTGGCCCCGCAGCTGGTGATGCAATCGGTGCTGTCTTCCCCGGCAGCGGAAGGCCTTCCCGCCTTCGGGTTCGAGCGTGACGCCTTCATTGGCGAGGCACGCGCGGTCGCGCTCGATCAGGCGCCCGGCGTGTTCAATGACGAGGCTGAACCGCTGATTGTCCCGTTCCGCGCGGCAATTGGCTATTACAACATCATCGGCATCGTTGTGACGTTGCTTATCGCGCTGGTCGGCGGAGTGATGGCGTTTCTGCGGCTGCGCCCTCAGTTCGGCGCCCGCACTCGGGTTGAGCGCACGGTGATGATGATCCTGCTGCTCGCCTCGCTGGTGGCGATCCTCACCACGCTGGGCATCTTCCTTAGCCTCGTGTTCGAGACCGTGCGGTTCTTCAGCGTTGTCTCGCCGATCGACTTCCTGTTCGGCACCAAGTGGGGGCCGGATACGATGGGCCCTGCTGACGCTGTCGATCCCTCCCGTTACGGCGCGGTGCCATTGTTCTGGGGGACGATCTTCATCGGCGCGATCATCGCCATGATCGTCGCCATTCCGCTTGGGTTGATGAGCGCGATCTACCTCACCCAATATGCCGATCCCAGGGTGCGAACCTGGGTCAAGCCGCTGCTCGAGATCCTCGC
>JBBQWH010000022.1:0-30503 GCA_038210785.1 Sphingomonadales bacterium | reverse complement strand
CGCGTTGCAAGCGACAGCTTTGGGCATGAAGCACGCTTACATCAATCAGCCGGTCGAGGTACCAGAGCTGCGTCCCGAACTGGCTGCTCTGATCGGTGCGCCCGGCAGGCGCCCGGATATAGTGATGCGCTTCGGCTATGGCCCAGCAATGCCCTTCGCACCGCGCCGACCGGTCGCGTCCGTCATGATCACGTGACCGAACCGTCCACCTGCGTGCAGTTCCTGACGGAATGACCGCCTTGGGGTCGGAAACTGACCGGCAGCTTTCGGCAAAAATCTGGCTGAAGCTGCCTGGCCGTTATTGGGCGCACTCCATGAAGCCACGAACGACTGGAAGCGGGTGGGACGCCGTCCTTCTGCTTTAGCCTGCTAAATGGCGAAATCAGGTATTTAGAATTAGCAGGCATGAGCGGATTGTGCCCTACGACTAGCCGCTCTGCGCGAAATGATCCGTGCCATTGCTCTCATCGCCAACGAAGTCGCATGGTCTGTGCGCAGGAACGCTGGCATCCTCAGTTGCCCAGGCCTCCAAAACATCCGAATTTACGGGGTCGGCGCCGGTGTTCGCGCGGCCGTGACCTCGATCTCGACAAGGAACCCGGGTGCCGCAAGGCCAGCGACCTGAACCGTGGAGCGGGACGGGCGGTTGGGCTGTCCCGGTGTGCCGAAATAGCGGTTGTAGGCGCGCATCATGCCGGCGAAATCCATCCGATCTGATCCGGGCGCGGCTGCCAGATAGACGGTCATGGACACCACGTCGCCCATGTTCAGGCCGCGGGTTTCCAGAAGCCCTTTGATCTTAACGAACGTCGATTCGGCCTGGGTTTCAGTGTCGCCATAGGCCTCCACCGAACCAGCCGGAGCCGACGCGTCGGCGACGTTCGGCAATTGGCCGCTGAGGAAGATCAGTTCGGTCCCCTGTGGCACAGTAACCGTCGAGGCGATGAAGGACGACGGCGTCGCATAAGTCCGCTCAATCTCTTGGGCGGTGACCGGCGCGGCAAGGCCGAGGAAGCAGAGGGCGGCGGTGAAAGCGAGCTTGGAGGTCATGGTCTTGCGTCTCCGGTTCAGGCGGCGAGGGCTTGGCGGCGGGCTGCGATGGCGTTCACGGCGCGCCAGGCGCTGACGAAGGCCCCCTGCTGCCAAGCGCCGACGTGGGCCAGGTGTTCGCCGGCGAACAGATAAGGGCCGTCCGGCTCGTTCATCAGCGTATAGCCGGCCGGGTCCTTCCGGGCTACGGCCCCTTCGATCCCGAGGGAGTAGGGAATGCGGGACCAATGCACGGTTAGGCCATCGGTCAGCGTTCTTGATTGACCGGGATGCAGCCGTTCGATGGTCTCGCGCGCATAAGCATGGCTGTCGGCCAGGGGCAGGGAGCCCAAGCGGGCCGCGCGTTCGCCGAAACTGTAGCCGGCGACAAGTATGCCCTTTTCATACAGGAACTGGCCAGACGGATACCAGGTCATAAAGGTGTCGCGGTCGGTGAAGGACAGGCCCCCATAAATGTGGTCGTTGGCCTCCCAGAAGCGCGAAGATTGGAAAGCGATCTTGACCGAGTCGCCATTATTCGCACCCGCTACCACCGCCTTTCGATCGGCGGCGAAGTCATTGTTGATCTCCGCCAGCACCGGGAAAGGGATGGTGCAGATACAATGGTCGGCGTTAACCGCCTGCGTCGCTCCCGTTGAGTCCCGCCAGATCGCCTCGACGCCCGCGCCCGTGCGCGACAGGCCGATGATCTCTGCGTTCAGCCTGATCACATTGCCCAGCTTGGCGGCGAAGGCTAGCGGGATGCGATCCATGCCGCCCACTGGCTGGAGCATCGTCGCCTGCATGTCGATTGCGTCGTGGAAGGCGGGCTCCCCCCAAGCGATGGGATGCAGCAGGCTGGCAAGGATCATGGCGTCCCTCGGCTTGCCTGTCACGTCACCGGCAGCGGGTTCGATGGCGAACCCGGCGCTTTCACTGTGGCGGAACATCAGGTCGGGATCCAGCTGTCCCCAGCCAACCAGGTTTTCGACCAGCCGCGCCTTGTCATCGGCGCTCAGCGCAACATCCACGCCGCCGTTCTGAACCCCCTTGGCGAGCAGCGATGCGACATTGCCGCGTATATTGTAGACGGCCTCGCGCATCTGCAATGACCTGCCATTGTTGAAGCCCTCGGCCTGGATCAGCGCGCCGTTTGAGTGGTTGACCAGTACCTCTACCTCGACGCCCAGCTCCTTGCAGTAGCCGAGCGTAGCCTGGTGGTGGCTGGGAATGCGAGCGGCACCAGCATTGAAGTACTGACCGTCTTCGAAACCACAGACTTGGTCGGGCTTGTCGGTATGGGCGATCTTCGTTCCGCGCCGTACCGTCCAATTGCGCCCCCCCACACGGTCGCGAGCTTCCAACACGGTTACGGCGTACCCGGCCTTCTTCAACTCGTAAGCGGCACTTAGGCCTGCCAAACCGGCACCCAGAACGACCACGCTGGCACCGTTACCCGAGCCCGGCTTCAGTGTCGGCGCCTGCGCATAGGCAACGCCGTCGCCCACCAAACCCATCATCCGCATGGCGGTATAGAGGCCGGCCGTCCCGCCGGCCGCCGCAACCTGCGTCAGGAATTGTCGCCGCGTACCCTGCATGCTCAGCCCACCCCCCGGTAGTATGTGTCGCGCGAGGGCAAAGAGAACCACGATTAGTCCTCCGTGGCCAGAGGAAAAACTACAGCCCACGAGTGGCTGTCACGCCGCCAGCGTGCATTTCAGACCATAATTGCTGGGCTGCGAGAACATGCAAACCGGTAAAGAGGTTCCCAAAATGAAATCGAACGAACTCTTACGAACCGCTAAGCAGGAAATATCAGAATTTTTAGGGGGATGTGCTGGTGCTAACGGGCTAGCGCTAACGGGCTGGCGCTAACGGGAGCGTGGAGGTAGCGGGAACCGCGAAGGATATCCAAACCCCGAATAAGCAGACGTTTTCTAAAACGCGCGATTGATCGTACCCCCAATCATACCCCCATTTGCTCGCGATAGCGGCAAGTTGGCCCTGTTCGAGGACACTGCGCGGGCGTCCCCTTGATGGCGGGATAGCAAAATACCTCGGATCAGTTGTGGATCGATGCCTGGATCCGACTTCGAAGTGATAGGCATACACACCGAACGCGACGGATCGCAGAAAAAAACGGCGTGTTTTCTAAGGGTTCAACCGATGGCAGCTTCTCAATCAGAATTGCATTGCCCGCGATCTGCGATCCAAATTCGAATGTAAGCATTGCCAACCGTCTGACCACTCAGGACTTTCTTGCCGCAATTCTCGGATCGAATTCGACTTCAGGCCAATCAAATCCGACCATAGGGTACCGCCCGGATTTGTGCCATTGCCGGGGGGCATGGTTCCGAACGGGATCCCTTTTGCCGTCCCATAGGGGCATGCAAAATGGCCACCATTTTTCAGATCGAGGATCGCGGCTCAGGTTTAAAGATCGAAAGCCGCTTTCGGACGGTGATAGATTGTTCGGCGCTCAAGTTTCTCGCCGGCTTTCTCACTGCGCCACCAGCCTGCCATTTCTGGCCTGTCCTTCGCCTTCATCAGCGCTCGGTGGAGGTATTTATAAGCACCGTCGATGTCGTATTCATTTTTGCACATTAGAAAAATTCTTACGGCAACGTAACGATGCCCTACTTCCCTGTCCGGAATGAGCGCTTGCGCCATTAGAATGAAGCGGTCGAGATAATGCCCTCCCTCGGTAGCCGCCCCGCAAACCAAGCCCGCTATTGAAGAAATGCTTTCGTCAGGCGCGGGGACATTATTTGGCAAATCGGCAGCTGCGAGGTGCTCTGCGATCATCGCCCGCTGGCGGTGCGAAAGGTCTATTATTGACTCAACGACCTTGGGAAAGCGGTAAATTAGCGCAATCGAGCGGGCGCTCAGTTTGCCTTTCTTGATGTCAGATCGCACCATTTGCCAGTGCTTTGCCAACTGCGATTTGCCAACTCGCATCACACCCGCTTTTTCCATGCGGCGCAGTTTCTTGAGCGAGATGCTAAATTCCAGATGTATGTCATAGATATCCATGGAAGCCTCGGATTTGCTCAGAAAGGTGCCGTTCGGCGCTCCTAACGTGCGCGCGCGGATCACCCTTGCTGTTGAAGAAGGGATGCCAAGTGGTGAAAGAAGGGATTGGAAGGACAATTTCGGCGAGCGGAATCGGCTCTGGTGCGTGTCGATGGACACGACGAACGCACTAAAAAATTTTCGGGTCCAAAGTGCCGAGAGCAAGAAAAGCAATCAGTGCTGGGCCAGAATTTACTTTCGCTGGCCTTTGGATTGCCACCCGCGCCCTGCGATACCCTTCACCCGTCCCCTTTGCCAATGAGCGCCCGCAGGCTCTCAGCTGGGATCACCGTCCGCGCGCCGATCTTGCGGGTTTTAACCCGGCCTTCCCCGATCAGCTCATAGAGCTTGGTTCGGCCAATGCCGACCGCGTCGCAGGCCTCTGCGATCGTATATGCGAGCTTCTGAGTATCGTGCATGTTCGTCCTTTCGGTCCTGGATGGACGTGGGCGAGCATGAACCGTCGAATTTCATCGTAATAGCTGACACGAATTATTGATGAATCGATTCACCGTTTCGGTTTAGCGCCCGACCTGTGGCGTCCAGATCCCTCTGCAACGGCTGCCCACGCGCGATCAAAGCCGCGGCCGCTCAAATTGGCTCGAAATTCGTTTAGTGCCTCTTTTTTAAAGGTCTGTTTTGATTTTCGATTATCAGGGTCGAGCTCGAAGCCGTGCAAAAGCCATTGTTGGCACTTGTTCTCCGTTGCGTGGGTGGATTGCATTGGCACCTTTGACACGGGCGGGAATTCACGAAGCAGTTGGGTTCGATTAACTGTTACGAAGCGGAAATGGCGATCGTCTCGCGGGTAGCAGGCATCGCCCTTGTGATCCCAAGCCAAACCCAAACCGCGATGTAAACAATCGTCCAGCATGTCGAACCACCGATAATCGGCAAGTCTCAGCAGCGGGATGCAGTCGGTTAGAATGTCGATTTCATCGTCCAACACATCACGAAAAAATTTCCCCCTGATTTCGATTACCCCCGCCGTACCCAAATCGGTGAGGCTTTTCACTGCAATTAGAAGTAATGTGTCACTTTCTGCATACTTAGCTGCCAAAGAAAGGTCGCGGTTAGGCCCCAACCCTATTTCGATCGACAATCTTGTTCCCGTCATCGATCGATGGAAAGCAATCCACGAAAGAGCATGAGATAGACCAACATATGGCTCGTTCGGCGGAAGCTGAATTGAGGAAAGTTCGAACCTCTGACACGAGGACTCAGGTTCGAAAGCTTTCATTTTTGGCTCAATCACTCGTCGAAGCGGGGGCGATAAAATGCGCAGTAGGCGTGGCCGGAATATATGGGACCGTTGTCATCGCTTCAACCGCACGCGTCCGTCTCCCCCGCATCAGGCTTTATTAGCAATTCCTCGGTATTTCAACGTCGGAAAAATTGAGCGGTTCACTGATACGTCCGCACGGGAGTCCGAAAAGGCGATGACTACTTTCTTTAATCGTGCGGCAAAAGCTGGTTATCCGATGGCTTCAATCCTTTTGGCGTTTGCGGCACCTGCCCAAGCTGAACAACCGCAAACGATCACCATTTCGAGCAAGGTTGCCCCGTGGTACGAAGGAGGCCAACTAATAGGTTGTCAGCTAGGTTTCGAAGTAGCACGTCATGACCCGGAATATTCTGGTGGTGATTTGGCCTACCTAACGGGAACACTCGCGTTCGCCGCGTTCGAGGGAAAAGATCTGTCGTTCAATCTAAAGCTAGGTACTTCCACAGTTCAAGCACGGGGTGCCTTTACAGCGCCATCTGACGCCTATCTAGTCGATGGCTACCGAACCAATGTTGCTGATTTTGTCTTAAGCTTTGAAGGGGAGCTAGGTTTTCGCCTATTCGTCTATTCGGTTGGGGACGCAACACAAGAAGCAGTGATGCGACGGATAATTCAGGATCAAGTTTTCACGTTCGCGTATGCCATGCAACCCGGCGGCAAGAATGCTGTGGTTCAGGTCGACTTAAGTGTTGAAAATCTCGACTTAGAGAATCCCAATCGCAGCTCAATTAGTGAAAAAAATTCGAAAGATTGGGAGGATTGTTTAGGCGCGACCATGGAGGCAGCTCAGGAACGCCTATTTAGGTCGATGTCCGATGAGGAGTTGCTTCAGTCTTTAGCGCGCGAGTGCGGGATTTCTGAATATGGTTCTCTCTCGCTTGACGAACTAAAAGTCGCGATCAACGAATGTGGCCCTGAAAATGACGCCTATGCTACGCAGGACGATATCGAAGCTGCGGTGGAAGATGCCGTTAACGACGCCATCGCTGCTGTCGATTCTATCGAATAGGACGCGATCATGAGCTTGGGCGCAGAGCAGTAACATTGCCGCTCTCATACGAGGCGGCACGGCCATCTTCGCAGTGCCTTGCCCATTCGGCCATTAGCAGCCGCCGCTTTTTCGACAGATCGGTGCGCCAATGTCTGAGGTAGTTCGGAACCGGCTGGCGGTGAGTATCTCGTGGCAGACGCTCCCATTTTTCATTGTCTGGGAAAGTGAATTGCCGCCGATCACCATCAGCTTTCGTGGGTTCATCATGGCTTAGCCGGAAGTCCGATCAGGCATCCGAACAACGTCACCGCCCTTGCGCAGCTGGTCCAGATGATCGCTCCACCATTGCGCCATCGCCACCCGCTCGTCCCAATGCGCGCCGCGATGATATGCTGCGCGCACCTTGTCAGTATCGCCGTGCGCCAACGCGCGCTCGATCGCATCAGGGTTCCACTTGCCGCTTTCGTTCAGCAGCGTGGAAGCCATCGCGCGGAAGCCGTGCGCGGTCATTTCGTCGGTGGCATAGCCCAGCCGCCGTAGAGCCGCGTTTAGCGTGTTTTCACTCATGGGGCGGGTGCTCGTCCGGATAGAGGGGAAGGCGTATCCTAACGGCCCCGTGGCGGCGTGTAGCTGCTTCAGGATTGCCACCGCCTGCTTTGACAGCGGAACATGGTGCGCCTTGCCCATTTTCATCTTGCCCGCCGGGATATTCCAAACGCCCACGTCCAGATCGATTTCTTCCCATTCCGCATGGCGAAGTTCGCCAGGGCGAACAAACACAAGCGGGGCGAATTGCAGCGCTAGCTTGGTCAGGCCTTGCCCCTCATAGCCATCGATTGCGCGCAGCAGTTCGCCCACGCCCTTAGCATCGGTGATCGCGCCATAGTGTGTGACGGTGGGGGCAGTCAGTGCGCCGCGCAGATCGCGGGTAGGATCGGAGCGCAAACGGGCGGTTGCCACCGCATAGCGGAATACCATGCTTGCGAGCTGCAAGGTGCGCCGCGCGCTCTCCAGATTGCCCTTGGCTTCAATCTTGCGAACCGCCACCAGCACGTCCGCAGGCTCTATCTCGGCAATCGCCAGCCGCCCGATGCCGCTATTCAACAGCGATAGCAGGTATTCGCTTCGCTTCGCGGTTGCTGGCGACCAACCCTTTTCCCCGTCGCGCCTGCGCTTGGCGCAATACTCACCGGCAATCGCGGTAAAGGTGTCGGTGGCCTGTATTCGCGAACGCACCTTGTCGCGCTGTTTTTCGCGCGAAGGATCTTTCCCCTGCGCTATAAGCCCCCGTGCTTCCTCGCGCCGCTTGCGAGCATCGCTAAGGCTGGTTTCCGGATAGGCTCCGATGGCGAGCAATTTTTCGCGGCCATCGATGCGATATTTCAACCGCCAAAGCTTGCCCCCGGCTGGTGTCACTAGCAGGAACATGCCCCCACCATCGGCCAGCTTGAAGGCCTTTTCGCTCGGCTTTGCGTTCCGAATTGCTACGTCTGTCAGTGCCATTTTGCCCGCCTGCCTTTCCGGGGAACCGCTCCCCATGGATACCCCCACGCGTGGGGGTATTGGCTAGGCCTTCGGCTGATACCCCCCATTCATACCCCCAGCGGACTGCGGCTGGAAACGAATGCAGGTGGACGCAAGTGGCCTTGCATTCCCGGAATACCGACGATTTGAGGGGGCTATCTAGTCAAATACGGACGTTGACGGACAGGAAAGTGGAGCGGGTAGCGGGAATCGAACCCGCATAGCCAGCTTGGAAGGCTGGTGCTTTACCACTAAGCTATACCCGCCCGCTCTGTTGGCACCAATGCCATTAGCTGAGGGCGCGCGTCAACAATTCTCGCAAGTGGACAGCACCGCTATGTTGTCAATCAACCGCGTCCCGCCGATCCGCGCGGCGACCAGTAGGCGGGCTGGAGCCGCGCCGAGTTCTGATAGAGGAGCAAGCGAGGCCGCGTCGGCCAGCACCGCGTAATCGACGCTGGAGAAGCCCGCGGCAATAATCGCCGCTTGCAGCGCGGCAAGGCTGGCAGCGACATCCGCGCCGCGCGCGATTGCGGCGGCTGCGGTCTGCATCGCGGATGGTAGCACCGCCGCCGCCGCGCGGTGATCGGGGGACAGATAGCGGTTGCGGCTGCTCATCGCCAATCCGTCCGCCTCGCGCACCGTCGGCACGCCGATGATGGCGTCTACGTGCGGGCGGGTGAGATCGAGATCGCGGGCCATCGCCCGGATTACGGCAAGCTGCTGGAGGTCCTTCTCGCCGAACACGGCGACATCGGGCTCGACCTGGTTGAACAGCTTGCAAACCACGGTCGCCACCCCGTCGAAATGCCCCGGCCGCGCCGCGCCGCACAGGCCCTCGCTCACCCCGGTAACGCTGATATTGGTAACGAACCCCGGCGGATACATCGCTTCTACCGTCGGCGCCCATAGCACCGCGGCGCCTTCGGTTTCGAGCAGCGCTGCATCCTCGGCCAGTCGGCGCGGATAGGCATCAAGGTCCTCGTTCAGGCCGAACTGTTTGGGATTGACGAAGATCGAGGCGACCACATGATCCGCCTCCTCACGCGCGCGCCGGATCAGCGCCAAGTGACCTTCGTGCAGCGCGCCCATCGTCGGGACCAGCGCAATTCGCGCGCTAACCCCGCGCAACTGTGCCAAAGCGGTTCTCAACATTTGCAGCGTCTTGACCGTTTGCACCCGCGCGCCTCCAAAGATAAAGCCAAGGCGTGCCCTAGCGGCGCAAGCTGTCCCATTTCAAGCTGCTCATCCGAGGGATTAGACATGTCGCCCGCTCAACCCTCCGATCCCGTGACGGCCGCGCGCCGCTTGCGCAAAGGACAGGCGCACCGGATCGTGTTCGCGAACGAGAAGGGCGGCACCGGCAAGTCGACCACTGCGGTCCATGTCGCGGTGGCGCTGTCCTATCTCGGCGCGCGGGTCGCCTCGATCGATCTCGATCCGCGCCAGCGCACCATGCACCGCTATATCGAGAACCGGTTGACCACGCTTGAAAAGCGCGGACTGACGCTGCCTACGCCCGATTGCGAAGTGTTCCGCGGATCGGGCACAGGTGATCTGCTCGGAATGATCCGGCGGCTCGAGGCGAGCTGCGATTTTCTCATCATCGACAATCCCGGGCGCGACGATCCGTTTGCGCGGGTCGCAATCGAGCATGCCGATACGCTGGTGACGCCGATGAACGACAGTTTCGTCGATTTCGACCTGATCGGCCAAGTTGATTCCGAAACATTCAAGGTCAAGAAGCTGTCTTTCTTTGCCGAACTGATCTGGGAATCGCGGATGAAGCGCAGCCGCATGACGATCGAACAGCAGCGCCCGGAGATGGACTGGATCGTGGTCAGGAACCGCACCGGCCATGTCGAGGCGCGCAACCAGGCGCGGCTGCATAGGGCGCTCGGGGAGATGGCAAAACGGGTCGGCTTCCGGGTGACGAAGGGTCTGTCGGAACGCGTGATCTATCGTGAGTTGTTCCCGTCGGGGCTGACGCTGCTCGACAAGGGGCATTTGGGCGAGCTTGGCACTAGCCACCTCGTCGCGCGGCAGGAATTGCGCGCGCTGATAAAGGCGCTCGCGCTCCCCGAATTCAGCCGCGAGCAGGGCGAGTTGGAGCTGGCCTGATGCTCAAGGCGCTCTTCGCTGTTGCAGCGCTGTGCCTGCTGTGCCGCTGGGCGCTCGGGAAGTGGCCGTGGGATTTCCTGCGGCTCGCGCCGTCCCGCAGCGAGGCGGTTTTCCGGGCCCGCAAAGTGCTCGGGGTTGAGGCGGGGGCGGGGCGCGATGAGATCATCGCCGCGCATCGCCGCCTGACCACGCTGGTGCATCCCGACCGCGGCGGCACCACTGCGGCGATGCAGCAGGCCAATGCCGCGCGCGACTTACTGCTTGCCGAGCTGACCGGTGGGCCCGGTATTTCTCCGGATGGGGATGATCGCCCGCCATCGCGCGATTGACACAAATGCACGGCAGGTGCTGAGCCACCGGCGACCGTGGGAGCGAGAATGTTTCGGCGCTCGCGTGCGTTAAGCCAACATATGTCGCTGCGCCGTCGCTGCGCGTCAGCTAGGATCGACCCACCATGCAACACCATTTCGACCCCACCGTGCTGCGCGAATACGACATTCGCGGAATCATCGGCGAGACGCTTGGCGCGGACGATGCGCGCGCGATTGGCCGGGCGTTTGGCACGCTGCTGCGCGAGGCGGGGGGAACAACCGTGGCGGTGGGTTATGATGGGCGGATCAGCTCACCGATGCTCGAACACGCGCTGGTCGAAGGGTTGACCGCGAGCGGGTGCGATGTCGTGCGGATCGGCATGAGCGCGACCCCGATGCTGTATTACGCCGAGGCCTCAGCCGAACAAGTGGATGGCGGCATTCAGATAACTGGCAGCCACAATCCCCCCAATTACAATGGCTTCAAAATGGTATTTCGGGGCCGGCCGTTCTTCGGCGCCGATATCCAGAAGCTCGGGAAACTGGCAGCAGACGGCGCGTTCGCCAGCGGTGTCGGCGAAGTCACCACGCGCGACATCCTTGGCGAGTATGTCGAGCGCTTGCTCGAAGGACTGGCCGGAATTGAACCTGGCAAGCTCGAAGGCTTCCGCGTCGGTTGGGATGCTGGCAATGGCGCGGCCGGTCCGGCGCTCGAAGCGCTCGCCGCGGGGCTGCCGGGGGAACATCACTTGCTGTTTACTGACGTTGACGGACATTTTCCCAACCACCATCCTGATCCCACCGTTGAAGCCAACCTGACCGATCTGCGCGCGCTCGTCGCGGACAAGAACCTCGATTTCGGAGTAGCTTTTGATGGTGATGGCGACCGGATCGGCGCGATCGACGGCACCGGACGGGTGATCTGGGGCGATCAGCTGCTGATGATCTATGCCGAGGATGTGCTCAAGACCCATCCAGGCGCTACGGTTATCGCCGATGTAAAGGCCAGCCGCGCGCTGTTTGACCGGGTTGCGCAGCTGGGCGGCACGCCGTTGATGTGGAAGACCGGCCATTCGCTGATCAAGTCCAAAATGAAGGAAACTGGCGCGCCGCTGGCAGGCGAGATGAGCGGCC
Source organism: Sphingomonadales bacterium (assembly GCA_038210785.1). Classification (GTDB taxonomy): domain Bacteria; phylum Pseudomonadota; class Alphaproteobacteria; order Sphingomonadales; family Sphingomonadaceae; genus Erythrobacter. The sequence goes on along the minus strand of JBBQWH010000022.1, from coordinate 19,036 downwards.
ACGTGTTCTTCGCCGACGATTATTATGGCTTTGACGACGCGCTATATGCAGGCGTTCGGCTGATGGCGGCGGCGGCGCGACTCGGCCAGTCGGTGACGGCGCTGCGCGCTGCGATCCCGGCGATGTTCAACACCCCCGAAATGCGCTTCCAGGTCGATGAGGCACGCAAGTTTGCAGCGATGGCGGAAATCGCCGGGCGGCTCACCACCAACCCCGGCCCGGATGTGGAAAGCGTCAACGATACCGATGGGGTGCGGGTCAACACCAAGGACGGTTGGTGGTTGCTGCGCGCCTCAAACACGCAGGACGTGCTGGTCGCGCGCGCAGAAAGCGAAACACCCGAGGGGCTTGAGCGGCTGCTTGCGCAGATCGACGAACAGCTTGCGCTGTCCGGCCTCGAACGCGGCGAGAGCGCCGCGCATTAGCGTCTAAAGCGCTCGCAATTCCAATTGCCCGCGCACGCCCCCGCGCTATGACAGCGAACGATGCTTGTCGGGATTGATCTTGGTACCACCAACAGCGCGGTTGCGCTGTGGCAGGATGGTGCGCCGCAGCTTGTGCCCAATGTGCTTGGCCGCGAATTGACCCCTTCGGCAGTATCGCTAGCCAAGGGCGGTCGCGCCTATGTCGGGCAAGCCGCGCTTGACCGGATGGCAACCCATCCTGCGGACACGGCCACCAGCTTCAAGCGGATGATGGGCACCGCCAGCACCGTGACGCTGGCAGGCATCACGCTGACGCCGGAGGATCTTTCGGCGATGGTGCTGCGCAGCCTCGCCGACGATGTCGAAGCGGCCACCGGCGAGCGGCCCACTGCCGCAGTGATCACCGTGCCCGCCTATTTCAACGAGCGCCAGCGCCGCGCGACGCGGCGGGCGGGCGAGATCGCGGGGCTTGAGGTCCGCCGTCTGATCAACGAGCCGACCGCTGCCGCGCTTGCCTTCGGCCTCACCGACCGGGGCGACCGCGAACCGTTTCTGGTTTTCGATCTGGGCGGCGGCACCTTCGACGTCTCGATTGTCGAGATGTTCGACGGGATCGTCGAAGTGCGTGCCTCGGCCGGAGACAACCGGCTGGGGGGCGATGATTTCGATGCGGCGCTGGTCAAGCTGGTCGAACCGCTGCTGGCCAAAGAAGCCGGGAACGGAGATGCACTCGCGCTGCTCCCCGCCGACCGCCGCCACGCGCTGCTGACGCTGGCCGCCGAACGCACCCGCCGCGCGCTCTCTGCGGCCGAGGAAGCCGAGTTCACCGTGGTGGCGGGTGACACCGCGCTTACCGCCCGCGTCACCGCCGAAGCCTTCGAGGAAGCCGCCGCCGGGCTGGTCAAGCGGCTCCGCGATCCGGTGATCCGTGCGCTACGTGATTGCCATATCGACGTGCGCACCCTGTCGGATATCGTGCTGGTGGGCGGGGCGACGCGGATGCCGGTGGTGAGGAAAGCGCTGACCCGGATGTTCGGGCGCTTCCCCAATGCCACCGTCCACCCCGATCACGCGGTCGCGCTGGGCGCGGCGATCCAGGCCGGGCTGCTGTCAGGCGGGAAGGGGCTGGAGGAAATCCGGATCACCGATGTCGCGCCCTTCACGCTCGGGGTCAACACCGCCACTCGCGACCAGCACGGACGCATTCATGATGGCATCTTTGCGCCCATCATCGAGCGCAACACGCCCGTGCCGGTCAGCCGGATGGAAGGCTTCCACACGATGGGCGACAATCAGCGGCAGGTGACTTTTGCGATCTATCAGGGCGAAGCGCGCGATGTGAACAAGAACGTCAAGCTCGGCGAACTGACCGTGCCGGTGCCGCCGCGCGGCGCAGGCGAGGTGGCGGTCAATGTGCGCTTCACCTATGACACCAGCGGGCTGCTCGACGTCGATGTCGAGGTGCCAGCGACCGGCCTCACCCGCAATCTGGTGATCGTCGATGAAGAAGACCGGCGCAGCACCAAGGATGTCGCCGCCAGCCGCAAGCGGCTCGAAAAGCTGAAGGTTCACCCGCGCGACGAGGCTGAGAATGTCGCGATGCTGGCGCGGGCTGAGCGCGCTTACGAGGGCTTCACCGGCCACGTCCGCGACGTGATCGGGCAGGCGCTGACCGAGTTTCAGGGCGCGCTCGAAAAGCAAGACCCGCGCCTGATCGCTGGCGCGCGCGAGGCCTTGATCGGGCTGCTCGATCAGATTGACGCCGCCTCGCCGCTATGAGCCGCCGGTTCCCGTGGAGCGTGCTCGGGATTGCCGAGACCAGCGATACGGCAGCGATCCGCAAGGCCTATGCCGATGCCCTGCGTGCGATCAATGTCGATGAGGACATCGCCGGTTATGCCGACCTGCGCAGCGCGCGCGATCAGGCGTTGTGGCTGGCGGCGCACGGCACGCGCCATGATGACGGCGATCTGGGCCTCGGCGATCTCGATGATGCTTGGGATGATGATGCCGACGCCGATGCCGATGCCGATGCTTATGCTGAAGATTGGGATGACGGCCCGGAGGTCTATCACCCCGACCCGCTCGCCCCGCATCTCGGCTCCGGCCCCTGCTCCGCGCCCGGGTTGAGCGAAGAACGGCAGCGTGCGCAGGCGGCCTGGCACGCCTTGCGCAAACTGCTCTACCCCGCTGGTGCGCCGAGCGACGATGCGCTGACCGATACCGAGCTGGACGATGGCCTCGCCGCGCTCGCGGTGCTGACCGCGCGCGCAGATGCGGCCGACCTGGTCGAATACGACTCGCTAGACGGCGCGCTGGCCGAGCTGTTCGCCAGCACCTGGCCGCGATCTGCGCCGTTCGTCGAACCAGCGAATGCCGCGTTCCATTGGCTGGACGAAGACGGCTCCATCGAGGAGCGGCCCGCGCTGATGTTTCTCAACCAGCGGCTCAAGGGCATGCGCTTCCACGAGAAGGTGCAGCAGCCCGGACACCCGCTGCACAAAGCATGGGTGGAACTGTCGCGCCCCGGGACGGCGGCGATTGTTGACCGGCTGAAGGTCAAGCGGCTCGACATTCACAAGCTGATTACCGGCATCCGCGATCGATATCCCGAGCTTGAAAGCTATCTCGATCCCAAGCGCGTCGCTTCGTGGAACCCAAAGCCTGATGCGGGCGCGGGCGGCCTTGGCCCGATGAGTGGCATTTTCCTATTGCTGGCAGTCTTGGCGGTCCCCTCGCTCTTTGCGCAATTCGCCCCGAGGAGCGATGACAGCGCGCCGATCGTTTCGGTCGGCGAGAGCCAGCTCATGCAGGCTGAGATTGATGCGCAGGTGATCACCATCTTCGGGCCGGGCACTGACATAAAGGTGGTGCAAGCCGAAGATCCCAAGCTGGCCCGCGAGCTGATGATGGCCATCAAGAATTCTGAAATCGTGGTTCCGCTCCACTATGTCCGGATGCAGGCGCTCGCTTCGGCGGAGGTGGCCGACCGGACGGCGCTGGAGGCGCGGGCGGAGCTCAAGGCGATCTGGCTCACCGCTGCGCAGGCCAAGTCCGCTCAGATATGCCGGATGGCGATCAATGGCGACCTGCGCGCTCTAACTCTCGACCTCGATAAGAAAGACCGCGCCCGCGAACAGGAACTCTTACGCCAGCTGCTCGCGGCCAAGGTGCTCAGCCACATGCCGAAAGGGGGCGAAACGCGCTACAGCATCCCGGGCTGGTTGGTGGGCGAGACAGTGAAGCGTAGCGGGCTCTCGCAGGAGGAGCTCAAGGCCGCCCTCACCGATCCCGACAGCGCCGACCGCTGCAAGGCCGAGACCGCGCTAATGCAGGCGGTGATCGCAGCGCCGGATAAGGTGCCGGATGACGTGATGCGCGGCCTCTAAGCGCTGCCTCTCAGGGGGCTTATGGACGCCGCGCCAGACATTCATCAAAGACATGAAACTCGCGGGAAACTCGCCGATGAAATTGGCAATGCTAATCGGCGGTATCGGGGTTTCGCTAGCGCTAGCGACCGCTCCGCTGGCCGCGCAGCCCCCTTTGGCCCCGGCCGAAACTGAAACCTTGACCGAACCCGGGTCATGCGTCGATGAACAGGTCGATCACACCAGCGCGGACGTACCTGCCGAAGGGTGTGTATTCTTCAACGACGAGGAAGAGGAACGCGCCCGGCTCGAACAGGAAATGCCCCAAGCATTCAGCCTGTTCGCCGATATCTTCAAGGCCGAACCGCTGACCCCGGGACATGAAGCGCTCGTGCCCTTGGGGCAGGAAATGGCGCTGTTTATCATGCCCGATGGCAGCTTCGGCACCGCGGTGCAGTCAACCTTTGCGCCGATGGTGACCATGATCACAGGCGATGGCACCAGCGATCCGCGGACCCGTCTGGGCCAGATTAGCGGGGTCGATGCCGAACATCTCACCGAACTCAGCGCCGCCGAACGCAGGCGCGCGGCGCGGCTGATCGGCAAGTCGGCGAGCGAGCTGGATGCGCTGGTGCCTGAGATCACTGACGACGACGACGGGGGCGAGGCCGAACCGCCTGTTGCCTGAGCGCGCTTGCGCCCCGTCGGGCAAAGCGCCACATGCCGGGTTGTGAACCCGCCCGATCCCGCCGCCACCCCGCTTCCGCTCCCGCCCGAGATCGCCGCCTGGTTCACTGCGCGCGGCTGGCGCGTGCGGCGGCATCAGTGGGAAATGCTGGCCAAGGCGCGGGCCGGGCGCGATGCATTGCTGGTGGCCGATACCGGCGCTGGCAAAACGCTCGCGGGGTTCCTGCCGACCTTGTGCGACTTTGCACCGTCTGCCGGCGCGCCCCCACCGGACGGGCTCCACACGCTTTATGTCTCGCCGCTTAAGGCGCTGGCGCAGGACGTGAAGCGCAACCTGCTTACCCCGATCAAGGACATTGGCTTGCCCGTCCGGGTCGAAACCCGCAGCGGCGATACCCCCTCGGATCGCAAGAAGCGCCAGCGCGTGACCCCGCCGCATGTGCTGCTGACCACGCCTGAATCGCTTTCGTTGCTGCTATCCTATCCCGAAAGTCCCGAGCTGTTCTCTACCCTCAGGCGGATCGTGATCGACGAGGTTCACGCTTTCGCCACCGACAAGCGCGGCGATCTGCTGGCACTGAGCCTTGCGCGGCTGCACGCGCTGGCACCGGGCGCGAGCCGCACGGCACTGTCGGCGACGCTTGCTGTCCCGCGCGATTTTCAGGAATGGCTCGCCCCGCAGGAGGCCGATGGCACCGGCGAAATCGTAGCCGCCGATCTGGTCATTGGCGAGCCGGGGGCCGCGCCGCAAGTCGAGATTCTGCTCCCGCGGGAGGAGCGCGTGCCGTGGGGTGGGCATGCCGGGCGCTGGGCGGTGCCGCAGCTTTACGAGGCCATAAAGGCCAACCGCACCACGCTGGTGTTCACGAACACGCGGTTTCTGGCCGAGTTCATCTTCCAGTGCCTGTGGGAGGTGAACGAGGATCACCTGCCGATCGGGATTCACCACGGCAGCTTGTCGGTCGAGGCGCGGCGCAAGGTCGAAGAAGCGATGGCGCGCGGCGAACTGCGCGCGCTGGTATGCACCGCCAGCCTGGATCTCGGGATCGACTGGGGCGATATTGATCTGGTGGTGCAGATGGGCGCGCCCAAGGGGAGCTCGCGGCTGCTACAGCGGATCGGGCGCGCGGGGCACCGTTTGGACACGCCGAGCCGCGCGGTGCTGGTGCCGGGCAACCGCTTCGAATTCTTGGAAGCCTTCGCCGCCAAACATGCGGTTGACGAAGGCCAGCGCGATGGCGAGGCGTTCCGCCCCGGCGGTCTCGATGTGCTCGCCCAGCACGTCATGGCCTGTGCCTGTGCGGGGCCGTTCCACGAGGACGCGCTGCTGGCGGAGGTGCGCTCGGCGCTGGCATATAGCTGGGTCGATGCCGCGACCTTCGCCCGGGTTTTGAGTTTCGTTGCGACCGGCGGCTATGCGCTCAAGGCCTATGAGCGGTTCCAGCGGATCGTGCGCGGGCGTGACGGGGTGTGGCGGCTCGCGCACCCCAATCAGGCGCAGCGGCACCGGATGAATGCCGGGATTATCGTCGATTCCGAAATGCTCACGGTGCGGTTCAAGAACGGGCGCAATCTGGGCAAGGTCGAGGAGCGATTTGCTGCCCAGCTCTCCCCCGGCGACACGTTCTTCTTTGCCGGGATGAGCCTTGAGGTTGAGGGTGTGAAGGACATGGACGTGATGGTCCGAGCGGCCAAGAAATCCGCCACGATCCCAAGTTATGGCGGGCTCCGTCTGCCGCTCACCACGCACCTGTCCACCAGGGTGCAGGCGTTGCTGGCTGACCGCGCGGGGTGGGGGCAGTTCCCCGATGATGTGCGCGAATGGCTCGAAATGCAGGATTACCGCAGCCGGCTTCCGGCGCCCGGCGAATTGCTGGTCGAGAGCTTTCCGCACGGCGGCAAGCATTACACCGCCTATTATACCTTCGAAGGCTGGAACGCGAACCAGAGCTTGGGCATGCTGATCACCCGGCGGATGGAGGATCGCGGCCTGCTGCCGGGCGGGTTCGTGGCGAATGATTACTGCCTCGCGGTGTGGGGATTGCGCGCGGTCGAGAACCCAGCCCCGCTGTTATCGCCCGATATCCTCACCAACGAATTCATCGAATGGGTGACCGAAAGCCACCTGCTGCGCCGCGCGTTCCGCGAGGTGGCGGTGATCAGCGGGCTGGTGGAACGCCAGCACCCCGGCACGAGGAAGACCGGCAAGCAGGTGACTTTCTCGACCGACCTGATCTACGATGTGCTCAAGAAATACGAGCCCGATCACTTGCTGATCGAGGCGGCGTGGGCCGATGCGCGGGCGCGGATGACCGATGTGGGGAGGCTTGCCGATCTGCTCGAACGATCGCAAGCCGAATTGGTGCATGTCACGCTGGACCGGGTGTCGCCGCTGGCGGTGCCGGTGATGACCATGATCGGGCGAGAGGCGGTGCCGCAGGGCGCGGTTGATGACGAGCTGCTGCTCGAGGCCGAGGGGCTGATCGCGGCGGCGATGCGGCCGGATGCGCCGCCTGAGGGGGATTAGCGAGGATCGATGTTCGTTAAATGTTTCACGTGAAACATTCCCGGCGCCGCTTGGCACGCACCCCAAGCAAAAGGGGCGCCGCGAACTTGCGCAGCGCCCCTCTGAAGCCATCTGGACCCGGTCTGGAACGATCTAGCTCCAGTCTGATAATGATCAAGAACCGGTCATGAACCAGCCGGTTACTTGCCCGCGTTACTTGCCCGCGTTACTTGCCGAAGTCGCGATACTTGTCGTTGCCGACGAACCCAAATTTGGTCACGCCCGATTTCTTGATGATGTCCAACACACGCGCCGCGATCTCATAGCTGGCGAGCGCCTCAGGCTCGTACTGGAGTTCGGGCTCGGGAGCCATCGTGGTGGTCTGCTGCAGGATCGAGACCAGATCGCCTTCGGTGATCGCCGTGCCATTCCACAGGATCGCATCCTGCGGGGTCAGCACCAGCTTGTTCTTGATCGGCTCAATCAGCACCGGAGGCGGATTAGGTTGCGGCTGCGGCAGATCGATATCGATCGAATTGACCGCGACCGGGATGGTGATGATGAACATGATCAGCAGAACGAGCAAAACGTCGATCAACGGCGTCATGTTCATATCCATCATCGGCTCGCCGTCGAGCTTGCCTCCAGCCATACCCATGTCAGTTACTCCTTAGGTTTGCGTTGGTGTCAGGCAGCCGGATCGACGGGGTTCGAAATGAACCCGACGATCGGATAGCCCGCTCGCTGGATGTTGTAGATCGCGCCGGCGACGCACTTCCACGGGGCGTTAACGTCGCCGCGGATGTGGACCTGCGGAATCTTTTCTGGATCCTGCAACAGTGCCTCAGCCCCGCCGGCGCGCGCGACGATGGCGTCGAGCCGCTTGAACGCCTGGTCCTGCAATTCTGTCGAGGTCACCGGGGTGATATTGTTGAAATAGACCCGGCATTCGCCCTCGCGCGCTGCGCCCGAAAAGCCCGGCTCCCCGGCGCTGCGGCCGGCGGTATCGGTGGTGCTGACGGTGAGCAGCAGGTTTTCGGCCTTGGTCTTGGCTTCGACCGATTCGAACACCGGGATCTTCAGCTTCTCGATCGTCTGGATCGCAACCGGCACCGCGATCAGGAAGATGATCAGGAGCACCAGCATCACATCCACCAGCGGTGTTGTGTTGATTTCGGACATGGGGGTATCAACCCCGCCTCCCGTAGAAATCGCCATTGTGTAATCCTAGCCTGTCAAAACTTTGACGTAAAATGCCTACCCGGTCGCGGCGTCATTGCCTCAAGCGACCTGACCTGACCTAACCCGGGCCGGGCAGCGGCGGGAGCGCCCTTCAGGGCAGGCCCCCGCCGGCTTGCAGCAATGACGATCAGGACTTGTTGAGCGTCGGATTGGCGGCGGGCTTGGCCGCCGGCTTGGCTGCCGGACCTGCCTGAACGGCCGGCTTCACCGCGCCGTTCGAGTTCATGTAGGCCAGCAGATCGGTAGAGAAGCTGTTGAGCATCGCAGAGATCCTGCGGTTGCGCGACTGCAGATAGTTGAATGCGAACACGGCAGGCACCGCGACCAGCAGACCGATTGCGGTCATGATCAGCGCTTCACCGACCGGGCCGGCGACTTTGTCGATCGAGGCATTGCCGGCGATCCCGATGTTGATCAGTGCGCGGTAAATCCCGATCACGGTGCCGAGCAGACCGACGAACGGTGCAGTCGCGCCGACGGTGGCGAGGAACGGCAGGCCGCCCGCCAGCACCGCGTTGATCGTATCTTCCGAACGCTGGAGCGAACCGTGCATGTAATCATGCGATTCGAGGCTGTCGGTCATCTTGCCATGGTCTTCCTGCGCCTTCACCGCATCGTCGGCGAGTTGGCGCCAGGCGCTGTCCTTCTCGAGCTTGGTTGCGCCTTCGCGCAGGCTCGGCGCGCGCCAGAAGGTGGTCTCAACAGCCTTGTACTGCTTCATCAGCTTGTTCTGTTCGAACAGCTTGGTGAACAGGATGTAGAACGAGCCGACCGACATGATGACCATGACGGTGAGGATCGACCAAGCGACCGGGCCGCCTTCCCTCATGGCTTCGACGAAGCCGAACTTGCTTTCAGGCGCGGCTTCACCAGCAGCGGCGGCGAGAAGGAAAAGGTTCATTGCGAAAGTCCTTTTGAAAAGAATTTTGTCTCGGTGGTGGGTGGCTGAGCCGCCCACCGGATTGATCGATCAATTCAGCTTGTAGGTAATCCGCGTGGACCAGCTTGCACTGATCGGGTTGCCGGTATCATCGAGCGCCGGGTCGAACCGGGCGTAGCGTTCAACCGCCTTGCACGCGGCCGCATCAAGGATGTCCGATCCGCTCGATCCCGTCACCGAACAACCGGTCGCTTTGCCGTCAGGCGTCACGGTTACGCGCACGCCTACGGTGCCTTCGATTTCTTCCTGCGCGGCGCGGCGCGGATAATCTTCCTGAATACGCGCAGCCCAACCGCGTTCACCCTTGGTCTTAACGCCGCGTGCCTTGGATGGCGGGCGGGGTGGGGCCTGCACCGGCGGTCCGGGAGGGGCGGTTGTCGACGTGCTGGGCCGCGTCTGCGTTGGCGCCGGCGGCGGCGGATCCTGACGGGTTTCCATCTGCGGCGGGTTCGGCGCAATGGTGAACGGCGGCGGCGGCGCTACCGGCGGCGGCGGCGAGGTCGGCTCCGGAATATCTTCGGGCGGCGGCGGCTCGTCCGGCGGCGGCGGCGGCTCTTCTTCCACGATTTCGACGGTGGTCACGCGTTCGACCGCCTCTTTGACGGCGTCAATGGCAAGATAGACGACCATACCCAATCCGACGCTACCGACAATCGCGAGTGCGATAATCAGTGCGACCAGCTTGGGGCCGGTCAATCCTTGTTGTTGGCTAGCGTAGGACATCCAGCGCTTTCTCTCCACATATTCGCCGATCCTGCGATCAGCACATTTCCCACCTTCCGGCCCATCAGGCCGGCCGGTGGATCCCGGTCAATTCGATCCTCCCGCGCCGGGAATGAAAACGCGGGCGTGCGCCATGCACTTGGCCCGAACTCTCCCCGGCTGTCACATCCTTGGCACTTGGCCCCGAACGCAACCTGAACTGTTTTCGCGGCAATGTCCCCAGTCCCGCGTTATCAGACCCCCCGGCTTTAACGGGCAACCCCTAGTCGATCAAACGCTTTTGCGGTTCAGCGCCGATTCACCGCGAGCCATGTGCAACAGGCCCTGTTAAAGTGCTGCGCCGATGCCGGTCATCAGGTGCCCCGATGGTTACACAGGTTAAGGGTGAATTAATGCCGTTTTTCAATCGTATGAAGGCATCGTTACTGGCGCTCTGCGGGCTTGCGCTGGGGCTTTCGGCGGCGCAGGCGCAGGCCCCTGCAGGCCCGGTTCCGGTGGTCGCCGCTGGCCCGACCTATGCCGATCTGGTGACGCTTTCGGACGCCGCCGACCTGGTGATCCGCGCGCAGATTCGCAAACAGACGGCATTGGGGCCCGACCGCGCACCCGGCCTCGCCCCGGGATTCGCGCGGCTTTATCTCGAGGCGCAGACCACCGCGCTCATCGCCGGGCGCGCGCCCGTGGGTGCGACCATCGCCTATCTGGTCGACGTTCCGCTTGATGCCAAGGGCAAGGTGCCGAAGCTTAAGAAGCTGGAAATGCTGCTGTTTGCCGATCCTGTGTCCGGCCGCGCGGGCGAGGTGCAACTGGTCGCCCCGGGCGCGCAACTGGCCTACACGCCGGCGCTCGAAGCGCGGCTGCGGCCGATCCTGAGCGAGCTTTACGCCGCCGATGTCCCGCCGCGGATCACCGGGATTAGTGATGCGCTGGCGGTGGCGGGTACCTTGACAGGCGAATCGGAGACTCAGATTTTTCTGGCAACGGAAAACCGCGCCCCGGTTTCGTTGACGGTTCTGCGCCGCCCGGGCCAGCGCCCGCAATGGGGCGTTTCTTGGGGCGAGATCATCGATTCGGCGGCGCGCCCGCCCGCGCCCGATAGCCTGCGCTGGTACCGGCTGGCCTGCGCGCTACCCGCGCAGCTGGCATCGGGCGCCAATCTTGCGCGCGATCCGGCTGAGCGGCGGCTGGCGGCTGGCGACTATGCCTTCGTCATCAGCCAGCTTGGCCCCTGCGCTCGGACCATCACCCGAGGCGTCTAGGCGGCATGGCGGGTTGACCGCGCGGGCTGCGCAGTTAAGCGGCGGTATTCCATCACTATCAAAGGCCTGCCTGATCGCCATGACCCCTGGACCGCTGCGTATTGCTATCGCCGGGATTGGCACTGTGGGGGCTGGCGTGATCCGGCTGCTCGATACCAACGCCAAGCTGATCTCCGCGCGCGCCGGGCGGCCGATCGAAGTGGTGGCGGTAAGCGCGCGCGACCGCGGCAAGGATCGCAGCGTCGATATCACCCGCTTTGCGTGGGAGGACGATATGACCGCGCTTGCTCGGCGCGATGATATCGATGTGGTGGTGGAACTGGTCGGCGGGTCGGACGGGCCGGCGCTGGCGTGCTCGCGCGCGGCTTTGGCCGCGGGCAAGGGTCTGGTCACCGCCAACAAGGCGATGGTCGCGCATCACGGGCTGGAACTCGCTGAGCTGGCCGAAACCAACCATGCCGCCTTGAAGTTCGAGGCTGCCGTCGGCGGCGGCATCCCGGTCATCAAAGGCCTGCGTGAAGGCACCAGCGCCAATGCCCTGACCAAGGTTTACGGCATTCTCAACGGCACCTGCAATTACATTTTGTCGGAGATGGAAGCGACCGGCGCCGATTTCGCTGCGGTGTTGGCCGAAGCGCAGCGGTTGGGCTTTGCCGAGGCGGATCCCGCATTCGACATCGAGGGCGTGGATGCGGCGCACAAGCTGGCGATCCTTGCCGCGATCGGGTTCGGCACGCGGATCGACTTTGCCGGCGTGCGCGTGTGCGGGATTACCCAAGTGCGGAGCGCTGACATTGCGCAGGCCGATGCGCTGGGCTTCGTGATCCGGTTGATCGGCGAGGCGGACGTTGACGACACCCCCGAAGGCCCGCGCCTGCTCCAGCGCGTGCGGCCCTGTCTGGTCGCGAGGGGCCATCCCTTGAGCGCGGTCGACGGGCCGACCAATGCGGTGGTGGCGGAGGGCAATTTCTCCGGGCGGCTTTTGTTTCAGGGTCCAGGCGCAGGCGATGGGCCAACCGCGAGCGCGGTGGCCGCCGACCTGATCGACATCGCGCGCGACGAAGTCGGCGCGCCGTTCTCGATCCCGGTGGCGCAGCTCGCTGCGCTCCCCCCTGCCGAACCCGGCCACCGCACCGAGCGGACCTATATCCGCTTCATGGTGAAAGACCGCCCAGGCGTGCTTGCCGAGATCACCGCTGCGATGCGTGACGGCGCGGTGTCGATCGAAAGCCTGATCCAGCAAGGCCGCGGCCATGCGGCAGGCCCAGACGAAGCCAACGTAATGGTGGCGATGGTGACGCACGAAGGCCAAGAAGCCAACGTCACCCGAGCGCTGGCGCTGTTGGAGGGTTCCGAGAGCCTGACGGGTGAGCCGCTGGTGCTGCCGATTTTGCCGCTTTAGGGCGCTATTCTCCGGGCGCAGGCGACGGCGGTTCGGGCAACCCCAGTTCCGCTTCAATCCGCTGGCGCGCCTCGCCCGAGAGCGGCGCAGCATCATCCTCCAGCGGCGCCAGCCCACGCGCAACCCGTTCCGCGTCCGAACCCTCAGGCGGAGGCGGGATCGCTTCGACATCGATGATCAGTGCGGGCTCATCGGGGCAGGGCGGGATGAAGCACAGCCCGCCGAAGGTCGGCGACCCGCGAAAAATCCCCGCCCCCGCGACATCGGGCGGGGGGATGGTGTTTACCCCCTGCGTGCGCTCGGCATAGGCTTTCAGCCATGCTTCGCGGCTGCCGCTGTAGAATTGCGCGGTATCGGCCACCAGATCGCGGCACACCACGATTTCGCCCGCGACAATGCCTGCCTCGCGTTGCTCCTCGCATTCCTTGAGCGCCGCTGCAGTGGCTGCCTCGGGCGCAGGCGGCGGGACGAGCAGGTCGATCTGGTTCGGCGGGGCAGCGGCGGCGGGCGGTTCGCCGAGGTCGATCGGCACTCGCTCCTGCGCGCCGAGCGGTGCGGGCCATAGCGCAGCGGCAGCAAGATACGCAGCGGCGATCCTGCTCGGAGCCATAACGCGCCCGCCTATCCCTTTTTCTTCGGCCGCGCCGGCACCGCAGTCTTGATCCCCGCCGCCTCGCGCCGCGCCTTTTCCTGTTCCTCGGTCAGCTCGCCCTCCTGCCCGAGCGGGGGGAGACCATTCGCGATCCGGTCAGCGTCGGAGCCTTCGGGCGCCTTGGGCAGCGCTCCGACATCGATGTACAGCGCAGGCGGCGGGACGCTGCCAAAGCCGACCGAAATGCCCTGATTGGGAATGCCGAAAACATCGGGCGGGGGCGGAGCGCCCTTGAAGGCGGTTTCCTGCGCGTAACGCTTTTGCGCTTCCTTGCGGCTGCCGGAAAGCGAGTTGGAGCCATCATTGCCCAGCTCGCGGCACACCACGATCTCACCGCTGATTGTGCCCGCCTCGGCATCATCGCGGCACTGCCGAAGCTGCGCGTCGTTCACCTCGCCGCGCGGCACGGTGACCAGCAAATTGATGCGCGGCGGCGGGGTGGGAGTCGGCGTCGGCGTCGGCGTCGGAGTCGGAGTCGGAGTGCCGGAAGACGGGGCGGAAGGCCGGGGTGTCGCGGCGGTGTTACTCTGCGCGGCCAGTGGCGCGAGACCGATCGGCGCAAGGCACAGTGTCAGAGCCGATAAGGCGAGACGAAATCCCGGCAGGACGGGCGTGGCATTGCTCGACAAACCTGTCTCCATCCGCTTATGCGCCGAGGGCATTCCAACGATAACTGTACCCAAAGCAACAAAGGGCTGAATTGCGCATGAACTCCACACCCGATAGTGACGCTGGCTCTGACGTGCAAGGTTTGGGGCAAGGTTTGGGGCAAGGTACGGCCCAGGCCGCCAGCGACAACGCGATCCAGCGCGTGCTGGTGCTGGAAATGGTGCGCGTTACCGAAGCAGCCGCGATTGCCGCAGCGCGATTGATCGGGCGCGGCGATGAGAAAGCGGCCGATGCTGCAGCGGTGGAAGCGATGCGCAAGGCGTTCGACAGCCTCTACATCGACGGCACCGTGGTAATTGGCGAGGGCGAGCGTGACGAGGCCCCGATGCTGTTCATCGGCGAGAAGGTGGGCATGGGGCAGGGGCCCAAGATCGACATCGCTCTGGATCCGCTGGAAGGCACCACCATCACTGCCAAGGCCGGGCCCAATGCGCTCGCGGTGTTGGCGGCGGCGGAAGAAGGCTGCCTGCTCAACGCGCCGGATGTCTATATGGACAAGCTTGCGGTTGGCCCGGGCTATCCCGAGGGGATCATCAATCTGGCCAAAAGCCCGACCGATAACGTGCTGGCGGTAGCAGGCGCGAAGGGCGTTGCCCCGTCCGAGATCAACGTCTGCGTGCTCGACCGTCCGCGCCATGCCGAACTGATCGCCGAACTGCGCAAGCTCGGCTGCGGGGTGGTGCTGATCGGCGACGGCGATGTGGCGGGCGTGATCGCGGTGACCGATGAGGACACCACGATCGACATGTACATGGGTCAAGGCGGCGCGCCTGAAGGCGTGCTCGCGGCGGCGGCTTTGCGCTGCGTCGGCGGGCAGTTCAACGGCCGCCTCGTGTTCCGCAACGAGGACGAAAAGGCCCGCGCACGCAAGTGGGGGATCGAGGATCTGAACCGGATCTACCTGCTTGAGGATCTGGCGAAAGGCGACTGCATCTTCGCCGCCACCGGCGTGACCGATGGCTCGCTGCTTCAAGGGGTGAAGCGCCGCAGAAGGCCCACCGGCGAGATGATCCTGACCACCGAAAGCGTGGTGATGCGGGCGTCGAGCGGGACGGTGCGGTGGATCAGGGGTGAGCACCGGATCGGGTGATCGCTTGCGGTGCCTCCATCGCCCTTGTTGGAGACACATGAGACACTGTCCAGGAACGGAAAACCGCGCGCGCCATAGACGCCGCTCAAAGGAGGGTTTGCGTCTCGGGGCGAGGGGCGGTGGCGGCCGTACATGAAAGGCAAACTGGCAGGTCTAGCCAGAGTAGGAAAGCGCCTCAGTCCAGGGTGCCGATGCGGATGCGTTAGAGGCGGGCCGGAGACATTTCCCGAGTCTGCTTTCTGATAGGACGAGACAAAAGCCGCCAGTCGGCTATCGACCCCAAAGCCGACCAGGCTCAATCGCAAGCCGAAGGGCAGAAAAGGGCCATAAAGGCTTCCAGCCAGCGATGACGATGGCTATCCAGAAGCCTTCGATTCCTATTTGTTTCAGTCCACAGGGTGAGCGTTTATGCTTGAGGCAAGGTTTCCGAAATGGTTTTTCCTCGCTGCGATGTCTCTGTTTGCTGTAATGAGCGCTGGCTCATCAGGGGCATCCGCTCAAGAAACAGAAACTAAAGTAGACGTTCGAGAAACACTCACGGCCGTAGACAACGCCGTAAACGAAAATAACATACTTCAAGCGTTGCTTAATATAGAGGCGCTGGCTCGTGACCATCCCCAAATGACGGGGCTAGCAGCACAATATTTCGCTATAGTCAGTGATGCAAAACGCGCAGAAGCAGCATTCATATCGAGCTCTAGCTTCCGATCTCCAAATACAAATTACCTTCCTTTAGAGGCAATCCCCGCGACTGATTTAATTTTAGATTTGGCCACTTCCACCCGAGTGGTGATCATAAATGAGGCGCATCACATATCGCAGCATAGGGCGTTCACGCACCAATTGATGGCAGCGCTCAGCGAGCGGGGCTACACACACTTCGCAGCCGAGGCGTTCTGCACGACATGTGACGAGATTGCGCCCCGAGGGATTCCGCTCGTCACCTCGGGATTGTATGTTCTCGATCCAGTTTTCGGAGATCTCGTCCGCCAGTCCGTTGCTAACGGCTATGAGCTTGTCTCTTATGAAATGCGACCCGATCAGCTGGAAGCCAGCTATGAATCGATGGAAGCGCGAACTGAAGCACGCGAGCGTGCACAGGCTGAGAATTTAGCGAAGTTCCTGCGTGATAACCCAGATGCACGGGTTCTAGTTCACGTTGGCTTTGCACATGTGGTAGAAGGAAGATTGGGCAACACGGAACTGTTTGCTTCAAAGCTCAGGGCTATCACTGGCATCGATCCCCTCACAATCGACCAGTTTGAAGGCACTCCGTCGGCTATTGCCCCCTCAAGTGATCCACCGCTTTATCGCGCATTTCAAGAAAAGTTCGGCGCGCCCGAAATTGAGATGGCGTTTAGAAATAGCATAAGCGATCCCATCGGAGCTTACGCAGTCGACGTCACGGTCGTTCACCGTCGATATGATGACAAAAATGGGCGTCCAGGTTGGCTGAGCATGAAAGGGTATCGAACTCCGCGCCTGATAAATATTGAACCCCTTGACGAGCCAACATTAATTCGTGCTTTCGTGTGCAATGAACCACCCAAGGCCATCCCGATGGATCAGGTTGTTGCAGCAGAACGCAATCGCCAAGTGTGGTTGATGCTGCCTGAGGGCAATTACAAAATTCTCCGGCAGTTTCGTGATCGAATTGACGAGCCCCTCATCGAAAATGAGTGCGGCAAGAGCTGAACCCCGAATGGCGCGAATCCACCCACTTCCGGCCATTCGGCGCGATCTTCTGACAGCCCGGAAGCGGACTTGATATCGCGGGAAAGGAAAAACCCCGACGGAGCAATCCGCCGGGGGTTTTCTTTGTCCTGAGGCTGGGCCGCCTCCGGCAGAGTCGGTGTCGTCAGACGGGGCGCGGTCGCCCCGCTGGCCGGACCGGCGCGAGCACCGGCCAGCATGGCTGGCCGGGCCGCTATCCGGTCAGAAGCCCATGCCGCCCATGTCAGGCATCCCAGGCGAGGCTGGCTTGTCGTCCGGACGTTCGACGATCGCCGCTTCGGTGGTGATCAGCAGGCCGGCAACCGAGGCTGCATCCTGCAGTGCGGTGCGCACTACCTTGGTCGGGTCGATCACGCCGGCCTTCACCAGGTTTTCGTAGATGTCGGTCGCCGCGTTGAAGCCCATAGTTTCATCACCTTCGCGCAGAAGGTTGCCTGCAACGACCGCGCCATCATGGCCGGCGTTCTGGGCGATCTGCTTGAGCGGGGTGGTGATCGCCTTGCGGATGATGTCGATCCCGCGGGTCTGGTCTTCGTTCGCGCCCTTCAGGCCGTCGAGAGCCTTGGTGGCGTAAAGCAACGCCGTGCCGCCGCCCGGAACGATGCCTTCTTCCACCGCAGCGCGGGTCGCATGAAGCGCGTCATCGACGCGGTCCTTGCGCTCCTTCACTTCAACTTCGGTCGCGCCGCCAACCTTGATCACGGCCACGCCGCCAGCCAGCTTAGCCAGACGTTCCTGCAACTTTTCGCGGTCGTAATCGCTTTGGGTGTTGTCGATCTGGGTGCGGATCTCGGCGACGCGCGCCTTGATGTCTTCCGCAGCGCCGGCGCCGTCGACGATGGTGGTGTTGTCCTTGTCGATCGAGACCTTCTTGGCCTCACCGAGCATGCCGACGGTGACGTTTTCGAGCTTGATGCCGAGGTCTTCGGAGATCATCTCGCCCTTGGTGAGGATCGCGATGTCCTGCAGCATCGCCTTGCGGCGATCGCCAAAGCCGGGGGCCTTGACCGCTGCGACCTTCAGGCCGCCGCGCAGCTTGTTGACCACCAGGGTCGCCAGCGCTTCGCCTTCGATGTCTTCGGCGATGATCAGCAGCGGACGGCCCGCCTGAACCACAGCTTCAAGGATCGGCAGCATCGCCTGCAGGTTCGACAGCTTCTTTTCGTGGATCAGGATGTAGGGGTTATCCAGTTCCACGGTCATCTTGTCGGGGTTGGTGATGAAGTAGGGCGACAGGTAACCGCGGTCGAACTGCATGCCTTCGACGACATCGAGTTCAAACTCGAGGCCCTTGGCTTCTTCGACGGTGATCACGCCTTCCTTGCCGACCTTTTCCATCGCCTGAGCGATCTTTTCGCCGACTTCGACGTCGCCATTGGCCGAGATGATCCCGACCTGTGCGATTTCCGAGCTGTCCGAAACGTCCTTCGAACGCGCCTTGAGGTCGGCGACCACGGCGATCACGGCCTGATCGATGCCGCGCTTGAGATCCATCGGGTTCATGCCGGCCGCAACCGACTTCATGCCTTCGGTCACGATCGCCTGGGCGAGCACGGTGGCGGTGGTGGTGCCATCGCCTGCGCTGTCATTCGCCTTGCTGGCGACTTCGCGCAGCATCTGCGCGCCCATGTTTTCGAACTTGTCCTTGAGCTCGATTTCCTTGGCGACGGTGACGCCGTCCTTGGTGATGCGCGGTGCGCCGAAGCTCTTGTCGATCACGACGTTGCGGCCCTTGGGGCCGAGCGTGACCTTGACGGCATTGGCGAGGATATCGACGCCGCGCAGAATGCCTTCGCGGGCTTCGCGGCCGAACTTTACGTCCTTGGCAGCCATGATTGTTTCTCCTGGAATTGTTGGTTTGAAAAGGAAAAGCGCGTGGGATCAGGCGATCAGCCGAGGATTCCCATGATGTCGCTTTCCTTCATGATCAGCAGGTGTTCCCCGTCGATCTTGACTTCGGTGCCCGACCACTTGCCGAACAGGACGCGGTCACCGATCTTGACGTCGAGCGCGATGCGGTCGCCATCGTCGTCACGGTTGCCTTCGCCGACGGCAATGACTTCGCCTTCGCTCGGCTTTTCCTGGACGCTATCGGGAATGAAGATGCCACCAGCGGTTTTCTGGTCGGCTTCGATGCGGCGGACCACAACGCGGTCGTGCAGCGGACGAAATGCCATGGGTATGACCTTTCCTTTTATGAATGAGGTGTCTTGGCACTCTCCTCCTGACAGTGCCAACGGGCCGCATTTGGTCCTGACGGAGGAATGAATCAAGGGCTGAGACGGCAATTTTTTCGCAAGCGCGCGGATTCAGCCTGCGGGGTGGCCAGCGCGGGCGGG
>JBBQWH010000021.1:0-31085 GCA_038210785.1 Sphingomonadales bacterium | reverse complement strand
ATCTGCTTTGCCGACGAGGTTGATTGCTCGCGCGGCGATGTGATCGCCGCTGCCGACAGCCCGCCGCAGGCCGCAGACCAGTTTGAAACCACTATCGTCTGGCTGAATGACGATCCGCTGCAAGTCGGCCGCGCCTATTGGCTAAAGCTTGGTACCCAGATGGTCTCGGCGACTGTCCACGAGCCAAAATACGCTGTAAATGTCAATACTATGGAGCATATTGCGGTCAAGACGCTTGAGCTCAATGCCATCGGCGTCGCCGAGATCGTCACTGACAAGCCGATGGTGTTTGAAGCCTATGGTGATAACCGCACGCTGGGCGGCTTCATCCTGATCGACAAGATCACCAATGCTACCGTGGCAGCGGGGATGATCAACCATTCGCTGCGCCGGTCGCAGAACATCCACTGGCAGCCATCGGATATCACCCGCGCCGATCATGCCGGGCTGAAGAACCAGACCGCGCGGGTGCTGTGGTTCACCGGGCTTTCGGGCAGCGGCAAATCGACCATCGCCAATGAGGTTGAAAAGCTGCTCAACCTGATGAACCGCCACACCTTCTTGCTGGATGGCGACAATGTGCGCCATGGCCTCAACCGCGATCTCGGCTTTACCGAGGCCGACCGGATCGAGAATATCCGCCGGGTGGGCGAAGTCGCCAAGCTGATGGCGGACGCGGGGTTGATCGTGCTCTCCGCGTTCATCAGCCCGTTCCGGGCCGAGCGCGAGATCGTGCGCGCGATGCTGCCGGAAGGCGAGTTCATCGAGATCTTTGTCGACACCCCGCTCGAAGTGGCCGAGGCGCGCGATGTAAAGGGGCTCTACAAGAAGGCGCGCGCCGGCCAGCTCAAGAACTTCACCGGGATCGACAGTCCCTACGAGTCGCCGGAGCGTCCGGAGATCCAGGTGAACACCGTCGACATGACACCCGAAGAAGCCGCGCGTTACATCATCCAGCAGATCCTGCCGCTCAAATGAACCCTGCCGCCCTCGACCATGACGGGATCGGCGATGCGGCGCTTGCCGCGCAGCTTGCCGAGGAGGCGGGCCGTCTGCTGATCGACGTGCGGGATCGATCGGGCTTGAGCGGCACGGCGCTGGGCGCGGCAGGCGACGCTGCCGCCAACCGGTTTCTGTGTGAAGCGATCCGCGCCGCGCGCCCCGCTGACGGCCTGCTCTCGGAAGAGGAGAAGGACGACACAAAGCGCTGCGCACAAAGCCGCGTGTGGATCGTCGATCCGGTCGATGGCACCCGCGAATATGGCGAGGCGCGCGCCGATTGGGCGGTGCATGTCGCGCTGGCGGTGGATGGGGTTGCGAGCGTCGGCGCAGTCGCGTTGCCGGGGCTGGACGGTGGGCTGGTGCTGCGTTCCGACGCGCCGCAGCCGCTGCCCGCGATGGCGGATCACCCGCGCTTCGTGGTCAGCCGCACCCGGCCCGCGCGGGAGGCCGAAGCCGTCGCCGCTGCGGTTGGCGGCACGCTGATACCGATGGGCAGCGCGGGGGCCAAGGCGATGGCGGTGGTGCGCGGCGCAGCCGAGGTCTATCTTCATTCCGGCGGCCAGTACGAATGGGACAGCTGCGCGCCGGTCGCGGTGGCTGCGGCGTATGGCCTGCATTGCTCTCGCCTTGACGGAACGCCGCTGGTTTATAACCGGCCCGATACCTTTATGCCCGATCTGTTGATCTGTCGGCATGAATGGGCTGGTGAGATTCTGCAAAGGATGGCGGATCTTGGCCCGTTAACCAAATAGCCCAAGTTCCTCCCCGAAAATGGCCGCGGTGTGGCTTTCGAAATTGGACGGGGCATGACTGTTTGGCTATGGTGCCGGCGCAACCCGTGACGCGCGCCGTTGGGAGAAGACCTTGAAAATCGCGATTTTTGGATTGGGCTATGTCGGCTCAACCGCTGCAGGGTGTCAGGGCAGCCAGGGCCACACCATCATCGGCGTCGATGTCAGCGCAACCAAGGTCGCCGCGCTCAATGAAGGCCGCGCGCCGGTGTTCGAGCCGGGGCTCGACGCGCTGATCGCGGCCGCTCATGCCGACGGCCGCATCACCGCCGTCACCCGGCTGACCGACGAGCTGGAGGATTGCGACATCGCGATCGTGTGCGTCGGCACCCCGTCGGACAAGGATGGCGGGCACAACATGAGCAATATCGTGCAGGTGACGCAGTCGATCGCCGCAGCGCTCAAGCCCGGCCGTGCCCAGAAGAATGGGAAAGGGCCGCTGACCCTCGCCTACCGCTCGACCATGCAGCCCGGTTCGTGCGAGACCATTATCTGGCCGATCATCGAAAGCCATCTCGGCGCGGATGCCGCCATCACGGTCGAGCTGGTCTACAACCCGGAATTCCTGCGCGAAGCCAACGCCATCGATGACTTCTTCAATCCCCCCAAAATCGTGATCGGCACGCGCTGCGGCCAGCCTTCGCCCACCATGGCGAAGCTCAACGAAGGGATCGATGCGCCGCTGTTCGAAGTGCCCTTGCGCGAAGCCGAGATCACCAAATTCGTCGACAATTCGTGGCACGCGGTCAAGGTCGCTTTCGCCAACGAGATCGGGCGGGTCTGCCAGAACCTCGGCATCTCGGCCCGCACGGTGCACGAAATCTTCAAGAGCGACACCAAGCTCAACCTGTCGGCCTATTACACCCGGCCCGGCGGTGCGTTCGGGGGGAGCTGCCTACCCAAGGATGTTCGTGCGCTGCAGCACATCGGGGCTGAAACCGGATCGGCCACCCATCTGGTCGATGCTCTGATTCGCTCGAACGAAGCGCACAAGCAGCACCAGTTCGCGCACGCAACCGCTGGCCTGGAACCCGGCGCAAAGGTGCTCCTGGTCGGGCTGGCGTTCAAGCTGGAGACCGATGACCTGCGCGAAAGTCCGGCGGTCGACTTGGCGCGCAGGCTAATCGAGGCCGGGTATGATCTCGACATCTACGATCCGATCGTCACGCCCGGCCACCTGATCGGGCAGAATATGTTCTATGCCTACACAGCGCTGCCGCGGATCGATGAGTTGATGGTGAGGCGGGAAATGGCCGAAAGCCGTGACTATGCGCGCATCATCACCACAAGCCGCCTGATCGACGCGCTGGCGATCGACCCCGCAAATCTGGTCGACACCAGCACGATCCCGTGAGAATGGCCGCACCCGCCGACTTGAACGCCCACGAAGGCATCCCGGCCATCATCCCCGGCGAGCCACTGAAAGGGCGCCACGTGCTGATCGTGGTCGAAAATCTCTCCCTGCCGTTCGACCGGCGGGTGTGGCAGGAAGCGCGCACCCTGAAGGCGGCGGGCGCCGAGGTCTCCATCATTTGCCCGACCAGCAGGGGCCATGAGGCGCGCCGCGAGGTGATCGAGGGGATCGACATCCACCGCCACCCGCTCCCGCTTGAAGCCAATAACACCGTGATCGGCTTCCTTGCCGAATATGGCGCGGCGCTGTTCTGGGAGACGGTCCTGGCTTGGAAGATCCATTTCAAACGCCGCATCGACGTGATCCAGGGCTGCAATCCGCCCGATCTGATCTTCCTCGTCGCGCTGCCGTTCAAACTGCTCGGCGTGCGCTACATCTTCGATCACCACGACATCAATCCCGAGCTTTACGAAGCCAAGTTCGGCAAGCGCGGGTTGTTCTGGAAGCTGGTGGTATTGTTCGAAAAGCTGAGCTTCAAGACCGCCGACGTCGTGATCTCGACCAATCAATCCTACCGCCAGATTGCGATGACGCGCGGCGGCATGCCGCCCGAGCGGGTGCATGTGGTGCGGTCGGGACCCGATCTGTCGCGCCTCAAACCCGTGCCCCCGGTGGAGCGCTGGAAGAATGGCCGCGCGCATATGGTCGGCTATGTCGGGGTGATGGGCAATCAGGAGGGAATCGACCTGATGATCGACGCGGTGCACCACATTGTGCGCATGATGCACCGCGAGGATATCCAGTTCGTGCTCGTCGGCGGCGGGCCGGCGCTGGCTGAGCTTGAGGCGCTCACCGCCGCGCGCGGGCTGGCGGACCATATCACCTTCACCGGACGCGCGCCCGATTCTGACCTGCTCGAAGTGCTCTCGACGATGGATCTCGGGGTCAATCCCGACCGGGTCAATGCGATGAACGACAAGTCGACCATGAACAAGATCATGGAATATATGAGCCTCGCCAAGCCGATGGTGCAGTTCGAAGTGACCGAGGGGCGGTTTTCGGCGCAGGATGCCTCGCTTTACGCCAAGCCCAATGATCCGGTCGATCTGGCCGAGAAGATCGTCGCACTGGTCGATGATCCGGCGCAGCGCGCCAGCATGGGCGCCTTTGGCCGCGAGCGGGTGGTCAATGAACTGGGCTGGCAGCACCAGATCGCCCCGCTGCTTGCAGCCTATAACCAAGCGCTGAGCCGGTAAGGGGGGGGCGCTCCGCCCTGCCATGGTGAAATTCTTGGTAAGCTTGGCGCATAGCCCTAACGCGATTTTAAGGGCTTGGGGAGCATGGCTGCGCTCATAAGAGCGAGACCGTGATTTCATGAACGCACCCTTCGATGCCACTGCCGCGCTGGGACGCAAGGCGGCTGATTATCCGGTCCCCGATCATCAGGTCGCGGTGATCGGGCTGGGCTATATCGGCCTACCCACCGCAGCCCTGCTCGCCAGCTATGGCTGGAGCGTGTGCGGCGTAGACGTTTCCGAAAAGGTAGTGGCAACCGTCAATGCCGGCGGCGTGCATATCGAGGAGCGCGATCTCGACAAGCTGGTGCACGATGCCATCGCCGCGCGGACGCTGGTGGCCTCGACCGTGGTTCCGACCGCCAGTTTTTACATGATCGCCGTGCCCACCCCGCTGGGTGAAAGCAATGCGCCCGACATCTCCTATGTTGAAGCCGCCGCGCGCGCGATCGCGCCCAAGATTTTGCCGGGTGCCTGCGTGATCGTCGAAAGCACTTCGCCGGTCGGCACCACCGAGCGGGTTGCCGCGATCATCGCCGAACTGCGCCCCGATCTGGTGGTGCCGCGCGACGGCTCCACCGATGAGGCCGACATCGCGCTCGCCTATTGCCCCGAGCGGGTGTTGCCCGGTCGGATCGTCAGCGAGTTGGTGCATAATGACCGGGTGATCGGCGGCGTCACCCCGGCCTGCGCCGAGCGTGCGGCGGTGCTTTATACCAGCTTCGTCAAGGGCGATTGCCTCTATACCACCGCGCGCGTAGCCGAGACGGTCAAGCTGGTTGAAAACAGCTTCCGCGACGTCAACATCGCGTTCGCCAACGAACTCTCGATGATCGCGGACGTGATCGGGGTGGACGTATGGGATGTAATCCGGCTCGCCAACCGCCACCCGCGCGTCAACATCCTCCAGCCCGGCCCCGGTGTGGGCGGGCATTGCATCGCGGTCGATCCGTGGTTTCTGGTGGCAGGCGCGCCCGAGGCAGCCCGGCTGGTGCGGACCGCGCGCGAGGTCAATGACCACAAGGCGGTCCACACCGAAAGCCGCATCCGCGCACTGCTCGATGCAGCGCCCGGCGGCACGGTCGCGCTGCTCGGCCTCGCCTTCAAGCCCGACATCGATGATTTCCGCGAAAGCCCCGCGCTGGAAATTGCCGAGGCGCTTTCCCACACGCATGGGGATCGGATATTGGTGGTCGAGCCATTCGCCGATGATCTGCCCAAGGCGTTCGCAGGGACGGGCGCGCGACTGGTGACGCTTGACGCGGCGCTGCGGCAGGCCGAGATCGTGGTAGTG
This sequence comes from Sphingomonadales bacterium, assembly GCA_038210785.1. Lineage (GTDB taxonomy): Bacteria > Pseudomonadota > Alphaproteobacteria > Sphingomonadales > Sphingomonadaceae > Erythrobacter. Next base: position 25,349 of record JBBQWH010000021.1, on the reverse strand, counting down.
CTGGTTGATCATACTGCCTTTAAACATCTCTCGCCGCAGGACCTTGCGGGCAAACTGGTGTTCGACACGCGGGGCATGCTGCGGCGGTGAGCAATGCGCGGGGCGAAGCGGGCGGATTGCCGCGGATCGTGGTGACCTTCGGCACCCGGCCCGAAGCGATCAAGATGTTCCCGGTGGTAGCCGCGCTGCGCGAAAGCGGCAGGTTCGACGTCAAAGTGGTGGTGACGGCCCAACACCGCGAATTGCTCGATTCCGTGCTGGCTCTAGCCTCGCTCAGACCCGACCTAGACCTCGACTTGATGCTTCCAGACCAGTCACTGGATGGCCTTTCGAGCCGTATTCTGACCCGTTTCGGGGAGGCTTTGGACGCCCTACAGCCTGATCGGGTGCTGGTGCACGGCGATACACTGACCACGATGATGGCCAGCCTCGCCTGCTATTTCCGGCGGATTCCCGTGGGTCATGTCGAGGCGGGCTTGCGCAGCGGCGACATCTATTCGCCATGGCCAGAAGAGGTGAACCGCAAGGTCACCGGCGTCATCGCCGATTTGCACTTCGCCCCGACCGCAACCGCAGCAGCCGCCTTGCGCGCTGAAAACGTGAGCGAAAATTCCATACACGTGACCGGCAATACCGTGATTGATGCCCTACTGTTTGCACAGGCAAAGCTCGCCGCCGACCCCTCGATTGCGCCAACCATCGCCTCGCTGAAGGAGCGGTTTCAGGGCAGGCGGATCATCGCGGTGACCGCCCACCGGCGCGAGAATTTCGGCGCCGGGATGGAGCAGATCAGCATTGCTTTACAAGTACTTGCGGCGCGCGATGACGTGGCAATCATCTATCCGCTGCACCCCAACCCCAAGGTTGCCGAAGTCATGCGGCCGGCACTCGCGGGTTTGGACAACATCGCGCTCATCAACCCTCTGGATTATCTCGATTTTGTTGCGATGATGGGGGCATGCGATATTGTGCTGACCGATTCCGGTGGTATCCAGGAGGAAGCCCCTAGCCTCGGCAAACCAGTGCTGGTGATGCGCGACACGACCGAGCGACCCGAAGGCGTCGCCGCCGGAACCGCCAAGCTGGTAGGTGCAGATGCAGCTGTAATCATTGCCGAAACCACCCGGCTGCTCGACGACCGCAGCGCCTATGACCGGATGGCGAAGGCACATAATCCCTATGGTGACGGCACCGCCAGCCGCCGTATTGCTAGGCTGATCGCCTAAGGCCAGTCGCCCGCGATCAGGCTCTGCCAGTCACCACCCGCCAGTAATACACGCCGCACACGAGCACGACGGCGCTTGCCCCAAGGTCGATCAGCCAGTTCAGCTTGAGCGGCCCATAAAGCAGTTGGTCGACCGAGTGCAGCGAGACAATCCGCAACAAATTCAGGAAGATGAGACTGTACGCGCAGGCGATACCGATCGTCGCGGCGATATTGCGGCGACCGGTTATGGTCTGCGAAGTGCGATAGGCCCAGAACCCGCCGAAAAATGCCGCCGAAACAAAGAGCGCAGCAAAGATCGGCCCCTGAAATTCGCGCCGGTGATCATACGCCCCTTGGCCGCGCAACAGGAAACGGAGCTCCTCGCGCAGCAGTTCCTCCACCGCAAACACCCGCGCCGCGCCGAGCGCAAAAAACAATAGCGCGATCGCGGACCAACCGAGCACGTGCCACTTGGCTTGGCGCAGCCTCACGGCTGGCGCCAGCGCCAAGAGACAGGACGCCGCGACAGCAGCGTACAAGCACGCCGCAATCAGGCTGAACGTGGATGGTATGGGCTGGATCACGCGTATCTGCTCCTTGGCTCGATTTGTATCGTGTCGGCCCATGGACAAGGCAAATGCGACAACCGGCTACCCGCGCGAGCACCATCCCAGGTCGGTCGCGGTTCAATCATGTTGCGCCGCGAAAATCCAGAGGCTAAGCGATGGGCGATCTGATGAGGGAATGGTGATGACAAAGAAACTGCGCCAAGCGTTCGGCATATCCGGTTCGGTAATCGCGGCTCTGGCCGTCGCCGGCTGTGCATCGACGCCCGATCCCGTGATTGGTGCCGCAGCAAGCCAGCCCGACACGGCGATGGGTCAGCAGGGCTACAGCGTATCGCGGCCGACGAGCTATAATCTTCGCCCGGCGGACGAGGTCTCGGTTGTCGTATTTCGCGAACCTGATCTTTCGCTCGCACGGGTCCGGATCGGGGTTGAGGGCAATGTCTCCCTGCCGATGATCGGATCGATCCCGGCAGCGGGGATGACGGCGAAGCAATTTGAGCAGGACGTGACGCGCAGACTGGCTGCGGCCGGGCTCAAGGGCCCTGTAGTAAGCGTCAACATCGCCGAATACGCCTCCCATCTGGTCACAGTCGAAGGCGCGGTAGAAAAGCCCGGTGTCTATATCTTCCAACCCGGCGCACGGCTATCGACCGCGGTCGCGCTCGCCAGCGGCCCCAAGCGGACTGCCAAGACCAGTCAGGTGGCGGTATTCCGCGAGAGCGCGCAAGGCATCATGATTGCCAAGTTCGATTACGGTCAGGTCCGCCAGGGCACAATGCTCGATCCGGTGCTGGAACCAGGTGACCGTATCATTATGGGCACCGATGGCCTGTCGGTGTTCTATGAAGATCTGCTGAGGGCTCTGCCTGCTTTTGGTGTGTTTGCTGCAGCGGGGCTGAACACAAACTAACATGAATGACCGTCAGATCGTGAACTTGCCGGAGCCCGGCGGCCCAGGCAATTGGATTGACGCCTATATGCCCGACGGGCAGTTAGTGCAGCATCAGCCGGGCACCCAGTTCATCAATATTGCAGCTATTCGCGGCCTCCTCTACCGGCAGCGCTGGCTTGGCGGTGGCGTGATCTTTGGCTCGTTGGTGCTCGGTCTGGTCGCCACTCTGCTGGCGACACCCATGTATCAGGCCGATGCGAAAGTCAGCATCAAGCCTTACGGCCAATACGTTGTCGAAGGGCAGAACACCGAGAATGTTCCTTCCAACCAGATTTACGAATACATCAACACGCTGCTTGAAACGATCAAGAGCCGGCAACTCGCGCTTGTGGTAGCGGACGAACTGAATCTGAGCGAGCGCTCCGATTTTCTCGGCAAGGACGTCGACGAAGGCCGCGCGCCAGGAATGAATGACAAAGACTGGAAGGAAAGCAAGCGCCAGATGGCGGCTTCGATGCTGATCTCCTCGGTCGTGGTCGACCAGGCTGACGGCACGTGGGTGGTCGAGCTTGGTTTTCAGTCCGAAAGTCCGGCGCTTGCCGCAGAAATTGCCAACGGATACGTTGAAGCATTTATCTCAACAGACACGCGCGGTTCGGTCGAGAGCAACCGCTATGCGCTCGAATATCTCAAGCAACAGATCGATGTGACCCGTCAGCGGCTTCAAGGCGCGGAAGTCGTGTCCAATGATTACGCGCGTAGCCAGAGCATCATCGTCAACCCGGTCAGCGGGGGGGGCGACGAAGGCGACGGTGGCGGAGCCACGCTTACCACCACCAAGCTAGGCGCAATCAACCAGCAATTTATTGATGCGCGTGCGGCGCGGATCGCGGCCGAGCAGCGCTGGCGCGCGCTGCAAAGCCTGCCCGCTTCGCAGATACCCGAAGTGCAGAGCAGCACCTCACTACAGAACCTTGTCTCCGAGCTCACCAACAAACGCGTGCAGCTTGCGGAACTCCGTCAGCGTTATAACGACGACTTCCCCCAGATCAGGAACCTGCTCGCGCAGATCGACACGATTAATGCGCAGCTCGAACGCAGCAGCGCCGACATCAAGGCATCGCTGAGGAACGAGCTGACGATTGCCCGCAACCGCGAGCAGGCGCTCCAACAGGAACTGGATTCGCTGACGCAGGAAACTCTGGGCGAACAGGACCAAAAGGTTGAACTCAGCGTCCTCGACCGCGAAGCGCAAGCGTTGCGCGATCAGCTCAAAACGCTGCTAGACCGCTATAATGAAGTGAGTAGCGCGGCAAACGTCAATCCCGGCACGCTGCAGAAGCTCGATTCGGCAACTGTGCCCACCTCGCCCTATTCGCCGAACTTGCTTCGTAACCTTACATTGGCACTCGCACTTGGCATTGCGCTGGCGGCAGGCCTAGCGGTGCTGCGCGAAACCTTCGATGATCGCATCCGGTCACTCGAAGACGTTCAGGACAAACTTGGCCTGCCGTTCCTCGGACACACTCCCTATGTGGCCGAGCGCGACATTTCGATGGACGGCTCGAACCGGTTCAGCACACTGATGGAGGCCTATTCCTCTATCAGAGCTGCGATCGACTTTTCGCTGCCGCGGAGCAGCAATGTCATCCAGCTGACAAGTAGCCAGGCGCAAGAGGGCAAATCGACGACAGCGGTCATTCTGGCGGAAATGTTTGCCAGCTTCGGGCGCAAAACCTTGCTGGTCGATGCCGACCTGCGTCGTCCAGCAGTCGCCGGGTTACTGGGGATCGAACGCCCCAAGGTCGGTGTGGTCGAAGTCGTGCTCGGTCACGTCGATCTCGAGACCGCAGTGGTCAGGGGCGTGCACGAGAACCTCGATATCCTGCCCGTGGGCGAGATCCCGCCGAACCCAACCGAAATCCTCGCTTCAAAAGAATTCCAGCAATTCATTGACAAGTGCCGCAGCGAATATTCGCTGGTGATCTTCGATTCCTGCCCCGTGATGGGGATTGCAGACGCGCCAATGCTGTCGCGCATGGTCGATGCAACGGTGTTCGTGCTGGAGGCCAATACCTTGCCATTCAGCCGCGCGCGTGCCGCGATCCGTCGCTTAACAGCCGCCGGCGCAAAACCGATCGGTGCGGTGCTCACCAAATACCGTGCGCTGGAAGCGGGCCAAGCCTACGACTATCAATATGCTTACTACACCTATGGCGCGCGCGAGTAGGTACTTGATGCCGCGGCTGATTTAGCAGTCGGCTCATCGCCGCAACTGTGCGCCCTGCAGCAGCCGCGATCAGGTCGAACGAGGATCTCCTTTTGACGGCTTGCGGTCACGTGTCCAGCAAACGGGCAGCTTGAAATTCGCCCTTCGTGTCACAGGCATGAAGCAGTGTCTCGCGCAAGCAATTGCCCGTAGGCAGGAGGACGGGAGCCACCATGGACGCCAGCATAATCATCACGACCTTCCGGCGAACGGCGATGCTGGCCGAGTTGCTTTCGACGTTAAGCCCACAGATCGAGGACCGTTCAGTCGAGACAATCGTGATCGACAACTGTCCCGATGCCAGCGCGCGGACGACGGTTGAAGGCGCCGACCTACCCGCGATCCGCTACGTCCACGAGCCGCGCAGCGGCGTCGTTCACGCGCGTAACCGGGGCGTTGCCGAAGCGGCCGGCACCTACGTAATCTTCCTCGATGATGACGAGGTGCCCTGCCCGACCTGGCTCGATGCGTGGCTGACACAGGTCGATGGGATCACTGATATGGCGTTCGGACGGATCATGCCGCGGCTGCTCGGCCCTTGTCCGCCTTCCCTGGCAGGACAGATTGACCGGGCCTACAGCCGCGCAATGCCGGGCTCCACCGGGGCCGATATCACGGACAAATGGGCCTATGTCGGAACCGGCAACGCCATGTTCCACAAGGCTCGCTGTTTCACCACAGACGCCCCCTTTGACCTGCGCTTCAACGCCCGCGGCGGCGAGGATGTCTGGTTGATCCGGTCGCTGGTGCGGCAGGGACGTAAGCTTTTGTGGAACCGCGACGCGCTGGTCGAGGAGCTTGTGCCCGAACAGCGCATGACTCTGGCTTTCGCCAAGACCCGGAAGTTCAATCAGGGTCAATTGCGATGCATTCTGATGTATGCTGACGGGGGCCTTGCTGGCACCCTGCGGGTCGCCGTCTGGATGGCGGCTGGGGCTACCCAGCTGTTGCTGTTCAGCCTCGCAGCGCGGTTCTCCTCGGTCCTCGCGCCGGTCCATGAAGCCGATTTTCAGTGCCGAGCTGAGGGCGGCGCAGGCAAATTGCTATGGTGGCGAGCGCCTGAGATCCACCACTACGCCAAGCCGTAAAGGACCAACCTGGCAAGCGACGGTTATGCTAGGGCACTTGCCTAGGGCCTCTTCCACTCATGGACGATCCGAAGGATCTTCGGCCCCGAGACCAGATAGCGGCGCCAAAGCCTGCGCGGTTCACTCAGCAGCCGGAACGCCCATTCCATCCGCAAGGATTGAATCCATCGCGGCGCCCGGGCCTTGCGTCCGAGCAGAAATTCGATCGAAGCACCGATACAAAGCGCAACACCGGTAGCTCCGGCACTATGCAAGCAGCGATGCGCGATGATCTCGCTTCTGGGCGCGCCGATCGCGAAGAAGATGTAATCGAACGAACCTCTCACTACGAACTTTTCGATGTCCTGAATGGCCGCCCCATTTTGCAGAATACCCATCGGCGGGATGTGCTGCTCCAGTCGGATGGCGGGAAAGCGCCGAGCCAATTCGCCCGACATGGCCGCATCGCCGCCAATAAGGGCAACATTGCGTCCATCAAGGTAGCCGTGCTGGAAGAGATAGGCGGTCAGGTCGCTTCCTGTCGCAATCGCAAGTTCGACCCCACGAACCGATGCCAGCGCCTGGAGCACTCGGCTGTCACAAGCAAGCAAGGCTGCATCGGCAGTAGCGCTTCGGAAGCGCTTCACGATGTCGTCTTGCGGTTTAGTGTTCAGCATGACTACGTGATCGACATTCGGGGTTGCCACAAGCGCAAACCTGCCGGTCCGTGAGAGACGATCAAGTTCCTCAGCGATCTCGGGATAGCTGGCATTGACGAAATCGAGCCCGAGGAAATTCGTGGTGGGCAAAAGGGTGGCCGTGGTCACCACGAGTCGGTCCTCTCCAGTTTGCCAAAGTAAACCTCAATGCCATAACGGAACCTTGACGCCCAACGGGGCCATCCGAAATTGGTAATCTTAAATGGCAGATGAAGAGAAAACGGCGCCAATGACGTTATCGGTTAGCAAGGGCAACTTGGCTTGCATAGAGATGCTAGCGGCCCCCATTTCGGTATTTCATAACGTTATGGCGCCCCACCGCACGCATTGCGCTTCAGAAATCAGTAGCCCGCCAGCCATTCGTTGCGCTTCTTCCACAGAACTGTCCACGCATCGGTTTCTTCGCTCTTGCCCTGGCCGTTCCTTCGCAGAGCGCTCTTGATCCGATGATTGAATGACCAAACCAGCAACAAAGCGAGCCCAATCGACGCCTTTGGTGGGCCTAAGTGATCACGGATCAAGGTTGCCCTGGCCTTGGTGAGTTGCACAAGTTTGGGCGCGAGTTGCGGGGTCGAGGCGCCCACCAAATGCATGATCTGTGCATCGGGGGTGATCATCGGACGATAACCCGCCTTTGCAGCCCTCAAACACAGGTCCGCTTCTTCGCCGTACATGAAGTATTTTGAACGAAAGCCCCCCAATTCTCTCCACAACCGTGTGGAGATCATGAAGAAGCATCCGACAACGATATCAACTTCTCGAACGGTATCCCTTTTCCAACCGCCGATACCTTCATGATTGAAGAACCTGGTATTGGAAAATAAACTTGTGAGGCCGGTGGCGCTGGTCAAGAGGCTCCACAAAGTGATCCTGTTCCAGCAGGATGCGGGATTGAGTGAGCCATCGGGAAAGACTGTGCGCCCCCCGACGATTCCAGCATCAGGATGGGCCTGCGCGAACCGCAGCAGGGCCTCGATCGCTCGGGGATAGGTTTCTGTGTCCGGATTGAGCAACAACATCCACTCACTGCGAACCGACTCAGCCGCCTTGTTGTTGGCAACCGCAAAGCCAAGATTCTCTTGGCTTCGAATGAGCTCGGCTTGCGGAAATGCGGCGGCGATCGCATCGGCTGAAGAATCGACCGATGCATTGTCCCAGACGATCACCCGCATATGAACATCGCCGGCATTGGCATAGAGGGTCTCGAGCGCCTTCAGCGTCAAGTCCCTGGTGTTAAAGCTCACGACGATTATCGTGACTTCCTCCAAGTCGTCCAATTGCGTGCTTGGCGATATCATTAAAGGTCACCTGAATTTGACGCGTTCGCGCGACTGTTCGAATTATTTGTCTCTGCAAGCCGGTTCAGTTGCGAGCACGTGTCATGGATATCTGAAGGAGATTTTCCATTTTCCTACTCGGCGCGGTGCCAATATCTGATGGTTCCCCGATCGCTAACCGAGGAGCTGTTTATGCCTTCTGACAAGTTCGACGCCGCCGTAGATAGCGTCATCGCCCCCGCTCGCAATTGTTTTTCGATCACGCCTAGCGATATTGGAGAGCTGGCTGTGCTGCCCAAAGCCATTTACGTCGGGAACGATGGGGATATCACGGTGCGGGCGGTCGATGGTGGCAGCGACGTGAAGTTTACCAATGTCCGGAGCGGTACGATTCTGGATATTCGCGTCACGTCGGTTCGTGCGACCGGAACGACTGCTACGAATTTGGTTGGCCTCGCCTGATGCCCAGCTTCGGATTTGGCTATCGCTTTTCCAGGCGCCGCAGCTTTCAGGCCGGTAATTCTGTCGGCGGCTCCGAGGTCCTCTACGGCCCCAACTACGGTCCGCTCGGGCCGCGCAAGTTCCTTGTATCTGTCTGGAACCAATCGCCGACTGGCTATTGCTACGAAACGGACAGCACCCAAAACCTCTACGCCAAGTGGAAGTCACGCGGGGTCAATTGCCTCAAGCATCAGCACCCCGATTTTTCTGTTCGGGGGGAGGCGGGGGCGGTGCTGGCGGCTTGTCAGGCCGAAGAGCTGATGTTGCTGGCCTCGCCGCGCTGGCAGACCGGGCTGTTTGGCGAGAACGCAGGCGCCCTCGATTACCGCGATCTGGCGATAAACAATCCTTATTGGCGCACCAACTGGATCGCTTACGCCTTTGCCGATGAGCCCGACCTTTACACCCTGCCGCAAGACGACCATGCGGCGTTCTTCACCGGCCATGCCTTAAGCGGCGTGCGCAAGCCGGGGGTGGTCAACTTCACGTGGCGGATTGGTTCGCCGAGCAGCCCCGAAGGCACCGAAAGCACCAACTGGCGCAGCTTCTTCCAGCTCGACACGGTGAACGAGATCACCCACGACACCTACACTTGGCATCTGTCTTCAAGCGACGTGCCCGTTGGGTCCGAGGATAATCGCAACGGTGGCTACCATCTGTCCACGTGGAACGGCTATGGTCCGTTTAACACCGTCAACAACGGCACCGGCCTGGAGACGCCCAGCAAAACGATGCGCGGGCGGCGGTTCACGACATCGCTGGTGGGCATGTGCGTGCATCTGTCGCGCAATGGCCCGATGACACGCGGGCGCAGCGACGATAACGGCGTGACTGTTTTTCCGCCGCACCGCTTCAACAATCCGCCCGGTGTTAACGGCAACATCGTGTTGCCAGAGCCGCTCGAATATGACCCCGGCGACAAATCGACCGGGCATTATGTCGCCCCTGGCCGGGTCGATTTCGTCTCGGGCTCTTTCCAGCGCGGCGGGCTTCACTCGCCAGCGCGGTTTCTACGCGATGACATCTGGAGCGGGATTGTCCACGGCTCCTCGCACCTGCTGATTTTCCCGCAAGCGCCGTCTGGCGGACCGATGGTGGTGACAGGCTATGTCGATGCTGCCACGCAGCGGTTTATCGTTACCAGCACCGCGCCGCATGGCCGAAACAATATCAACGGCGCAATGGGCATCGCCCGCGCTGATAACGGCGCGTTTGTGGGCTGGATCAGGCGGGACAGCTTTCAGGTCAGTGGCACTGCCAACGGTGCGGGCACTTACGCGCTCGACAACGCCAAAATCGCAACCGTCACGACCGGATCGGCAGCCACCCCGGCGCAGTTCCGGTTGCAAAGCGGTGAAGGCTTTTCCGCCGATGGCACCAACGCGGCCAACGCTGCCGAGCTAACCGCTGCGACCGCCAACATCGCGCGGATGCAGGCGCACCCGACCGGCGGCAACCTGCTGATCGACACCGCGCAGGGTGGCAGGCGCCCCTTCACAGTGCTGCGCTGCCCAGACATCGACGCCAGCCCGGGCCTGTTCAAGGTCGATATGACCCGCGCGCCGCAGCAAACAGGCTACACGGCGGGCGGCGCGCCGATCCTCGATAGCGCGAACGAAGGGCCGATGTGGCCGTTCGGATGGCCGATGGGCTTTGAAGGCTTCCATGTCACTGGCGCGGACGGCGCGGTCTACATCTATGTCAAGTCCCTGAGCAACGGCGATGCGCCCACGTGGTTTCCGGGTTACGCGGCGCTTGGCATGCCTGCGCGGGCATTTGGCCCGTTCGAGCTGGCCGGATTCCGCCGCGTTGGCACCAGCACGGCTGTGGAAATGACTGGCACCAGCGGCGTGATCAAAGCGGCGCAAGATGACGGCGCGGCAACGTGGCTCTATATCGAAACGGCGGAGATTGCGCAGAACGAAGGCAACAGCGGCACGACCGCCTACAACATCACCGTGCGGCGCGGCGGCAATCTGAGCGGCACCAATTCTGTAACCGCCACCGCATCTGGCACCGGCCCCAACCCGGCCAACGCGGCGGATTTTGTAGGTGGGGTGTTCCCTTCGCAGGTTCTGTCCTTTGCGCCGAACGAGACCACCAAGGTGTTCGTGGTCAGCGTGACGGGTGACGCCGCCGCAGAACAGAACGAAACCTTCACCGTCACGTTGACTGCCCCCAGCGCTGGCACGGTTTTGGTGGCGTCTGGAAAGAACGCGCTTGCCTGCACCATCACCAACGATGATGCGGCGGTGATCGGCGCGTTTGTGTGGCTGGGCTTCAGCTTGACCAATGCAACCCTGCCCGCCGCATCGCCGCCCGGCGCAACCTTCCTCAACGTCAGTGAAACCGCCCCCGTCACGCGCAGCGGGATCACCATGCGCTCACGCACCGCCGGGATCACTGCGGCGGACAACTTCTGGTTCGCCAGCACACCGGGGTGGAGCATCGCCAATTCGTTCCAGGGGCCAGATTTTGTCCTACCCGCTGGTAATTGGGAAGCCGCCTTCATTGCCACCTCAGCGTCTTTCGGCAGCGGGATCAACGGCACGGTCACGATGGTCGATAACCCGAACGGCGCAGCGAACGTACGCCAAGCCCGCGTCCTCAACAGCAGCGGCGCAGCTTCGCAGGCGTTGCTGATGGACACCGATGGCACGGCCTACACCACCGCGACCACGGCGGTGGCCGACGCCATCAACAACCTAACCTACGTGCCGGTGACGATCACCAGCATCGGCGGCGGGAACGGGATGTTGCAGGTCTACGCCAACGGGTTTGTGATCGTCGCTGTGGCGCTGCGGCAGGTGTGAGATGCGGGGGGGCACAGAGCAAAATGCTCCTTCGGGTCCGCCCCCTCAACCAGTCGTCGGATTGACCATCCGGGAATACTGCATAACGCGTTGGCGCTTGCTCGATTGGATTTGACCATTGGCGCAGTTAACGGCGGAGGCCAAAAACGCGACCATCGTCATGAATACGACATTGCTTGACCCGAAATAGTTGACGGTCTGCCCGACCACCACGAAGATCACTAAGCAAATATTGATACCGATCGCGAATGCGCGGTCCTTGGGGGCAAGATAGGGAATGACCAACCCAAGCCTGACCATGCCGTAGATGATCGCGATCAAAAGCAGAACCGGGACAATCAACCCGTGGCGCATAGCCAGCAAAAGGAAATGCGCATCGACACTTTCGCCCATCCAATCCAGCCGCTCCCATTGACGATAGCCAAGTCCAAACCACGGGTTCTTGACCACGTTGGCCGAACCATACTCCCAAATCAATTTCCGGTATTCGGCCGTGGAAGGTGTGAGCGTAAGACGCGAAATCACTGAAATGATGCCGTTCTGTGACGCCATGTGCAGCGCCCAACCGATTACTACGAGGAGGCCGCTGATGGTCCACCACGATATCGTCGGAAAGAATGGCTTGATATGATAAATAGCCATCGCGCCAAACGCTAGCGTAAGTGCAAGAAACGCGGCCGAACTGAGGCCAAAGAACCCTGCCAGAGCGGCCCCTACCCCAAGCAGAAACGGCCAAGACCGCAAGCCGCTAAAATAGTAGAGCGGCAGAAATCCGATCATGACCGCGCCAGCAAGGATCGGGTGCGGAAACGGCCCGTAAGCCCGCATCAGGCCAAGCCGGTATTCGTCTTTGATCACGAGGCTTCCGATGGCCTCGCCGCCCGCGAACGAATTGATGCTGCCGAAGACCGAAGCAAAGGCTGGCCGCAGGATGAGACGCCCTGAGACACTCTCAAGCGCCAATATACCGCCAGCGAAAACCACGGCTGGTAAGCAAAGAATCAGGAAATAGCGCAGGTCGTCGAATGACTTTATGCAGGCGCGCGCGATAAGATAGGGGAGCGCGGTATCGATCATGATCCCGGCCCCGCGGACAAGCCCGTCTTCGAAGCCATAAATCATGATGAAGGAAAGCATGATCCAGAACGCGATGATCGTAACGGCTACATCGCTCGCGCTAGTCCCACGGACCTTGCTTTTCATTGTCATCCACAATCCCGGCACCAACATTGCCAGCAGGGCAATGCGATATGACGGCAGGTTGACGCCGAAGACAGTCACCTCAACTTCGGGAGGCAGAAACAGAAAGGAATAAAAGACCAGCACCAGTGGGATCAGCGGCTGCAGCCGAGCATTCGCTGACGCCCTCAGTGGCGCCGCCTGCCGATAGGGCATGGGAAAGCTGCTCGGCACGGGATGGGGCATCAAAACTTCCAGTGGCTAGGCCGGGACACCGGCCAGGGCGCGATCACAAACGCTGACGGGTTGATAAGCCAGACCGGTTTGGGGTTCAAGCCTTCACCGATCCTGCGAGAGGCGCAAGGGTCTGGCCACAAGCTCACTTCAGCGCCGCGCTCGCTGAAGCAGCCAATCCTTTGCCTCACGCGGCATCTGGATCCACGTCAGGAACAGCAGGATCGTGCAGTAGATGCTCGCCGCTGTAATCGCCTCTAGCCACCCTTGCGCCCAAGGCGACGTCGCGTACGCAGCCATGATTACAGCTGCGGGGCCGGCGAGGCGCAGAAGTACGCCGGGATCGAGAAATTTGGCCTTTTTAAACAGGGCAACGCAATCGATCAGGTTCCGCAATGTAAACGCCAAGGCAACGCCATAGAGGCCAAGGCTGGCCCCGAAACCGTAAAGCATCAAGAAGTAGACAGGCAATTCTAATACATGCAGCAGCGCCGTGAACCGCGAATTTCCTTTCGCCTGGATCAATGCATACGGCACATTCGCGAGGGCGTTTAACCAGAACCCGATGAGGGTGATCTGTCCCACCAAAAGCGAGCGAGGGTCGAGCTCGTCTCCCAGCCATAGGTTCAGCAAAGGTCCCGCAAGGCAGATCAGCCCGACAACGACAAAGGCATATAACTGCCCGACAAAAACAGCCGATGAAGTGCCGAGGGTGATCGACTCTTCCGCATCCTGCGAAGCCATGCGCGGAAACAGCGCCTGCACGATTGCGGTGGGGAACATCACGGTCCGCATCGCGATCTGAACGGGCACAGAGTAAGCTACCACCGCAGCCGCCCCGAGAACAGCCCCGATCACAACTCTGTCCGCGGTCACCATCAGCGGTCCGACAATCGCCGTCACCATAATCCAGCTGCCGAAGGAAAAGAGGCGCCGCAACTGCGTAATCGACGGATTGATCGGCTGCTTGCGCAAAAACACTATGCCCATGCTCATCATGATCGGCACGAGGCCGATAACCCGCCCGACCAGCGAGGCGCCGAGGAGCCACATGAATTCGACCGAATAGAACTCCGCCATCACCAGCGGGAGCACTTGTGACAGCAGATTGCCGATGGTGGTTCCGACGGAGACCACGCCGAAGCGCTCAAGCCCTGTCAGCGCGCCGCAAGCAACGCCGGTATACATAATCACTGGCACGCACAGCGCGAACAGCCACGTCGACGCCAGAACCTCCGCTTTGAGCGAGGCATCAGCATCGAAAAAAGATTGAAAGAACAGCCCTGCCGCAAGGTAGACAATGGCTGCTCCGACAATCGAGATGATACTCGCCCCGAGGATCGCGGACCAGACTATGCTCGCACGCTCATCTGGCTGCGAATCCTGCATCGACGAAAGACGCTGGGTAATTGCTCGCCCGAGCCCGAAATCGGCCTGTCCGAAATAGCCGAGCAGAACCAATGCCAGCAACAACGCTCCGTAACGCTCATTCCCCACGATCGTCACGTACAGCGGCACAGTCACGATGCTGGTCGCAACGCCGACGAGGTTCGGCACGAGACCGTAAAGCGAATTCCTGACCAGCGTCATTCAGGCGCGGCTCTGGCTTGTGAGTGGAGCGCCCGCAGTGACGATACCGGGCGACGAATCAGAGTGCCGCAGCATGGGCGCCGGGCTTGTCAATCTCACTTTGCCAGGTCCCAACTTTCCAGTGTCAATGCGCTTGTCGCAGGGCTATTGCCCGTGCGAACTGCGCTTCGCAACTGCGAAATGACCTGCCAAGGAATTCGGATGACCCCGCCGCCCCAGTCGAAGATTGATCATTCTAGGCAGGAAGTGCAGGTCATCGCGATACACCTTCCCCAGTTTCATCCGGTGCCCGAAAACGACCAGTGGTGGGGTCGTGGGTTCACCGAGTGGACCAATGTCACCAAGGCCCGCCCGCTATTTCCCGGACACCACCAGCCCCACCTTCCTGCCGATCTGGGCTTTTACGATCTCCGGCTTCCCGAAACCCGGCAAGCGCAAGCCGAACTGGCGCAGGAATACGGCATTTCCGCATTCTGCTATTACCACTACTGGTTCACCGGAACGCGGATCCTTGAGCGGCCAGTGGATGAAATCGTCCAATCGGGGCGGCCCGACCTGCCGTTCTGCCTTTGCTGGGCCAATGAGAACTGGACCCGCACCTGGGATGGCAGGGACCGCGAGGTTCTGCTCGAACAAACCTATTCGAGCGAGGATGATCGCGCGCATATCCAATCACTGATCCCGATTTTGGCGGACCCTCGATACCTCCGAATGAATGGCAAGCCCGCGCTGTTCATCTACCGTGCCGACCTGCTTCCCGACGCGGCGGCGACGGCGGCCGTGTGGCGGGATGAGGTCCGCAAGGCAGGGCTGGGAGAATTGTTTCTCGGCGCCTTCGTCACCCGCCATGTCGAGCTCGACGCTTGGAACTTCGATGTTGCGGTCGAATTCGTGCCATGCCCCTTCCAGCCCGCTCCCAAGCGCCGGTTGAAGCGATTGGCGACGGTACTGCTGGCGCGGGTCAGCGCGCGGCTGCGCGGTACACAGCAGGCTGCGATCCAGCTTTACGATGATCTCGTCGATGCCAGGTCCGCAGCATTGCCGCCCGCCGGCGTCTCGACCGAGCGCTGGCTGCGGTGCGTAACCCCAGGCTGGGACAACTCGGCGCGGCGCAAGCGCGGCCCGATCATTTTTCTGGGCTCGACCCCCGGAAAGTATGCCGCTTGGCTGACCCGGATGATCGGCTGGACCCGCCAGAATACACCCGAAGGCCGGCGCTATGTGTTCATTAATGCGTGGAACGAATGGGCCGAAGGCAACCATCTGGAGCCGGACCGCAAGCATGGCCACGCTTATCTCCAGGCAACCCGGCAGAGCCTTGACACCGGCAATCGCCGCGAAACCGAAATCGCCTGAGGAACGCAGATGTCGCAGCCTTCTTCCTACGCCGATGATCGCGCCGGGCCTGTCATGAACACAGACGGCGCGGAGGCCGACCACGACCAGCTCGAAGACGTCTCACAGTGCCTGTTTTGCGGGTCCGATCAGTTTGAGGTCGAGGTTGATCAGGTGCGCGACTTCTTCTTCGCGGCCGATGACGGCGATTTCAGTTATGTCCGCTGCCGGACCTGTGCGAGCTTGTGGCTGAAAGCCCGTCCGTCCGGCGATCGGCTGATGCGGGCCTATTCCGCTTACTACACCCATGCGAACCCGCAACCTGCGCCCTTTCGCGGGGGCTTCCGCGGGGTCTTGCGCGACAGATATCTGCGCGCCCGGTTTGCCGCAAAGGCCGGCCTTGCCGATCACCTGATCGCCGCGACCACCCGTGTGCTCGGGCGGGACAACGCCAATATCGATGAACAATTCCGCTTCGCGCCCAAGGCGCCCGCCCGGATCCTCGATTACGGCTGCGGGAGCGGGCAATACCTGCTGCTGATGGAGCCGTTCGGGCATCAGCTGCATGGAGTAGAATATGATCCCCATCTATTGACGGCCCTGGCTCAGCGCGGGATTGCCATTGATGACGCGGCGACCTTGGCAGACGATCAGTGGCACGAGGCGTTCGATCACATCACGCTCGCGCATGTGCTGGAGCATGTGCCCGATCCCGCAGCACTCCTTCGCAGGCTATTCGGCTGGCTGAAACCCGGCGGAACCCTGTTCATTGAAGTGCCCAATGCCGATGCGACCGGCCTGGGCATCTTTGGCCGGTACTGGCGCGGACTTGAGGCACCCCGACATTTTTCCTTGCCCAGCCGGGCATCAACCGTGGCCGCGCTTGAGCGTGAAGGCTTCAAGCTGGTGCGCCAGCATATCAACAACTCCGCCCGGCAGCGGGTTTGGGAGCTCTCGCTCGGCATCTGTCCTGCAGAGAACCGGGCGCAGGTCGAAGCCATGATCGCCAGCGCCCCAAACGAAACCGAAGCTAGCGCGGAGTTTCTGACTTTCGTGGCGCAGCGACCGGCGTGACCATGCAGTCGAATTTGCGGGCATTCTTCAAACAAAACCTGCCCCCGCAGATCAAGGCGCTGTACCAGCAGTTGCGGGAGTCTGTTGCGCCTCCTCCGATCGATAATGTCGTGCTGGGCGAATATGACGTGGTGGCTGATTCGAACCCTGCGCCGCGGCTCACCCTTGTCCTCCCGATGCTGTTGAAAGGCTCCGATTTCGGCGGCACGGCCACCGGCATCGATATCTTCTGCCGCCTGTTTTTGGCGCTGCAACAGCGCATACCCGTGGATGTTCGCATCCTTGTGACCGATGTGGTTGCCGAAACCGACACTTCAATCATCGTCAACCGCGCAGCCAAGGCCGGGCTCATGATTGCGCCTGAGCAGATCGAATTGGTTCGCAGCCCGCAGGCGGCGATAGCGGCGCGTGCCGATGAGCTGTTCATGACCTACAACTGGTGGGTCACGCTCAATTTTGCGCAGCTGCGCGACCGGCAGGCGGCACTGTTCGGCACGCCGCCCAAGCCGATCATCTGGCTGATGCAGGATTACGAGCCGGCATTCTACGCCTTCTCCTCGGCCCATATGCTGGCACGCGCCGCCTATGATACCTCGAACCCGGTTTGGGGGGTCATCAACAGCAGCAACCTGGCCCAATATATTGAAGCAATTGGGCACCGGCCTGCACGCCGCTTCATCTTCGAGCCAGTGATTGCCGAAGCGCTGCGCCCGTTTCTCGATCAGGTGGCCAGCAGCGTGCGCGGCAAGCGCGTGCTGGTCTATGGCCGCCCGACGGTGGAACGCAACTGCTTCTCTGCGCTGGTCCGGGGCCTCAAGCGGTGGGCGTGTGACTATCCCGAATTCGCCGATTGGGAGGTGGTCTCGGCCGGCGTGGCGCACGATCCGGTTAGTCTGGGCGATGGACGCAATCTTGTCTCGCTGGGCAAGCTCCCGCTTGAAGACTACGCGCAGCTACTGCTGGGCTGCTCGGCGGGGGTGAGCCTGATGGCCTCGCCGCATCCAAGCTACCCGCCGCTGGAAATGGCCCATTTCGGTCTGCAAACAGTCACCAACGGGTATTTCTGCAAGGATCTGACGGATTTTCATCCGAACATCATTGCCGCCCCATCGATCGCCGAGACCGATCTTGCCGCCGCGCTGGCCGAAGCCTGCCGCCGCTCAGCAGGTCCGCCCGAGCCATTCCGTAACGCGGATTATGTCCGCACCGATGCCTACCCCTTCCTGCCTGCGCTGACAGACGCGGTGTGCGCCGCTCTTTCGGGTCAGTCTGACTGACCGGCGCTTTAAGCAGGCCTGCGCACCAGCCGGGCCAAGCGGTCGGCGAGTGGGTTGGCAGCGGCGATGGCCCGCGCCTCGATCAGGTTCCATGACATCACGGCCATCACCAGCGTCACCGGCAGGGCCAGAACAATATTGGTGAGCGGCCCCATTCCCGGGAACAGCCACACCAGCCATTGCTGCACCGGGAAGGCATAGATGTAGGCGCCGTAGGAATAGTCTCCGAGCCGGTTGTAAGCGAGCGCGCGGCCCTTCGGCACCAAGCCGACCCAGAACGTGGTGTAGAGCAGCGCAAGCGTAATGAAACTCGCCATCAGCCCCGTTTCGGCGAGGAACGGAACCGGCAACCACATCAGCACCGCGATCCGTCCCGACAACGGGATGTGTTCGCGCCAGACATAGGCAAAGGTCCCGAGCATGAAGGGCAGCGACAAGCGGGAAAACGGGCCGAGCCAGATCGCCAGCAATGCAGGAAGCGGGAGGCCTGCGTCTTCGATCTGGGGCCAGACAAAATGAAACACGATTGCCAGCGCCATCACGCCGAGCGCCAACCACCGGTTGCGAAGCGCACCCAGAAAGCCAATGACCACCACCGCACCATAACACGCGACCTCGTAGAACAGCGTCCAAAGGCTGCCGTTGATCGCCGAACCGTACGGGTTGTCCGCAAATACCCCCGGCAACGCGTATTGAGGAAAATACAGCCTGAGGTTGTGCGGAATGTAGCGCCACGTCGAAGGATCGCTGGCATAGTCATTTGTCGGCAAATGCGTGAGAAATACCCCTGCGATTACCGTGATCAGCAGGACCAACACGAGGGCCGGATAGATCCGCAGGAGACGCGCAAGAATGAAATGTGCAAGATGTCGCCGCCGGTCAAAACTGCGGGCGATCAGTAGCCCCGAAAGCCCGAAAAACACTGCCACGGCAAAGTTTCCGCCGGTCTGGCCGGTCAATCCGAACAGCGGATCGGCCAAGGCAAGGGTGATCGGCCAGGCGTGGCTGACAAGCACTGCGGCGGCGGCCGCCATGCGGATGGCGTTGAGGTTGTTGTCACGCCCGGCCAGCATGTCACCGAGCCTAACGGTAGGAGTATCGTAAAACATCACAGGCTATGCAGCGACGCTCTAGATCCGCCGACTAACAACCACCTCGATCAGGTCGGCTCGAATGCCAAGATCAAGGTCGTCGACATGGATGAGTTCCGAAACCGTGGGACCAGAACCGTCGATGGTTTGCACGATATCATAGCCCCAGTGCATCGATACCGGTGAACCATTCGGGTCTATCGGATTGCCATGAAATTCGGGTTCGTGGAGAAACTCAACTTCGCCACTTTCGGTCAGCACGGCCCATGGTTCCGTTGGACGATGCTTGTTGACCAGCGGGACTGTAAAAATATGAATGCCGCCCGGACGCAGGGTCCTTGCGATCTCGGCAAATGCTTTTTCGGGTCGGAAGACATGTTCCATTACATCCTGACTTAGGACCAGGTCAAACGAGGCATCAGGGAAGGTCTGATCGGTCAGATTTTCGTTTTGAAAGCCGTCGATGACTTCTCCCCGTATGCGCCCCTTGAAATACTGTGTTGCAACGTAATTAGGGCAATTTTCCTGCAACTTCATGCTAACCCTGCAATCCTTGATATTAGGAGAGGATTCGTGAATGTTGATGTTTCGCCAATTCGGTGACAATTCGTCGATCACCTTCATGAACGCACGCTGCCGAGGGATCGAATAGCAGTTCTCACAGAAAAAATTGTCGCGCAAATTGTGACTGAAGGAGACAAACTTGGTCTTCTTGTCACAGCAGTTGCAGAAGCCTTTATGATGGAACAGAAACAAATCCTGTCCAGCAATACCCAGCGCGATCTTCACCGACTTTCAGGCTACTCGTGATAAGATTGACGGCAAGCCCACGCTCCCAGTTTTGAAGAAGAAATTTCAACATTAGAGTCGCGACGATCAGCAAGGCACCGCATTTTGGCGCGACTTTAATGCACGTTTCGATGTTTGTCCGCTAAATATGGATTTCTCAGGTTGCGTTTGAGCACCTCGCCGAACGGTTTGCAAGGCAAGCATCCACGAGCTTCCTCGTTAGAACTGACCGGGATTTGGATAGCCCGCCAAGCGGCAGGTGCCGGGGCGGTATCGCCTCCAACTGGTCAATCCATCCGGCTGGCGATCAGCGACTTCTTGAAGATCAGCGCGAACCGTTCGGCCGAATGTACCGCGTCGGGAAACAGCGCGTTCATGGTGCGCTGGCTGATCATGCGGCTATCGTCGAGAAAGCTGACCGCTCCTGCGAAATCCAGCCGCTTGACCAGTCCGACCCCCCACCGCGTGTGCACCGCAATGCGGAGGGGATCGGGTAGCCAGTGCAGCACCGGAAAGGCGATATGGGGATCGATCGGGAACCAGAAATTCGGCGTCTGGACATAATAGGCCTGCCCGACCCGTCGGAGTTCGCGCGCAAAGGCGATCATCCGGCCATAGCCGCCGACATGCTCGATCACCGAATTGGAATGCACCAAGTGGAATGCGCGATCGGCATATTGCGGCATCGCGCAGGCATCGCCGGTGATGTTCTCGTATCGCACATGCGCCGCCGCTTTCTCGCTATAATCGGCGAGCTCGGACGAATAATTGAGGATGGTGAGGTGCACCCGGTCTGCAGCAGCAGGTGACAGCAGGTTCCAGTATTCCGCGCGCCCGCCCGCATCGAGCACGCGGACCTCGCCGTGCTGTTCGATCAGCCGGTCAATAATGCGCTGCACCTGCCGGAACCGCGACGCCCGGAACCGCGCTTGCGCTTTTTCAAACAGGGCGGGAGTTTGGCGCCTCGCCATGACTTTTTCTCCGGGCAGCGGACGCGGGCCTTGTCGCCTTATGGTTCAGACGAGCGGCCGCCACCAGCTTTCGTTGGCAAGATACCAGCGCAGCGTTTGGCGCAATCCTTCCTCGAAGCCGCGCTGCGGAGCGTAGCCGAGTTCGGCGCGGGCCTTGGTCTCGTCGATCGCATAGCGCCGGTCATGCCCGGCGCGGTCGGTGACGAACGTCTTGAGGCTGACGCTCGCAGCGCCCTTGGCCGCCGGAGCATCGGGATAGCGCGCCTCGAGACCTTCAATCTCGGCAAAAGCGCGGTCAACCTCGGCGCAGATCGTGTCGATCACGGCCATGTTGGGCAGTTCCGCGCCGCCGCCGATGTTATAGGTCTCGCCCGGCTGGCCGTGCAGAAGACACGCCTCGATCCCGCGGCAATGGTCCTCGACATGCAGCCAGTCGCGCACGTTCATCCCGTCGCCATAGATCGGCAGATTACGGCCATAGAGCGCGTTGAGCAGAAACAGCGGGATCAACTTTTCGGGGTATTGGTACGGCCCGTAATTGTTCGAACAATTGCTGGTCGTCACTTCGAGCCCGTAAGTGTGGTGATAGGCGCGCACGAGGTGATCGGACGCGGCCTTGCTCGCCGAATAGGGCGAGTTGGGCGCATAGGGCGTGATCTCGCTGAAGGCAGGATCCTGCGGCCCGAGCGAGCCGAACACCTCGTCGGTCGAGATGTGATGGAATCGGTGCGCGCGTCCGTCGCCCGCCAGCCACACCGCGCGGGCGGCCTTCAACAGGCTGTTGGTGCCCAGGATGTTGGTATCAATGAAGGCGTCCGGCCCGGTGATCGAGCGGTCCACATGGCTTTCGGCCGCGAAGTGCACGATGGTATCGATCGCATGGTCGCGCAGCAGCTGTTCGACCAGCGCGGTGTCGCGGATATCGCCGACCACCAACTCGGCCCGCGGCGCGCCCGCCAACGTCGAACGGTTGCCGGCGTAAGTGAGCGCATCGAGCACGATCACTGCGTCATCGGGGGCTTGCGCATTCCAGTAATGCACAAAATTGCCGCCGATAAAGCCGGCGCCGCCGGTCACGAGCAGATTAGCCAAGCTGTGCTTCCTCATCGAGCATCAGGCGCAGGTTTGTGCGCCAGTGAACCGCGTCCTGCCCCAGCGTCGCGCGGGTGGCGCGGCAATTGAGCAGCGAGAACGCCGGGCGCTGTGCGGGGGTGGGATAATCGGCGGTAGTGATCGGCCGGATCACCGGCACGCGGGCGATAAGGCCGCGCGCATGGGCTTCCTCGGCGATGGCGACCGCGAAATCGTACCAGCTGGCTACGCCTGCATCGCTGTGATGAAATGTGCCGGTGGCCTTCGCCTCGACCAGCTCCCAGATGGTGCGGGCCAACCCACTCGCCCAGGTCGGCGCGCCGATCTGATCGGCAACGACGCCAAGCTCCTCGCGCTCCTTCATCAGCCGGATCATGGTGCGCACGAAATTGGCCCCGCCTGCCTCGTATACCCAGGCGGTGCGGACCAGCAGATCAGCTGCGCGCAGATGATCCTCGCCTGCCGCTTTGGTTCGGCCATAGGCCGACAGCGGGTTGCGCTGGTCGTCGGGCAGATAGGCGCGCGGGCTGGTGCCATCGAACACGAAATCGGTCGAGACATGCACCAGCTGACCGCCGGTCTCAGCCATCGCCTCGACCATCGCGGCGACGGCCTCGGCATTGATCGCGCGGGCGAGGTCTTCGTCGCTCTCCGCCTTGTCGACCGCAGTATAGGCGGCGGCGTTGAGGATCAGATCGGGCGCCTCAACCGAGATCCGCGCCCGCAGCGTCGGCACGTCGGTGAGGTCGCAATCATCGACGTCGATCGCGGTGATCTCGGCCGAGGCGGGCGCCAGCCGCTGCAATGCGCCGCCAAGCTGGCCATTGGCCCCGGTAATCAGCACCCTCATGCGAACACCGGCACATCAGCCAGCGCGAGCCCGCGCGCGTCCTTTTCGGAGATGATCGGATCGAGCCCAGCCACCGGCCACTCGATCCCCACCGCCGGATCGTTCCAAGCCAGCGTGAATTCGCTTTGCGGCGCATAGGGCGCGGTGCACTTGTAGAGGAAATCGGTGTCATCCTCGAGCGTCAGAAACCCGTGGGCAAAGCCCTCGGGTACCCAGAGCATGCGCTTGTTCTCCGCGCTCAGTTCCACTCCGACCCAGTGGCCGAAGGTGGGCGAGGATGCGCGCAGATCAACTGCGACATCGTAAACCGCGCCGCGCGTCACCCGCACCAACTTGCCTTGTGGCCCCGGGTTCTGGAAATGCAGGCCCCTCAGAACACCCTTTTGCGAGCGGCTGTGATTGTCCTGCACAAACGCAAGGTCGAGCCCAGCCCCGGCAAAGCCAGCAGTGTTCCAGGTCTCCATGAAAAAGCCGCGGCTGTCGCCGAACACGCGCGGCTCGATAATCAGTACGCCGGGGATGGCGGTTTTGATGATG
Source organism: Sphingomonadales bacterium (assembly GCA_038210785.1). Lineage (GTDB taxonomy): Bacteria > Pseudomonadota > Alphaproteobacteria > Sphingomonadales > Sphingomonadaceae > Erythrobacter. The sequence continues at coordinate 2,016 of JBBQWH010000021.1, read as the reverse complement.
TTCACGCCAACACCGGCAGATCGAGCATACCCAGCAGATATTCACCGTAACCTGACTTGCGGAGCGGCTCGGCGATGGCGCGCAGGCGGTCGGTGGTGATGAAACCCTGCCGCCAGGCGATCTCCTCAGGGCAGCAGATTTTCAGACCCTGCCGTTCCTCGGTAATGCGCACGTAAGTGGCGGCATCGAGCAACGAGGCATGGGTGCCGGTGTCGAGCCAGGCAAACCCGCGCCCCATGATCTCAACCGACATCGTGCCGTCTTCGAGATAGAGCCGGTTGAGATCGGTAATCTCCAGCTCACCGCGCGGCGAAGGCGCCAGATCGCGCGCCCGGTCTACCACCGTCTCGTCATAGAAATAGAGGCCGGTGACGGCATAGTTCGATTTAGGCAGCTTCGGCTTTTCCTCGATCGAGACCGCCTTGCCGCTGGCATCAAACTCGACCACCCCAAAGGCCTGCGGATCGCTTACCCGGTAGGCAAACACCGTCGCCCCGCTAGCGCGCGCGCTGGCGCTGCCGAGCAGGTCGGGCAAGCCGTGGCCATAAAAGATGTTGTCGCCAAGGATCAGCGCGCTCGGCCCGCCGCGCACGAAATCGGCACCAATATGAAACGCCTGCGCCAACCCCTCAGGCTTGGGCTGCACGGCATAGCTCAGCGACACGCCGAAATCGGAGCCATCCCCCAGCACCCGCTTGAACTGGTCCGCGTCTTCGGGGGTGGTGATGATCAGGATATCGCGGATCCCGGCCAGCATAAGGGTGCTGAGCGGATAGTAGATCATCGGCTTGTCGAAGATCGGCATCAACTGTTTGGAAACGCCGCGGGTCAGGGGATAGAGGCGCGTTCCCGAACCTCCGGCGAGGATGATACCACGCCTCGACGGGCCGCTTGGCGTTGTTTGCACTTACTCACCCTTGGGTAGAATTCTGGGGGCCCGGAATGCCGCATTGCAGCGCAAATGCGGCAGGTCAATTACAAAGTGCCGCGCAGGGTTGCAGTGGTTGCAAATTGGCTTATCGCGGTTTTGGCCTGCCGCCTGGCCGTACTCGCGCTGATGCCGCAGGGCGACGAAATCACGGTTTGAAAAATGAGGGGGCGATGCGCCGGATCTTGTCGCCATGACAATTGCTGCGTTCGATCAGTATCTTGCCAGCGTGATTGCCAGCATAGTGCGGGACGGGCCGGTACCGGAATGGCCGGCTGACCTGCGGGCCGAGACCGAGCCGGCGGCGCAGCGGATTGCGTTCCACGGGATTGCCCTGCTGCTAGCGCAGGCTCCCGCTGCGCTCGATCAATGGCCTCCCACGCTGGCGCGCGCGGTGCGCGAACAGGCCGGTATCCAGTCGTTCTGGGAGCGCAGCCACCGCGCTGCGATTGCGCCCTTGATCGAAGCGGTTGCGGCGGCTGGCATTCTGGCGGTGGTCACCAAAGGCACAGCGCTGGCCTATTCGATCTATCGTGACCCGGCGCTGCGGCGACGCGGCGATACCGATATCCTGATTATGAACGCCAGCCGCACACGGGTCAGAAAAGTGCTGCGCGATTGCGGCTTCTGGGGAACTAGCGACACGCGGCCGCTGCAGGAGAGCTGGCAGTGTGACACCAAAATCGGGTTCGCACCGGCGGTCGACGTGCATTGGCGCGTTAATGCCAGCGCGGCGGTCTCGCAGATGCTCGAGACCGGGCTGCGGTTCGATGAGACGATCACGCTTGACCGCCTATCGCCAAGCGCGCGGGGGATAGGGCCGGTCGACAATTTCATACTCACCGCCATCAATCGCACCTCACATGCCAAGTTCGGATATAATGTCGGCGCGGATCGCGTGTTCGAGAATGACCGGCTGATCTGGGCGCTTGATGCGCACCTGCTGGCCGGTTGCTTCACACCCGATGATTGGCAAGAGCTGGCCGCGCGCGCCGCATGCACCGGCACGGCCGCGATGGTGCAATCAAGCCTTGCCTTTGCGAGGGCCGCGTTAGGCACGATTGTGCCTGCTGTGATCGAAGAACAGC
>JBBQWH010000020.1:0-31832 GCA_038210785.1 Sphingomonadales bacterium | reverse complement strand
ATCAGGCCCGAGGGAACCGCGGAAAGCGCCAGCCACAGCGCGATCTGCCTGCCCGAGGGCGCGGCATCCACACTCTCCGCCGCTTCAGTGGCAAGCGGAGCAGGCGCCGCCGCACCCCGCCGCGTCAGCGCAGTCAGAGCGACCAGCACCACCAGCCCGCCGTAGCCGATTGCCCAGGCCCCGCTCTGCGCGCCGATCGGCAGCAGCGGCTCGGCGAGTAGCGGGTAGGCGAGCAGCCCGGCAAAGCTCCCCAGGTTCGATGCGGCGTAAAGCGGATAGGGATCGCCCGCCTTGGGGTGCGCTGCGAACCACCCCTGCATCAGCGGAGCCTGCGCCGAGACCACGAAGAACAGCGGACCGATGGTGAGCAGGAACAGCCACGGCACCCACACCGCCTCGCTCCCGGCAGACGGCGGGGCGATATTGGGCAGCGCGATCGGCAGGGTCAGTGCAGCCAATAGCAACAGCGCCAGATGGATCGCTGCCTGCCGCCCGACACTTAGCCGCGACAGGACATGCGCATAGGCATAGCCCCCCAGCAAAAGCGCCTGATAGACCAGCATCGCGCTGTTCCAGACGTTGGGCGCCCCGCCAAGCCGCGGAAGGGCAATCCGCGCCACCAGCGGCTGGACTAGGAACAACAGAAAGCTACCGGTGAGGATGGTGATGGCAAACAGCCAGCGCCGCGGCGACGCCGAGGCGGGTTCCCCCAAGCTATCGGCCTCGGCAGCGCCTGACATCATCGTGGGCGTGTCGTTCATCGCAAGGCCTCCCACTGCGCCCGGGTGAGCGCATACTGGATCGTCGGATTGTGCTCCGGTGACATTGCGGGGTCCGTAAAATCAAGGTCGGGCCGGCGCGCCATGCCCAGTTTTTCCATCAGCCGCCAGCTGCCGACATTGGGCTTGCAGGTCAGCGCGGCGAGATGCGGCGCGCTGTGGACGACAAACGCCCAGTCCACCACTGCGCGCATGGCCTCGCCCGCATAGCCCAGCCGCCAGCGATCCTCGCGCACCAGCCAGCCGATCTCGTGGTCGCGGGGATTGGGCGCGAGCGGATGGGTGACGCGGCGCAGCCCGCAATGGCCGACAATGGCGCCGGTGTTGCACTCCTCCATCATCATGAAGCCAAAGCCCTCGGCGGCGAAGCTGGCACGCGCGGCTGCGTGCTTGGCGGCGATAACGCTGCGCGGCTGCACTCCGCCCAGATGCCGCATCACCGCCGGGGTGTTGAGCAGCGCGAGATGCGGCTCCAGATCGTCCTCGCGAACAGGCCGCAGCGCCAGCCGCGGCGTTTCGAGAACGGCCTCACCCATTCAGCAGGCGGGCTACATGCGCGGCATGATAGGTCAGGATGCCGCTGCATCCGGCGCGCTTGAAGGCGATCAGCTTTTCCAGCACCAACGCGTCGCGGTCGCCGATCCCGGCAGCCTGCGCTGCCTCGATCATCGCGTATTCGCCGCTGACCTGGTAAGCGAACACCGGCACATCGAAGCGCTGCTTCACCCGGTAGATGATGTCGAGATAGGCGAGCCCCGGCTTGACCATCACCGAGTCCGCGCCCTCGGCAATGTCGAGCGCGACTTCGCGCAGCGCTTCCTCGCCATTGGCCGGGTCCATCTGGTAGGCCTTCTTGTCACCTTTCAAAAGCCCGCTGCTGCCCACCGCATCGCGGAACGGGCCGTAAAACGCGCTGGCATATTTGGCGGCGTAAGACATGATTTGCACGTTCGGGTGCCCATTCAGTTCCAGCGCCATGCGGATCGCGTGGATGCGGCCGTCCATCATGTCGGACGGCGCGATGATGTCAGCGCCCGCGTTCGCCTGATTGACCGCCTGATCGACCAGCACCGCGACCGTCTCGTCATTCACGACATAGCCCGCATCATTGACCAGTCCGTCCTGCCCGTGGCTGGTATAGGGATCGAGCGCGACATCGGTCAGCACGCCGATACTGTCGCCGCAGGCACCTTTGATCGCGCGGATTGCGCGGCACATCAGGTTGTCGGGGTTGTGCGCCTCGGCCCCGTCATCGCTGCGAAGTTCACGCGGCGTGTTAGGGAACAGCGCCACCACCGGGATGCCGAGCGCTGCGGCTTCCTTGGCGCGCGCGACGATCCCATCGACCGACCAGCGCGAAACGCCGGGCAGCGTGGCAATCGGTTCCTCCACGCCCTCGCCGGCGGTGACGAACAACGGCCAGATCAGATCGGTGGGGGTGAGCACGGTTTCGCGGTGGAGCGCGCGGCTCCAAGCGTGGGCGCGGGTGCGGCGCAGGCGGGTATTGGGATAGTGTCCGGTCATTGCGCGATTGTTGGCGCAAACCGCGCAGCCCGACAAGCGCTGGTTACAGCGTGCGCGCCGATCCGCGCTGCCGTGCCGCTTGGGCAGCCACATCGACCTTCTCGATCTCGCGCACCGGCTCCTTGACCTCGCTGGGCATCGGCGCGAGCTCCTTGAGCGCCGCGCCGGTTTCGATTTCCTTGAGGCGGATCAGCTGGCGGCGGAAGTCGATCAGGTCGGTGCCGTTCAGCTCGGAGCGGGTGACGAAGGCGACGCTGGTCGGATTGATCACCCGCCCGCCGCGATACATCTCGTAATGGAGGTGCGAGCCGGTCGACAGCCCGGTCGAACCGACATAGCCGATCACCTGTCCGCGGCGCACTTGCTGCCCAGGCCGCACCGCCATCTGGCTCATATGGCAGTAGCGGGTGGTCAGCCCGCCGCCATGCTCGAGCCGCACCGCGATCCCGCAGCCACCGGCGCGGCCCGCCGAACTCACCCGGCCATCGCTGGCGGCGGCAATCGGCGTGCCGTAACGCGCCTTGAAATCGATCCCGGCGTGCATCCGGCTGTAGCCGAGAATCGGGTGACGGCGCATCCCGAAGCCCGAGGTGATCTGCCCCGGCACCGGCGCCAGCAGCCCGCGGCGTTGTTCTCCCACGCCTGAGGCTTCGAAGAACCGTCCATCACCGCCCCAGCGCATCAGCTGCGTGCGCGCCCGTCCTTCGCGATCGACCCCGGCATAAAGCAATTTCCCCGCCTGCCGCTCGCCAGTCGCAGCGCGGCGGTAGGCGAGGATAATGTCGAATTCGTCGCTGGCACGCACTTCGCGCTCCATATCGATCTGCGCGTCGAGTGCTTTCAAGTATTCCTGCACCGCGCTGGCCGGGACGCCTGCCTGCCGCATCGAGCGGTAGAGGCTGCTGCCGACCGTGCCGCGCACACGCAGCGGGGTCTCGTCGACGCGGATGATGTTGCGCTTGAGCGCCAGCGGGCCGGTGGGGATTACAGGCGTGCCATCGGCGGCGATATCGCCGACGCCGGGCCGGGTCAGCTCGACTTCGAGATCGAACCGCGCGCGAAAAGCGATGCTGTCGAGCGGGCGCGCCGCGCCAGGAGCCGGGCGGCGGCCAAGCAGCACGTCCATTTGCGTGCCAGGCGCAATCTCGCTCGTTGGCAGCGCCTGCCCGACCAGCGCGGCGGCGCGGTCAATATCGGCCGCCGCCACGCCCGCGCGGCGCAGCATCGAGACAAAGCTATCACCGGGCGCGAGCGTCATCACCAGCTGGATCTGCGGGCGTTCGGGCGCGCTTTTGAGCGGGATCACCGCCTGGGTCGGCCCCATCCGCCGGCCGCTATCCGCGCCCAGCGCCAATGGCAGGATCATCTGGCTGCGCAGCTCGCTTTGAATATCCTTGCCCTGCGGCATCGCCGGACGCGCTTCCAAGGGGGTAAGATCGGGCCAGAACGCCAGCGCCAGCGCGCCAAGCGTGAGCATCGTGCCGAGCCCGCGCAACCAGCGGCGACTGCCGATATCCTCGGCGAGATCGGGCGCGAGGTCGAGCGCTGCAATCCGGCGCGAGACCCCCAGCCGCCATTTATCGTAGCGTTCGCCAAGGACATTGACCCGCGCCAGTGCCCGGCGCTTGGCTTTCTGCCCCTTTGTCGGGACGGCCAACGCCCTGCTGTTGCGGAAATAGGGGAGAAGTTCGCGCGCAGTTTCGGGGTCAAGCCTATGCGGCACGGCGACGGGAACCAGCGCGGTGCCGGGCACCGCAGCTGCGGACGGCGGATCCTCGGGCTCCGCAGGGTCGGTCAATTTGTGCGCATGATCCAACATCTCTGCCCCGAAACGGTGCCCTGACGGGGCGAGCCTGCCGCTACTTCGGCGAACCCATGTCGCATTTTTTTGCCAGAACAAAGTAAATGTGGGCTTAACCAGCGACCAGTCGCATCGCTGGCGCGATAAGATGTTATGCGTAGGTGCTGGCGGAGCCGCCGCGGTTCTCTTCGGCGCCCCTTGCCCCGCCCTGCCAAGCCTGACATGACGAGCTTACCGTGAGTGCCCGCCCCCTGCCTCCGTCAAGCGTCCGCCCCGCCGCCCCGCGCGACATGTCCGCCGCCGACGAGCGCGTGCGCGCGGTGCTTGGCCCCACCAATACCGGCAAGACGCACCTCGCGATCGAGCGGATGTGTGGCCATTCCTCCGGCATGATGGGTTTTCCGCTGCGCTTGCTGGCGCGCGAGGTGTATGACAGGGTGCGCGCGATCAAAGGCGACAAGCAGGTCGCGTTGATCACCGGCGAGGAGCGGATCGAACCGCCCGATGCGCGCTATTTCCTGTGCACCGCCGAAGCCATGCCGCGCACGGTGGGCGAGCACGCGTTTGTTGCCGTGGACGAGGCGCAATTGGCTGCAGACCCCGAACGCGGGCACATCTTTACCGACCGGTTGCTGCATGCAAGGGGCCGCGAGGAGACGATGATCCTCGGCTCGGCCATTCTCGAACCGATGGTCAAGGCGCTGATCCCGCGCGCCGAGATCACCACCCGGCCGCGGTTCTCCACTCTCAGCCACGCCGGAATCTGCAAATTGTCGCGTCTGCCCAAGCGCAGCGCGGTGGTCGCCTTTTCGGTCGAGCAGGTTTACGCGATGGCCGAGGCGCTGCGGCGGTTCCGGGGCGGAGCGGCGGTGGTGATGGGGGCGCTCTCACCCGAAACCCGCAACAAACAGGTCGCACTGTTCCAATCGGGCGAGGTCGATTACATCGTCGCTACCGATGCGATCGGGATGGGACTGAACCTTGATCTCGATCATGTCGCCTTTGCCAGCCTCTCCAAGTTCGACGGGCGGCGCAAACGGCGTCTTACGCCTTCGGAAATGGCACAGATCGCAGGACGCGCCGGGCGCCACCAGCGCGACGGCACCTTCGGCACGCTCTCAGGGATGAGCGCGACCAGCCAGCAGGGCGAACCGCTCGAATTCACCGACGAGGAAGTCTACGCGATCGAAGAACACAAGTTCGCGCCGCTGACCCACCTGTTCTGGCGCGATGCCGATCCCCGTTTCGACAGCCTTGATCTGCTGATCGCAGATCTCGAAGCGCGGCCTGATCATGCTGTGCTACGCGCCGCGCCCGAAGCGATCGACATGGCGGTGCTGCGGCGGCTCTCCGAAGACTCGATCGCGCAAGGCGTGCGCGGCGCGGGCCACGTGCGGCGGTTCTGGGAGGCGTGCTCGCTGCCCGATTTCCGCAGCCTGGGCGTGGAACAGCACGCGCGGTTCGTTGCGCGGCTGTGGCAGGACCTGGACCAGGGCTATCTCGGCGCAGATTTCGTCGCCGCACGCATCGCCGAGCTTGACCGGATGCAGGGCGACATCGACACGCTGCAAGGGCGGATCGCAGCGATTCGCAGCTGGGCTTACATCTGCCAGCGGCCCGATTGGGTGCTGGCGCGCGACGAAATGGCGGCGCGGGCACGCGCGGTCGAGGCGAAGCTTTCGGATGCGCTGCACGCGCGGCTGACCGAACGCTTCGTCAACCGGAGGACGACACTTTTGATGAAATCGCTTGGGCAGGATGCAAGCGCGCTGCCGGTCACACTCGAACCCGATGGTCATCTGACCGTGGAGGGCGAGACGATCGGGCGGCTTGAGGGCTTCCGCTTCCATATCGATCCTTCCGCAGGCGTGGCGGACCGGCGGATGCTGCTGGCAGCGGGAGAGAAAGCGCTGCCCGCGCTGCTGGCGTCCCGCGCCGACTGGTTGCTGCGCGATGGGCTGAGCGAGCTCGTCATTTCCGGCGGCGCGATTCGTTGGCCCGGAAAAGGGGGGGGACGCGCGCTGGCCGAGATCAGCTTTCCCGGGCATGCTGGGGCTGGCAATTTCGCCGCCCCGCGGCTCGCCATGACCCGCGATCTGGCGCTGCTGACGGACGCCGCGCGTGCCAGCCTCGAGGCAGGGTTGGCGACATGGCTTGAACAACAGCTCGAACCGCTCGCCCCGCTGCGCGCGTTGGCCGACGCGGCGCGCGATCCGCAGGCCGGGTCGCAGGCGCGCGCGCTGATCATCACGCTGATCGAAGCGCATGGGGTGATCAGCCGCGAGGAAGCCGGGCTCGAACACCTGCCCAAGGAAATGCGCCCCTATCTGCGCAAATTGGGTGTGACCTTCGGCGCGCTCGACATCTTTGCCGCCCCACTATTGAAGCCCGCGCCGCGCCGCTTGCTGCACGCGCTCGGGCTCGATCTGCGGCCGGTGCAGGAGGCAATGCTTCCGGTGTTGGCCGAGGGCGGCTGGGCCAAGGGGCGCTTGCCTGCCGGATACCGTTATGCCGGGAGCCAAGCGATCCGGGTCGATCTGGCCGAAAAGATCCTGCGCACCGCGTTCGATGCGCGCGCGGCGGTGACAGCGACACGTCCCAAAGAACGCAACCTCGCCTTCCGGCTCGATCTCGCGCTCGCCGTGTCGATCGGGTTGGAGGCAGAAAACGCCCGGCGGTTGCTGGGCAGCGCGGGGTTCCGCTGCGACCGCGCGCGGGTGCTCGCCGAAGGCGCCTTCGGCCCGCCTGCGCCTGACCGCTGGCATTGGCGCCCGCGCCGTGCGGGCGAAAAAGACGACAGGCGCAGCGAAAGGCGACCCGAGCGCAAGGATACGCGCCCCGAACGGCGACCGGAACAGAAGGATGCGCGCGCCGGCCAAGGGCAGCAACAGCGCCGCGATGACCGCTCGCCCGGCGGCAAACCCGGCGGCAAACCCGGTGGCCGTCCGCCGCGTGAGGCCGCTCCGCTGCCCAAGACCGACACCGGGCCTGCGCGCGCAGGCGGCGCCTTCGATAAGCTGGCGGACTTGCTCAAGGGATGAAGGCGGGGAGCGAGGCCGATGCGCAAAAGTCCATCCGGATCGACCGGCTGCTGGTCTATTTGCGCTTCGCCCGCACGCGCTCGGGCGCATTGGCGCTAATCGAAGGCCATGCTTTGCGGCGCAACAGAAAACATGTGCTGCGGGCTTCGGAACAGGCGCGTATCGGCGACATTCTGACGATAGCGCTGGGCGAGCGGGTGCAGGTGATCGAACTGCTTACTTTGCCCGATCGGCGCGGCCCGCCCATCCTGGCGCGTTCACATTATCGCGAGGTTGACCAATTTCGGGAGGTTGACCCAGACCGGCTTGACCGTAAAGGGCAAATGACCATAGCAGCTTCGCCTCACCCCTCAGACGATTTTGAACACCGCTTTTGAAAGACCCGCAATGACTTACGTTGTCACCGAAGACTGCATCAAGTGCAAGTACACTGATTGTGTGGAAGTGTGCCCAGTCGATTGCTTCTACGAGGGTGAAAACATGCTGGTGATCAATCCGAGCGAATGCATCGATTGCGGCGTGTGCGAGCCGGAATGCCCGGCCGAGGCGATTCTCCCCGACACTGAAGACGGGCTGGAAAAGTGGCTCGAATTGAACACGCAGTACTCGGCGCTCTGGCCCAATATCACCAGCCAGAAGGCCCCGCCCGAAGAGGCAGACGCCTTCAAGGGCGAACAGGACAAGTTCGAAAAGTATTTCAGCGTCGAACCCGGCGACGGCGACTGATTTTGCGTGAATGGCCTAGTTTTGCTAGGCAGCGTGGTCTTCGGGCAATCGCCGACTCGCAATTTTGTTGCAGACGTGTTATATGATGTCGCAACCGCGCTGGGCCGCCGCCCGCGCAGGCGTTGAAAACCAGGAAGGCCAGACACCAGCACCCCCCTTACCGGATGATCCGCTCCCGGCGCTTTGCTTCATCCGGAGCCCAATCTTGGGTCCGGGCGCGCACAGCCGGGATGATTGTCTGCTCTCCCGCTGGCAGCACGGCCTATAGAAAGGAACTTGCATGGCAAGCACCGCAAACGCATTCACCGTCGGCGATTATGTTGTCTACCCCAAGCACGGGGTGGGCCGTGTAATCGAGTTGCAGAGCGAGGAAATCGCCGGAATGCAGCTTGAACTCTACGTTCTGCGGTTCGAAAAAGAGCGCATGACACTGCGGGTGCCGGTGGGCAAGGTCGAAGCGATCGGGATGCGCAAGCTGTCGTCCGACAAGACCTTGAAGCAGGCGATGGAAACCTTGAAGGGCAAGCCCAAGGTCAAGCGCACCATGTGGTCGCGCCGCGCGCAGGAATACGAAGCCAAGATCAATTCGGGCGAACTTGTCTCGATTGCTGAAGTGACCCGCGACCTGTTCCGCCCCGAAGACCAGCCCGAACAGAGCTATTCGGAGCGCCAGATCTTCGAAGCCGCCTCAAGCCGCCTCGCCCGCGAACTTGCGGCGATGGAAGAAACCGATGAGCCGACCGCGCTGGGCAAAATCCTCGATGTGCTGCGCGAACACGCGCCGAAGTATTACGATAGCGCCGAAGAAGCCTGAGGCTCTCCCGGCCTATCGCCAACATCAAGGGCTGCCCTACGGGGCGGCCCTTTTTGTTTGCAGCGCGCCTTTTGGCGATAGCGCCCTTTTTGGTTATGAAGACCGCGTTGGCCTTGTGCGAACCGCCTCAGTGTATTATGTCGGCAATACGCTATTTGTCTCGTCGGGAGAGAACCGCATGTTGAAGCCATCCCTTAGATCATCGACAACACTTGCTGCATTGGCGCTCGGCGCGCTGCTGATAGGGTGCGACGGTTCGGACATCGAGATCAACGGCAAGAGGGGCGTGCCGCTCGCCGAGGTCGAAATCGCCGGCGCGGCGCCGACCGAAGTGGTGCTGTCTTCGGGCGACACTGTGATCCTGACCGAAGGCGATACCTTCGCGCTCAAGGTCGAGGGCCCGGACACCGACAGCCTGCGGTTCGTGCGCGATTCCGAGGTGATCGGCATCACCCGCTCTGAGGGTTGGAACGGCGACAGCAATGCCACGATCCGGATTACCATGCCCGCGCCCAAGGAAGTTGTGATCGCGGGCAGTGGCACGATTACAGCCCAATCGCTCGCCCCCACCGCCGAAATCTCGATCGGCGGGTCAGGCACGATTACCTTCACCAAAGTCGCGGCCGAAAAACTCGACATCAATATCGGCGGCAGCGGCGCGGTAAAGGGTGCGGGCACGGCCAAGCGGCTTGAGGTGAATATCGGCGGCAGCGGCGATGTCGAGCTTACGGGATTGAGGGCCGACAGCGCCGAGATTTCGATCGGCGGGGCGGGCGATGTCGCCTTTGCGTCGGACGGCGAGGTCCAAGCCAATATCGCAGGCGCGGGCGATGTCACGGTAACGGGCAGCGCCAAGTGCACAGTCAATGCTTTTGGCTCGGGCACGCTGACCTGTTCGCCCACCACCACAAGCACAGGCACAGGCACAGCCAAACCGCCCGCGCTGCCGTCCCCTGCGGCGGAACCCGCGGAATAGCATTTGCCTTTTGGCAACGGGCGCGCGAGATACTGCATGCATGCGCGCTTTCCAGCTTCTGGCAATTGGGCTTGCCTCACTCGCGCTGCAGGGCTGTCTGGCCCGTGCGGCGGTCGGTGTTGTCACCCTGCCGGTCAAGGTCGTGAGCCGCGGGGTGGATTTGGCCACCACCAGCCAATCCGAAGCTGACGAGAGCCGCGGCCGCGAAATCCGCAAACGCGAGGAACGCCTCGGCAAGCTCGAGCGCGATTACGACAGGGCGATGAAGCGCTGCGGCGAAGGCGATGACGCGGCGTGCGAAACAGCCCAGGCGATTCGCGCAGAGATGAAGGCGATCATGCCGGGCGTGCCGGTCGAGCCCCAAGGGGACTAGGCCGCTGCGCGCCGTAGCCGGTCGTTGATCGCGCGGCCTACACCGCCTGCGGGCACCGGGGCGACCGCGATACGGGGCTGCGGGGCAAGCGCGGCTTCGTGCAGGCAGGCATAGAGCCGCGCGGCGGCTTCGATTACATCGCCGCTGGCTGACAGGGTGCCTTCGCCGGCCACATCGCCGAAGCCGATCAGATATTCATCCGGTGCCGCCGTCAACGCATTAAGCCGGACCGGCTTGCCCGGGGCATAGTGGCTGGCGAGTTGGCCCGGAGCTTCAATGCGTGCTTCGATCATCCCGGCTTCGGATTGCGTGCCATTTTGCACGATCGCGATGGGTCCAGGGCGCAGCTCCTCGATCCCCCCGTCGGCGCGCACCGCCAAAATGGTCGATTCCACCCCCTCCAGCGTCGGCCCGCCATCCAGCACCAGATCGATCCGCCCATCCAGCGAGGCAAGCACATGCACGCCGCAAGTCGGGCTGATGAAACCCGAACGGTTGGCGGACGGCGCGGCGAGCGGGAAATTGACCGCCTCTAGCAACGCTTGCATCACCGGATGCGCCGGAACGCGCAGCGCCACCGTTGCCAGCCCTGCGGTCACGGCCGCGGCGAGCGCGGCGTCATGCCGCCGTGGCAGCACCAAGGTCAGCGGTCCGGGCCAATGCGCTGCTGCCAGCGCGCGGGACTCCGGCGAGAATTCGGCATAGCGCTCGGCTTGCACGGCATCATGCACATGCACAATCAGCGGGTTGAAATCCGGGCGGCCCTTGGCGGCATAGATCCGCGCCACGGCCTCGGCGCTGTCTGCTCTTGCAGCAAGACCGTAGACCGTCTCGGTCGGCACCGCGACCAGCCCGCCCGATTCGAGGATTCGCGCTGCCCGCGCGATCCCTGCGGCATCTGCCAGCACCATATCCGTAACGTTCTTGCCGCTCATGCTACGGCGCTATATTCGATTCGGTACCCTGCCAAGTGCGCAGGCCTTTTCACCACCTCAAGGACGCCCCCCACGTGACCCCCTTTGCCCCGCCGACCGCCGACCAGCTGCTCGCCATCCGCGTCAATGCCGGGATCGAGGAGCTCGCGCTGAGCGAACGCTTCGCCCATGCCGAGCCCGATCTGGTTGAAGCGATTGTCGAGGGCGTCGGCCAATTCGCAGCCGGAGAATTCGCACCCTTGAACCGGATCGGCGATCTGGAGGGCGCGCGGCTTGAGAACGGCGTGGTGCGTCTGCCGGACGGGTTCGATCGGGCATACCACGCCTATGTCGAACAAGGCTGGAACGCGATCGCCTCGCCGGCGGCGTTTGGCGGGCAGGGCCTGCCCTTCACGCTGGCCTGCAACGTGCTCGAGAATCTCGGCGCGGCGAACATGGCGTTCAGCTTGCTGCCGATGCTCTCGGTCGGGGCGATCGAAGCGATCGAACACCACGGGAGCAAGGATCAGCAGGCGAAATACCTGCCCAAGCTGGTGAGCGGGCAATGGTCGGGTACGATGAACCTGACCGAGCCGGGCGCAGGCAGCGATGTCGGCGCGCTGCGCACCACTGCCGTACCGATTACTGATGGTCCGCGTGCGGGCCAGTACCGGATTACCGGGCAGAAGATCTATATCACCTGGGGCGAACATGATCTGGCAGGCAACATCATCCACCTCGTGCTCGCCCGCCTGCCGGATGCGCCTGAAGGTTCGCGCGGCATCTCGCTGTTCGCGGTGCCCAAGTATCATGTCAACGATGATGGGACGCTGGGGCCGAAGAACGACCTGCGCTGCGTCAGCCTCGAACACAAGCTCGGGATCAACGCCTCACCCACCTGCGTAATGAGCTACGGCGATAACGGCGAATGCATCGGCGAGTTGGTCGGCCACCCCAACAAGGGGCTCGCCGCGATGTTCACGATGATGAACAATGCCCGCATCAATGTTGGCAATCAGGGCGCGCAGATTGCCGAGCGCGCGACTCAGCAGGCGCTCGCCTATGCCCGCGATCGGGTGCAATCAGCGCGTGCGGGTTCACCCGACAAGTCCCCGGTGGCGATTATCGAGCATCCCGATGTGCGCCGCATGATCCTCAGGATGAAGGCTCTGACCGAAGGCGTGCGCGCGCTGCTGTATTACTGCGCCGGGCAGGTCGATCGCGGAAATCTTGGCGATGCGGCGGCAGGAACCCGCGCGGAGATCATCGTCCCGCTGCTCAAAGCCTGGGGCACCGATACTGGGGTCGAGGTTGCGGGGCTGGGCATCCAGATCCACGGCGGCATGGGCTTTGTTGAAGATACCGGCGCAGCGCAGCACTGGCGCGACGCCCGGATCGCACCGATCTACGAGGGCACCAATGGCATTCAGGCGGGCGACCTTGTGACCCGCAAGCTCGGGCTCGAGGGCGGTGAGGCGATGATCGCGCTGTTTGAAACCATCGCGCGGGACGCCGCTGACGAGTTCGCGCTTTCGGCCCTTGCCCGCGATTGCGCTAACGTCGCCCGCTGGATGCGCGACGACGCGAGCCTCGATGATCGCCTGGCGGGGAGCGTCCCGTTCTGCACCATGGCGGCCGTGACGGTCGCCGGGTGGCAGTTGATGAAACAGGGCGAGGCAGTCGCGGCAGGTGCCGCGCCTGAACTTGTAGCGACCAAGCCGGTGACGGTGCGGTTCTTCCTCGACCGGATCGTCCCCGAAGCCTTGGGCCTCAAGGCAGGGGCGACCGCGGGGGCAGAGGGACTCTACACCGTCCCCGCCGCCGCACTGGTCGGCTGAGATGGAGCACGGCGGCGAAATCGGGGGCGATCCACTCGAGCGGATCGCCGCCGCGCTCGAACGGCTCGCACCCCCGCCTCCGCCACCGATCGATTGGCTGAGTGCGCCTGCCTATATTTGGGATGGCGAACAGGCACGCGCCGTGCCGGTGCTCGACGCGCTGCCGCTCGCCAGCTTGCACGGGATTGCGGCGCAAAAAGTCGCGCTGCGCAACAATTGCGCCCGGCTTGCGAGCGGTGCAGCGGCGCATGATGTGCTGCTGTGGGGCGCACGCGGGATGGGCAAATCGGCGCTGGTGCGCGCAGGCGTCGCCGATGTGCAGGCGCAGCAGCCCGGCGCATTGGCGCTGGTCCAGCTCGTCCCTGGCACGCTCCCGAGCTTCCCCGCACTGATCGCAATGTTGGCGAGCAAGCCTCGCGCCTTCCTGCTATTCATCGACGATCTCGGCTTTGGCGCGGATGGGCGAGCCGAAATGCTGAGCCTGCGCAGCCTGCTCGACGGCGGGATCGCACCGCGCCCCGCGCACATCCGCCTCGCGGTTACTGCCAACCGCCGCGCGATTGTCGAACGCGAGGATACCAGCGCCGCGCTCCACGAACGCGACGAGCGCGATGATGCGCTGGCGCTGGCCGACCGGTTCGGGCTGACGCTGGGGTTCCACCCGGCGGACAGAGACACCTATCTTGCAATCCTCGCCAGCTATACCGCCACGCTTGGCCTCACCGTCAGTGTCGAAGAAGCGCTCGCTTTCGCTCTTACGCGCGGTAACCGCTCAGGCCGCACCGCGCTCCAATTCGCCACCGAACTGGCAGGACGCGCTGGAAAAACGCTCTAGTTGAGTTTCTGGCCCGCCTGCTTGCGCAGATAATTGGCCTGGAACTCCTCGCGCGGGTCCTTCAACTCGCCCACGGGGAGCGGTTCGCCCTGGAGCGCTGCGATCGCGGGCGCGGGTGCGGATGCCGGGGCGCGCACCCGCCAGATGATCCCGGCGGTATCGTCCGACACCAACAGCGCGCCGTCGCCTGCCCATTCGACCCATGTCGGCCGCCCGCGAGATGTACCGCCGCCCGTAAGGAACCCGGTCAGCACCGGCTTGGGCTTGCCGACCGGGTTGCCGCGCGCATCGAAATCGACGAACACAACGTCATAGCCCGAGGCCGGCTTGCGGTTCCACGATCCGTGCCGCGCGATGAAGGCCCCGCTGGCGAAGCTTGTCCCCATCCGGTTGCCCTCGCGGCTGAACACCATACCCAAGGCCGCGACGTGCGGGCCAAGCGCGAATTCGGGCTTGCGGACATAGCTATCGAGGAAGCGCGGCATCGGCGCCTCAACCCGGCGATCGCGCTTGTCCTTGTAGTAGATCCATGGCCAGCCATATTGCGCGCCGATCGGCACATTGGTGAGGTAATCGGGCACGAGGTCCGATCCCAGCATGTCACGCTCGTTCACCGTGGTCCACAACTCGCCCGTCCAGGGGCTGAAATCGAGGCCGTTGGGGTTGCGCAGGCCCGATGCGAACTGCCGTGGGCGCTTGGCTGCCAGATCGTACTCCCAGATCATCGCCCGGCCTTCCTCGACCTTCAGCCCTTGTTCGCCGATATTGCTGACCGATCCAACCGCCACATACAGCTTCGCGCCATCGGGCGAGAGTTCGAGATTGCGCATCCAGTGGCCGCCGCCGCCGGGTAGGTCCATCAGCTTGGTGGGCGAACCCGTCACCTTGTCGCTGCCGAGCGCATAGGGGAAGGCCAGCAAGGCATTGTGATTGGCTACATAAAGCGTCCCGTCCTTCCAGCTCATTCCAGAAGGCGAACTGAGCCCAGTTTCAAGGATCACCTTTTGCGTTTCGGCGCTGCCATTGCCGTCGGTATCGCGCAGCAGCACGATTTGGTTCGGCGATTCGCCGCCTGCCCCTGCCTTGGCGAACATCATCCCTTCGACCCAACCGCGAATCCGGGTCATGATACCGGTATCCCTGTTGTCCTTGGCGGGCGCGCGGGTGAGGGCTGCCAGCACATCTCCATTGGGCAGCGCAAACAGCGTGCGCGGATGATCGAGCCCATCTGCAAAACGCACCACCTCCAGCCCATTGGCAGGCGTCGGCGCCTCGTCCGCCTTCCAGCCCACAGGATCGGCAATCTCCACTGTGGGAACTGTTTGCGGATCGCCTTCCTGAAGCTGCGGATCGATGCCGGCCACCGCATCGACCGAAAGATCGGCAATGTCGCCCCGGCTGAGATACCAGAACGCCGCTCCTGCGAGCACAATGATGATTCCGAGAGCGATTGCGATTTTGCGGAAAATGACCATGTGCAGCAAATAGGCCGGGGCCGCGCTGGCGGCAACTGGCAAGCGACGAAAGAACGCCGATGTACGATTTCAAACCCGATGCCGCGCCGGGTTCTGCCGAGCTTTACCGCGAATTGCTCGGCGCGGCCGATGCCTTGACCGCAGGCGAACCCGATGCAGTTGCCAATATGGCCAATGTCGCTGCGCTCTTGTGGGAGTTCCTGCCCGGCTTGAACTGGGCGGGGTTCTACCGCGTCGCTCCGGCGAAGGGCGGCGGAGCGGACGAGCTGGTGCTCGGGCCGTTCGTCGGCCGTCCGGCCTGTATCCGCATCCCCTTCGGCACAGGGGTGTGCGGCGCGGCAGCGGCAAGCAAAACGACCCAGCGGATCGCGGATGTCCACGCCTTCCCCGGCCACATCGCCTGCGACGCGGCGAGCGCAAGTGAGCTGGTGGTCCCGGTGCTGCGCGGCGGCGCGGTGATCGCAGTGATCGATTGCGATAGCCCCGCGCCCGCCCGCTTCACCGCGGAGGATGCAGCCGGGATCGAGGCGCTGGCGGCGCTCCTATCCGCACGGATCTGACAGCCGCGCGCTACGGCTATCCCGCCCGACCGGCCCGAAACGGGACAGCGCCATCACCATCGCTTTGGCGCGCGGCGGCGTTGGTGGTAAAGCTTTGCTAACCATCGGCCGCATTCGGCTGTCACGAGGGGGAATTGCCCATGTCGATCCGTTTGCCGATCCTTCCGCTAATCTTTCCGCTCGCCGCGCTCGCGCTCGCTGTCCCGGCGCTGGCGCAGGCGCAGAATTACGACGATCTGCCGCCGCTGTCCCCGATGAGTGAGAGCGAAATGCGCTCGCTCCCGGCGGAATATCGCACTGCTCCGGTGACGACGCAGATGACAGAGACGATGACCTCTGCAGACGGCGTGGAAACCATTACACGCACCCGCCGGATAGAGGCCCGCGCGCCTGCGCAGACTGGCGGCTACCCCAGCGGTTATGTGCCGCAGCAAGGCTACCCCCAACCGGCCTATGCCCCCGCCCCCGGCTACGCCCCTGCGGTGTTCGAGCGTCAGCAATGGATCGATGAATGCAAGCGCCGCACCGCCGGACGTGACAAGGATGACACCGGACTGATCATCGGCGGGTTGCTCGGCGCGATTGCGGGCGGGTTTGCCGGTGACGCGATCGCCGGAGTGGGTGACCGCGTGCTCGGCACCGTGCTCGGCGTGGGCGGCGGCGGGCTGATCGGCGGATTGCTGGGCAGCCTGTTCGATGGCGATGACGACGAGGGCCGCTACGACTGCGAAGCCGCGCTTGACAGCTATCTGTCGCAATATGGCACGCCCGCCGCTTACCCTGGCGCCCGGATCGCCAGCCGCGAGATCGCCTATCCGGCCTATGCGGCGGGCCCATCGTATGGCTCGGCTTATGGCTATGGCTATGGCTACCCAGCAGGGTACAGCTATGGCTATTCCTACGCCCCGCCGGCGCAGGTCGTATTGGTGCCCGTGCGTACCGAGGTGCAGCAGCAGGTCGTGGTTCGCGAGACCGAGCGTTACGAGACCTACACTGTCCCCGGCGCCGCGCGGATCATCCCGGCACCGGCGCCGCGCCCCTCGCCAAAGATGATCAAGGGCCGCCGCTAAGCGTCAGGCCTGCGCGACCAAATAGGGGAGTTCGCAATGCGCGCGGCTCCCCTTTTTCGTGTCAGAAGTCGCCGCCGGTAAGCCGCTGGCACACCAGATCAAGCTGATCGAGTGTGGTATAGCGGATCGTGATCGTGCCCTTGCGCGGATCGGTCTCCGGCTTGATCCTGACAGCCAGCCCGAGGAACTCCTCAAGGTGCTGCTGGACGGCAAGAATATCCGCATTTTCAGCGGTTTGGGCGTAGGGCCTGGGCGCATCAGGCGTATCGGCGCTTTCGCGCTTGGCGGGTTTGCGCGTCAGCAGTTCGACTTCCCGTACCGAAAGCCCCTCGGCCACCGCCACGAGAGCGATCTGGACCGCATCGTCACGCCCGATCAGCGCGCGCACATGCCCGGCGCTGAGCTTGCCCTGCTCGACCAGATCGAGCACCGGTTCGGGCAAGCTCATCAGCCGCTGCATATTGGCCACGTGGCTGCGCGATTTCTCGACCATCTTGGCGATGTCGACCTGGATCATCCCCTCTTCTTCGGAAAGCCGCTGATAGGCGCGCGCTTCCTCCACCGGATTCAAGTCCTCGCGCTGGAGGTTCTCGATCAGCGCCAGCGCCATCACCTCGCGGTCGCTGAGCGTGCGCACCAGCGCGGGGATCTCGTGCAGCCGCGCCTTCTGCGCCGCGCGCCAACGCCGCTCGCCTGCGACCAATTGGTAGCCCTGCCCCTCGGGATGGGGGCGGACGATGATCGGCTGGATCACGCCGCGCGCCGCGATCGAGGCAGCGAGTTCATCGAGCGCAGTCTCGTCGAAATACTTGCGCGGGTTGCCCGGCAGCGGCTTGATCGCGGCCAGCGCGAGCATCCGCAGCGACGAACTTCCCGCTGCCGGAACTTCGGCCAGATCTTCGTCGCGCCGCACCAGCGGCTCCTCGCGCCGGGTCTCCCCCAGCAGCGCCCCCAAACCCTTGCCCAGCCGCCGCGGCTTATCCGCGCCACCGCGCGAAGCCTGAGCAATTTCAACGATTTGAGTGGTATCTTCGGTCATGCAGCCTGTCTTTCAGCGGGGAAGCGCCCGATCAGCTCGCGCGCCAGCGACATATAGGCTCGGCTGCCGGTGCAGTGCTGGTCATAAATCAGCGCCGGGAGCCCGTGGCTCGGCGCTTCGGACAGGCGGACGTTGCGCGGGATTACCGTTTCGAACACCAGCTTGCCGAGGCAATCGCGCACATCATCCGACACCTGATCGGTCAGCCGGTTGCGCCGGTCATACATCGTCAGCGCCACGCCGATGATCCCGAGATCGGGGTTGAAGCGCTGCTGCACTTGGTCGACGGTCTGGAGCAGCTGGCTCAGTCCCTCAAGCGCGAAAAATTCGCATTGCAGCGGCACCAGCAGCGTATCGGCGGCGCACAGCGCATTCAGCGTCAACAGCCCAAGCGAGGGCGGGCAATCAATAAAGGCAATCTCGTGTCCGGTATAATTCGCCAGCGCACGGTGCAGGCGGTGGGTGCGGCCCTCGACCGATACCAGTTCGATCTCGGCGCCCGAGAGATCGACTGTCGCAGGGACGAGATCAAGCCGCGGGATGCTGGTCGGCATGATGGCACTGGCGAGCGCAACTTCATCGACCAATAGATCATAACTCGACACTTCGCGCGCGGCGGCGTGGACGCCCAGCCCGGTCGAAGCATTGCCCTGCGGATCCAGGTCGATCAGCAGCGTGCGCCACCCGGTCGCGGCCATCGCAGTGGCAACATTGATCGCGGTGGTGGTCTTACCCACTCCGCCCTTCTGATTGGCAATCGCGATGGTGAGCATGGCGGTGTTTACCCCTTCGCGCAGACCCATTCACGTGGAATCCCTGCGCCTTGCGCGTATCAGGCTTTGACGATGATCCCAGCTTCGGGATCGGTCAAGGAATGTTTCACGTGAAACATTGCTCGAATCGACGGCTTCACAGTCTCTAACTCCTGCGCTGCCGAGCGGCCCTTGGGCAAGACGTACGCAGTGTGCCTTGTGGAGAAGGGTGCGGACAAGCTGAGGAGTTTGGTCAAAGGCGCAAAGGCGCGCGCCGAAATGGCACGGGCCGCGAACGGCGTGACCCGCTCCAGGCGCTGGGCCTCGACCCGGCATTTGGGCAGATCGAGCGCGGCGATGCACGCTTCGAGGAACGCCGCTCGCCGTGCGCGCGATTCGACCAGCACCACCGGCATGTTCGGGCACAGCGCGGCGATTACCAACCCCGGAAACCCCGGACCGCTGCCCAGATCGAGCCACGGCCCGACTGCATTGGCGCCCAATGTTTCACGTGAAACATTTTCGAGCAGCTGCGCCGAGTCCGCAATGTGGCGCTGCCAGATATGCGCTTCGGTCGCCTTGGCGATCAGGTTCTGGTGCTGGTTCTCAGCCAGCACCAATGCGGCGAAGGCTTCGAGCCGCGCCATCCCCGCTGCATCGGTCAGCCCGGCGACATAGGCGCGGGCTTCGTCCTCGCTCTCAATCACGCCGCGCGCTGTCCACTGCTCGCTAATCGCCGCGCGTGGACCAGCAGGGCCGAGAGCGCGGCTGGCGTTACCCCTGCCACCCGCCCCGCCGCCGCTAGCGTTCCTGGCGCGGCTGTTGACAGGCGCTCGATCATCTCGTTGGAGAGGCCGGGCACTGCAGTGTAGGGGAAGTCCGCCGCCAGCGGCAGCGCCTCACTCGCCCGTAGATCACGCAGCTCGCTATCCTGCCGCGCAAGGTAGGGCGCGTATGCGGCATCCTCGGCCATTTCTTCGGCAAGCAGCGGATCGAGTGCGGTGACATCGCCGATCCACGGCGCGAGCGAACCGAGCGTGACCCCATCATGCCGCAGCCACTCGCTGATTGGCCTTTCGCCAAGATCGCGCCGCACTGGCAGGCCAGCATCTGCCAGCGCGCGGGCGTGGACGGGAGCCGAATGTTTCACGTGAAACATTTTGCGGATGTCCTCGCGGCGTTCAAACCACGCGCGGCGCTCCGCGCCAACACACCCTGCCGCGATGCCCAGACCGTTCAGGCGGGTCGCAGCGTTGTTGGCGCGCAGCCGCAGTCGGTATTCGGCGCGGGCGGTGAGCATCCGATAGGGCTCTGACACGCCCTGCAAGGTCAGGTCATCAACCATCACCGCGATGTACGAATTCGCCCGGTCAAGTGCAGGCGCGGCGGTACCGAGCGCCGCCGCTGCTGCTTCCAACCCCGCAACCAACCCCTGCGCGGCCGCTTCCTCGTACCCGGTGGTGCCGTTAATCTGCCCAGCGCAGTACAACCCGGGGATCGCGCGCAGCTGCAAATCGGGGGTCAGCGCACGCGGATCGATGTGGTCATACTCGACCGCATAGCCCGGCTGCACGATTGCGGCCCGCGCGCAGCCCGGCATGGTTCGCACCACCAACTCCTGCACATCAGCGGGCAGCGAAGTGCTGATCCCGTTGGGATAGACCATCGGCGTATCCAGCCCCTCAGGTTCAAGGAACACCTGATGCCCCTCGCGGTCGCCGAAACGATGGATCTTGTCTTCAATCGAGGGGCAATAGCGCGGGCCAGCCGCCGCAATTGCGCCCGAGAATAGCGGCGAGCGGTGGAGATTGGCACGGATCGCGTCGTGCCCGGCCTGCGTGGTGCGGGTGATCGCGCAGAACACCTGCGGATTGATGCGGCGCGGGGTGAGCGGGGACATCGTCCAGGCCTCACCATCCGAGGGCTGTTCCTCTAGCACCGCCCAGTCGATGGTCCGTCCGTCAAGCCGCGGCGGCGTGCCGGTCTTGAGCCGTGCCATTGGCAGATCGGCCCCGCGCAACTGCGCGGCGAGGCGCCTGGCGGAATTCTCCCCGATGCGTCCGCCCTCAAAGCGTTCCTCACCCCGGAACAGCACGCCGCCGAGAAATGTGCCGGTGCACAACACGATGCGCTCCACGTGAAACACGGTGCCATCCGCCAGCTCTATCCCAGCGACGCGGCCGCCCGCCAGCACCAGCGCCGCCGCCTCACCTTCGATGAGCGTCAAGTTTGCCTGCATGCGCACGATCTGCTGCACCGAAGCCTTGAATCGCACCCGGTCGGCCTGCACCCGCGGGCCCCATACGGCACTGCCCTTGGAGCGGTTGAGCATTCGGTAATGGATCGCGCCCGCATCCGCCGCGCGGCCCAGCACGCCGTCTAGCGCGTCGACCTCGCGCACCAAATGGCCTTTACCCAGCCCTCCGATCGCCGGATTGCAGCTCATCGCGCCGATGGCGCTGAGGTCGAAACTCACCAATGCCGTGCGCGCACCCATCCGTGCCGCTGCACAGGCAGCTTCGACCCCGGCGTGACCACCGCCGATAATAAGGACATCGAGAGAATGCATGGCGCGCCAGATAGGGCGTGAAGGCCGGATCGTCAAAGATGATTCGCGGGGCTCAATGTTTCACGTGAAACATTTCGGGGCGCTTTGAACCGCATCGCTGCACAATGTTTCACGTGAAACATTTTGCGTCCAGCGCGCTGCGCTCACTTGCCGATACAGAACCGCCCGAACAGCGCGTCGAGCATGTCCTCGGTAGTCGCCCGACCGATCAGCCGATCGAACGCAAGCCGAGCGCGGCGCAGTTCCTCGGCGATCAACAGCGAATCGCCGAGTGCCCCCGCTGCAGCCAAGGCCTCCGCCGCTTCTGACAGCCGCGCATGCTGACGGGCATTAAGCGCAGCCTCGCCCGGCTTGGGCAGCGCCGCGCGTGCCGTTTCGACCAGGCCCAATTTCAACGCCGCAAGCCCCGCCCCGCTCGCCGCCGACAATTGAAACCGTGCAGCCACCTTGGGCACGAACTCCGCCCGATCCGCCTGAGCAGCAATCTCCCACGCCCCTTCCGGCCCCGCGCCCTCTGCCCCCAGCCACAACGCCACATCAGCGCGCAGCAGCTCAGCCTCCGCCCGGCCAATTCCGATCGCCTCGATTTCGTCAGCCTCAGCTCCCTTCTCGACCGCACGCAGCCCGGCGGTATCGACGAATGTGAATGGCACGCCGCCAATCGCCACCGACCGTTCGATTATATCGCGCGTGGTTCCGGCAATCGGCGAGGTGATCGCCGCCTCGCTTTCCACCAGAGCGTTGAACAGCGTCGATTTGCCCGCGTTGGGCGGCCCGGCAAGCACCACGCGGAAGCCTTCTCCAAGGCGCTCGGATCGCGGGCGGGCGAGCCATGCGCCCAGTTCCCCCACCAGAGCGGCAATGTTCCACGTGAAACATTCGGGCAGGCCCCCCGCGTCTTCTTCATCAGAGAAGTCCAGCGCGGCTTCGACCTCGGCTGACAGCACCAGCACCCGCTCCCGCCAACCTTCGACCTGCCGCGACAACGCACCCCCTGCGTTGGCGAGCGCGGCGGCACGCGCAAGTTCGGTCTCAGCGGTGAGCAGATCGGCCAGCCCCTCAGCCTCAGCCAAATCGATCCGGCTATTGGCAAACGCGCGGCGGGTAAATTCGCCCGGCTCGGCTCGGCGCAGACCGGGGAGCGCCGCCAGCGCGGCCTCCACCGCCGCAATCACCGCGCGTCCGCCGTGGCAGTGGAGCTCGGCGAGGTCCTCGCCCGTTGCGGTGTTCGGGCCGGGAAACCAAAGCACCAGCGCCTCATCCAGCGGTGCGCCAGCTGCGTCGCGAAGCTTGGCCAGCGATGCCCGCCGCGGTTTCGGAACCCGGTCCGCCAGCGCCGCCAGCGCCGCGCCAGCCTGCGGGCCGGACACCCGGATCACGCCGATCGCAGACGGCGGCGCGCCGCTCGACAGCGCAAAGATCGTCGGGGTGTCCTTCATCGCAGCAGGATCAATCGGACGCCTTCGGGCCCTCGCTCCCGCGTGAGGCGGCCTTCATCCCGCCTTCGACAAAGCTCTGGAACAGCTTGAGCCCGACCTGTCCCATTGGCGCGAGCGCGGAGGCATATTCCTGCAATTGTTCGGGATTGGAAACCCCGCGCATCGCTTTGGCAATCGTATCGACATAGACAGAATTGGCTGCACTGACATCGGGAAGCCCCATGAAGTTTCGGGCTTCCTCAGGGGTGCATTCGATTTCGATGTTGATCTTCATGGCCCGGGTCTCCTCTCGCGGTCGCTCCCCTGTCATTTGGGGGTGGCAGCCCAGCAAGGCAAGCGATAGACCACGCAAAGCCCCCCGCGATCCAGGAGAAAGCCCCCATGAGCCCCAACGCCGCCATCCCGACGCTCGAAGGTGACAACAGTTTCGGCGCTTACATTGCCCACCCCGCAAACACGCCCCGGGCCGCGATCATCGTCATTCAGGAGATCTTCGGGGTGAACCCCGGCATCCGCAGCAAGTGCGATAAGCTGGCGGCGGACGGCTATCTCGCGGTCGCGCCCGATCTGTTCTGGCGGATCGAACCGGGCATCGTCCTTGATCCCGATATCGAGCCCGAATTCCAGCGTGCTCTTGGCCTGTTCGGCCAGTTCGATCAGAATGCGGGTGTCCGCGATATCGAGGCGACCATCCACCATGTCCGCCGCACGCTCGGCGTGGCCCGTGTCGGCTGCGTGGGATATTGCCTCGGCGGGCGGCTCGCGTTCATGAGCGCAGCGCGCACCGATATCGACGCTTCTGTCGGGTATTACGGGGTCGGAATCGACGGACTGCTGGGAGAGAAGCACGCAATTGCGCATCCGCTGCTGCTGCACATCCCCACAGCGGATGGATTTGTTACACGTGAAACACAGGCCGCGATGCACACCGGGCTGGACGATAACCCACGCGTGACGCTGATCGATTACGAGGGGCTCGATCACGGGTTTGCGACCGAGGCTGGCCTGCGCCGCAACCAAGACGCCGCGCAGCTGGCCGATAGCCGCACTGCCGCCTTTTTCGCCGAGCATCTGGGATAAAGAATATCCGAAGCAGGCTTGCCTGTTCCGTTCCCGAGGCAATTTGTGAAGTGATGGTTGACCAGTCTGCGACCGAAAAAAGCTAGTTCAGCACCGCGAAGTTCACGATCATCTTGCGAACTTCAGGGTCGAGCGCATCGGGCAGATCGCGTCCGAGCATTTCGCGGCGGCTTTCAATGCTTTCCGCGATCAGCACCCGCTTCATCGCCCAATCGGGGCAGGTGCGTTCGCCGATCTCGCGCCGGTCGAGCACCGAAACGCCAGAGTGGCGCGGGTCGGCGGTGATGGTTTCCATCAGTGCCGTGACTTCGCCCTCCTCACCCTCGAGCAGCTGGAGAAAATTGCGACCGTTGAACAACAGCAGCCCAGTTATCCCGCGCGCCGGATTGTTGCGTGCGCTGGCATCGAGGATGGCATCCACTTCCTTACGCGGCAGCGTCGGCGCGGTGCTGATATAGAGATACTGGCTAAGCACAAACCCCGTCCTTCCAAGCCTGTTCGTCCGGGCCGACCCCAAGCCCGTTCACCACAAACTTACTGGTTCATGGTATTGAAGAAATCCTCGTTGGTCTTGGAATCCTTCATCTTGTCGAGCAGGAATTCCATCGCATCTACGGTGCCCATCTGCATCAGGATGCGGCGCAGCACCCACATCTTGGAAAGATTGTCCTTCTCGACCAGCAGCTCTTCCTTGCGAGTGCCCGACTTGCCGACATCGAGCGCGGGGAAGATGCGCTTGTCGGAAACCTTGCGATCGAGGACGATTTCCGAGTTACCGGTGCCCTTGAACTCTTCGAAGATGACCTCGTCCATCCGGCTGCCGGTGTCGATCAGTGCGGTGGCGATGATCGAAAGGCTTCCGCCTTCCTCGATATTGCGCGCCGCACCGAAGAAGCGCTTGGGCCGCTGCAGCGCGTTGGCATCGACGCCGCCAGTCAGCACCTTGCCCGATGATGGCACCACGGTGTTGTAAGCGCGGCCTAGGCGCGTAATCGAATCAAGCAGGATCACCACGTCATGCTTGTGCTCGACCAGTCGCTTTGCCTTTTCGATCACCATTTCAGCGACTTGGACGTGGCGGTTGGCGGGCTCGTCGAAGGTCGAGGAGATCACTTCGCCCTTGACGCTGCGTTGCATGTCGGTGACTTCCTCGGGGCGTTCATCGACCAGCAGGACGATCAGAAATACCTCGGGGTGGTTGTCGGTGATCGCCTTGGCGATGTTCTGGAGCAGCACCGTCTTACCGGTGCGCGGCGGGGCGACGATCAGCGCGCGCTGGCCCTTGCCCTGCGGAGCGATGATGTCGATGACGCGCGCGCTCTTGTCCTTGACCGTCGGATCGAGCGTGTCGAGGTTGAGCTTCTTATCGGGATACAGCGGGGTCAGATTGTCGAAATTGGTGCGCAGGCGAACCGCGTCGGGATCGTCAAAATTGACCTTGGCCAGCGTAGTCAGCGCAAAATAGCGTTCGCCTTCGCGCGGAGCGCGGATTTCGCCTTCGACGGTGTCGCCGGTCCGCAGGCCCCAGCGGCGGACCTGGTTGGGCGAGACATAGATATCATCGGGCCCGGCAAGGTAATTCGCCTCGGGGGAGCGCAGAAAACCGAAACCGTCCTGCAGCACCTCAATGGTGCCGATGCCCATGATTTTTTCTTCGTATTCCTCGTCCTCGGCCAATTCGCGCAGGATGCTGAACAGCAGATCCTGACGGCGCATGGTCGAGGCACCCTCGACACCGAGTTCTTCGGCCATCGCGACCAGTTCGGCCGGAGTCTTTCGCTTGAGGTCTTTGAGATGCATTGTGTATTTCCGAAAGCAGGAGTGGCCGGACGGTCAGTGCCTCTTGCGGACAAGAAGCGTCTTGCAGCTGCGCCGAGGAAATTCTGCGCGGGCTGGCAAGACTGGGCTTGGAGAAAGCAGACCTGGTGGAGCGGGTATCGCTCCGGTTACCGGATAGAAAGGCGCAAGATAGGAGCGGTACCGGGCAAGGTCAATCGCCGATTGCGCGCCCTAGAACGGCTTGAGATAGACCAGTGCGACGATCACCACGAGCAACAACCCGGGGACTTCACCAATCATCCGGAGCCGGGTTTCGGTAAGCGGCCGCTCGCCGCGCGCCATCTTTCTGGCCTGCGCCACCAGCCAGCCATGGTAGCCGGTCAGCGCCAACACCAGCGTCAGCTTGACGTGGAGCCAGCCAAACGCGAAATGCCCCCCGGCATAGGCCATTGCCAGCCCCAGCACCCAGACGATGATCATGCTCGGGGTCAAGATGATCTTGCGCAGTTTGCTCATCCGGTCAGCCCACTTGGCCTCGCCCTCGGACCCGGGCGCATGGTCGAGCATGTAGATGCACTGGCGCGGCAGCATGAACAGCCCGGCAAGCCAGAACACCATGAAGATCACATGCCCCGCCTTGAGGAATTGATAGATCGACAACAGCAGGTCTTGCATGATCAGCCTCTCAACTCGGCAAGCAGTTCCTCGACATGCGCGATCGGGGTGAACTGTCCGATTCCGTGGCCGAGATTGAAAACGTGCGGACGATCTTCGAACGCCGCGATAATCGTGCGCAGCCGCTCCGCCATAACCGGGCCGCCCGCTTCGAGCAGCAGCGGATCGAAGTTGCCCTGCACCGGCATTCCGGCGGGCAAACTGGCGTGGGCCCAAGCGGGATCGAGTGTCTCGTCGAGACCGACGGCATCGACCCCGGTTTCGCGCGCATAGGCGGGCAGCTTGGCCCCTGCGCCCTTGGGAAAGCCGATCACCGGGGTATCGGGGTGCGATTGCTTGAGCTGCGCAGTGATCGCAGCATTCGGCGCAACGACCCACTTTTCAAACTGGTCGGGCGCAAGGCTCCCGGCCCAGCTGTCGAACAATTGCACGGCTTCTGCTCCGGCATCGATCTGGCCGCGCAGATAGGTGACCGAGACGTCGATGATGGCATCGATGATCGCCTGCATATGCGCAGGATCGCGGTACGCCAGCAGCCGCGCCGGGCCTTGATCCTTCGAGCCTTCGCCCGCGATCATGTAGGTCGCCACGGTCCACGGGCTGCCTGCGAAGCCGAGCATCGTGACCTGCGGCCCGATCAGCGCGCGGGTGCGGCGCACGGTCTCGTACACCGGCTCGAACCGTTCGAAGGCCGGGGTGAAGGAGTCCAGTCCGGCTTCGAGCAGCGTCGGCGATAGGTGCGGCCCCTCGCCCGCTGCAAAGGTCAGCCCCTGCCCCATCGCGTGCGGCACGATCAGGATATCGGAAAACAGGATCGCGCCATCAAACTCGAACCGCCGGATCGGCTGCACGGTGATCTCGGCTGCGGCCTCACTGTCGTAAACCAAAGCGAGGAATCCGCCCTTTTCGGCGCGAAGTTCGCGGTATTCAGGCAGATAGCGCCCGGCTTGGCGCATCAGCCAGATGGGAGGAACGTCCTGACGGACACCTTTGAGCGTATCGAGCAATGGACCAGGCATAGAGTTCCTTTAAACAAATCAAATCAAATTATAATAGGGTTGATGGTGTTAGTTGGTCCTGTGGATACTGGGAATTACCGGCCCCTGCCTGATTACCCCCAGCCTCAAATGCGCCGATGCCCCCATCGAATCCGCAAGGGTTGGACGTCAAGCGGGCTTTATCCCCACTCTTCCCAGCCTGTCGACAACACTTGTCCCGTGTGGGCAAATACCCTTGCGAACCGGCTGTCAGCGGGCATGAAAATTGCTCCCCTGCTTGTCCGCCGCCCTCTCCCGTGGTTTATGCGGCGCTCTGTCCACAGCCCCCGGGAGACGCGGCGAGCGATCGAATCGATGAACCGGCTCAATCTCCATCTCGTATCGGATTCGACCGGCGAAACGCTGGAGATGATCGCTAAGGCGGCGCTCGCGCAGTTCGATAACCCCGTGGTCAACCGCCATTTCTGGCCGATGGTGCGCTCGCTCCAGCATCTTGACCGGATCGTGCCCGATTTCGCCGCGCACCCTGGTCTGGTGCTCTATACGCTGGTGAACCCGGAAACTCGCAAGCGGCTGGAGGAGCATTGCCGCCATCTTGGCCTGCCTGCGGTGCCGGTGCTCGATCAGGTGACCGCCGCGCTCGAAAGCCAGCTTGGGCAGGAGGCGCGCGGCCGCCCGGGCCGCCAGCACATGATGGACGAGAGCTATTTCAAGCGGGTTGATGCGATCCAGTACACGATCGCGCATGATGACGGGATCGGCCACGAGGAGTGGGAGCAGGCCGACATCGTTCTGGTCGGCGTGTCGCGCTCGTCCAAGACACCGACCGGGATCTACCTCGCCAATCGCGGCTACAAAGTCGCCAACATTCCGTTGGTGGTCGAAAGCCCGCCGCCGCCTGCGCTGTTCGGGCTGCGCCATCCACTGGTGGTCGGGCTGACCACCAGCCCCGAACGGCTGGTGCAGATCCGCCGCAACCGCTTGTTGTCGCTGAACGAGGCGACCGAGACCGCCTATGTCGATACCGACCGGGTCAAGGTCGAGCTGCAATTTGCGCGGCGGATGTTTGGCGATAATGGCTGGCCGGTGATTGACGTCACGCGCCGCTCGATCGAGGAAACTGCAGCGGCGATCATCCGGCTGGCCCAGGAACGCGGCCGTAAGCCCGCGAGCGAGGGCGGAGTGGGGAAGCCGATATGAGCGCCGCCCCGCCGCCGCGCCTGATCCTCGCCAGCAAATCAGCCTCGCGCCGGGCGATGCTCGATGCCGCTGGGGTCGTCTATGAGGCGCTGCCTGCCGACATCGATGAGCGTTCGGTGGAGGCGGGGCTGGCGGGCGCCGCCCCTGCTGAGGTGGCCGAGGCGCTGAGCGTTGCCAAGGCGGCGGCGGTTGCGGCGTTGCACCCGGGTGCGCTGGTGTTGGGGTCGGATTCGCTGGTGGTGGTGAACGGCCGCCGGTTCGACAAGCCGCGTTCGGTCGAGGAAGCGGGCGAGCATCTGCGATTCTTCTCGGGCCGGGTGATGGAGCTCCATAGCGCAGCGGCGCTCGTGCGTGCTGACGGATCGGTCGCAGGGTGCGAATGGAGCCATGCCAGCCTTGCGCGGCTCAAGGTGCGCGCCTTGTCGGAAGATTTCATCGCGCATTATCTCAGCCTTGAATGGCCCGCTATCGGCCACACTGTCGGTGCGTTCCGCATTGAAGGCCCGGGGGTGCAGCTGTTCGAGCAAATCGAGGGCGATCAGTTCACCGTGCTTGGGATGCCGCTGCTGCCGCTGCTGGCTGCGCTGCGTGAGGCGGGGGTACTGCGCTCATGACCCAGCTCCTTCGACAAGATTCAGGACAGGCTTATGCGGAGGTGATCGGCGATCCCATCGCGCAGTCGAAATCGCCTGCCATCCACAACTTCTGGCTCGGTAAGCTGGGGATCGAAGCCGAGTACCGCACCTGCCACATCCGATCAGAGGAACTGGCGGAATACCTCGCAGTCCGCCGCGCAGATCGCGATTGGCGCGGGTGCAATGTCACCATGCCGCACAAACAGGCGGTGATGCCGCTGCTCGGCCGGATCGACCAGCATGCGCGCGCCATCGGCGCGGTGAACATGGTCATCCGACAGGGCGATGGCGCGCTGGCGGGGGCCAACACCGATGCGGCGGGGTTCCTCGAACCACTGGTCGCCGATCTTGGCGCTACCCACTATTTCCGTATGGCGCGGATCATGGGTACCGGCGGCGCGGCGCGGGCGATCATTGCCGCGCTGGCGGACAAGGGCTTCACACTGGTGGTCGCAGGCCGCGATCCCGGCAAGGCGCGCGCGCTGCTGGGTGAACTCGCGCCCAAGGGCGAGCACCACGCCATAGACCTCGCCCACTTCGCCGACCCGACCGATTTTGTCTTCGACGACCGCGAAGCGTGTCTTGATCTCATCATCAACGCATCGTCCTTGGGGATGCAGGGCCAGCCGCCGCTCGTCTTCGATTGGAGCCATGCTCCGCCGGGCTCCATCGCCTACGACATCGTCACCGCCCCGCTCGAAACGGCGTTTCTCGCAGGAGCGCGGGACAAGGGCCATCGCACCATCGACGGGCTGTCGATGCTGATCGGGCAGGCGGCAGCGGCGTTCGAGAAGTTTTTCGGTCAGTCCGCCCCGCGCGAGCATGACGAGGAACTGCGCCGGGTTCTCGGCCAATGACTCGCCCCAAGATCATCGGCCTCACCGGATCGATCGGCATGGGCAAATCCACCGTTGCCGCGATGTTTGCAGACGCGGAAATCCCGGTGTTCGACGCCGATGCCGAGGTCCGCGCGATGCAAGGGCCGGGCGGTGAGCTGGTCCAGGCGATCGAGGCCCTGTTTCCCGGATCGACTGGACCACAAGGCGTCGAGCGCGACCGGCTCGGCCAGCAGGTGTTCGCCGACAAAGCCGCGCTCGCGCGATTGGAGGCCATCGTCCACCCCGCAGTCGCCGCCAAGCGCGCTGCCTTCCTTGAACAGCACCACGGCAAGCGCGCGGTAGTGTTTGACATTCCGCTGCTGTTCGAGCGCGGCGGGCACGCGGCGGTCGATACCATCGTGGTGGTGTCCGCCCCCGAGGCAGTGCAACGCGCCCGCGTGCTCGCCCGCCCCGGCATGACCGAAGAAAAATTTGCGCAAATCGTCAGCCTGCAACTGCACGATACGGACAAGCGCGCCCGCGCCGATCACGTGATCGACACCGGCACCAGCCTTGCCGGAACCCGTGCTGCCGTCACCGCGCTGATTGCTTCGCTTTGATTGCTTCGCTTTGATTGCGTCATTTTGATTTCAGGCAGCCCTTGCAACCAACGCAGCATCGGACGATAGTCATGCAAATGTCGCCCCAAACACGAGAAATAATCTTCGACACCGAAACCACCGGGCTTGATCCCAAATCCGGCGATCGCATGGTGGAAATCGGCTGCATCGAAATGATCGGCCGGGTGGAAACTGGCCGCAGCTTCCACGCCTATTTCAACCCCGAACGCGATATGCCGCCCGAAGCCGAGCGGGTGCACGGGCTATCGGCAGCATTCCTCGCCACCAAATCGCGGTTTGGCGAAGAGGTGGATCAATTGCTGGAATTTCTCGGCGATGCGCCGCTGGTGGCACATAATGCCGGGTTCGATTTCGGCTTCCTTAACAACGAACTCGCGTTGATCGGGCGCACACCCATCAACCTTGATCGGATGGTCGATACTGTCGCGATCGCACGCAAGCGGCATCCCGGCGCCAAGCTCTCGCTCGATGTGCTATGCACCCGTTACGGCATTGACCGTTCGCACCGGGTCAAGCACGGCGCGCTGCTCGATGCTGAATTGCTCGCGCAGGTCTATGTCGAACTCACCGGAGGGCGTCAGATCGGGCTCGGGCTGGTGGGTGCCGGCAGCGATTCCCAAGCCCATGCACCAAGCGCCGCCAACGCCCCTTGGCACCGCCCCGCCGCCGCCCGGCTGCGGCGTGAACCTCGCCCTCATGTTGCCAGCCCGGAGGAACTGGAAAGTCACCGCGCATTTATCGCCGGGATCGCCAATGCGATCTGGACCCGCTGAAGTTTTCGCGCGGCCCACTGCCTATACCTGGCATCCTCATCATCGACGAGAGGACTGAAACACAATGGATATTCGGATTTCTGGCCACCAAGTGGCTACTGGCGCGGCCTTGCAGGAACATGCAGCACAGCGGCTCGGCACGATTGTCGAGAAATACTTTGATCGCGCTCTGTCCTCCCACATAACCTTCGGCAAGGCCCCGGCGGGCGCCTTCACCTGCGACATCATCACCCATGTGATGCAGGGCTTGATCCTCAAGGCGCAAGGCTCAGCGCAGGATGCGCATGTCGCGCTCGATGATGCTGCGACCAAGATCGAGAAGCAGCTGCGCCGCTACAAGCGCCGCCTGACCGATCGCCATGAACAGGCCAGTCACTCACGCGCCGAGGAAGAAGCTGCCTATACCATCTTTGCGGTCGAGGAGGACGAGGAGCAGGAGGTGATTGCCGATGCTCCGCTGGTGATCGCCGAGACGCGCGTTGACATCCCCACCGCGACCGTCGCCGACGCGGTGATGATGATGGACCTGCGCCACACCACCGCGCTGTTTTTCAAAAACGCTGGCACCGGGCGCCATAATATGGTTTACCGGCGTGCCGATGGCTCGATCGGATGGGTCGAGCCGAAATAGGGCCTGACGTCGCGGTTGCCGAAAGGGCGAAAGCCGCATGTCAAAGGCTCAGGCGGCGGAAGCAGGGGGGCTTTGTC